>NZ_JAJEJT010000001.1:2861406-3179340 GCF_021390645.1 Paraburkholderia flagellata
CAAGCGGGTCCCCGACGATGCAAGCGCCGCTCGCCGCGGCGAAGGCAAGCACTGCAATCGTCAGCGCGACAGCCAGCCGGCGGCGCGCCTTGCTCGCGGCCGCCGAAGCTGAAACAAGCCCGCGTTCCTGTCCCCCGTGCGCAGACATCGTGCTCATGTCGCCTCCTTCGCCGCGGCACCGCTCGACGCTCGCGCAGCGCCGGCCCGCGGCACGGCGCTCGCGCCTTGCCAGACGAGATGCGCCGCCACGCGAATCGGCTCGCTGTCGGGCGCAGTGTCGCGTGCAGCACCAGCGGGTGCGCCGCGTTTGAGTTCGCGCACGCTCACGGCTTCTACAGCGGGCAGCGAGCGTAGCCGGCTGAGCCAGGCCGCCGCCGCTGATTCGTCCGCCGCGCTCGCCTGCAGATCGGTCTCATCGGCTGACTGCGCGAGCTGCTGCAAGCCGACGCCAGGCGGCACGTCGCTCGCCAACGCGTCTGCGAGGGCGAGAAAACGCGTCGTCGCCCGCGCGTACTGCCGCGCGCGTTGATCGCCGACGCGCCGCGCTTCGCTTTCGCGCGTCAGGCGCTGGGCCTCGGCGAGCGGTGCGCGCCACTGCGCCAGCGGCCGTTCGAGCACCTCGCGCCGGGCCTCGAGCGCACTGAATTCGACGCGCTGCCAAAGCACGACGCCAAGCGCGCACACGCAGCCGCCAAGCGCCGCGGCGCCCCATTCGAGCAAGCGCCGGCGACGCAGCCTGCGGATGGCGCCCTGCCGCCACGGCAGCAGGTTGAATCCGCCGATGGCACGGCGCGGAAACACGCGCACGGCGCGCGCGAGCGTCATTCCGCCACCCCGCGCAACGCGAGTCCGAACGCCACCGCGCACGCCGGATCGTGCAAAAGCGTTGCCGCGAGCGGCCGCTCGATATCGGCTAGCGGCCCGCATTCAAAGGGCAGCACCGGCGCGCCCAGCGCGTCGCCAATGTCGGCCAGCGTGAAGTTCACGCCGCGCAACATGGCAAGCTCACCCGAGACCTGCACGCAGCCGGCCTGCTCGCCGTCGACGAGGTCGCGCAGCGCCTCGACGAGATCGGCATGTTCGAGCGCGGGAAAACGCGTGTGCCGGACGACCGAGTCGTCGACGAGAAACCAGCCGTGCACGCCTTCCGGGCCGACCCAGATCGCCACCCAGGGCTCGTGCGGCGGCAACTCGTACGCCGCAGCGTGCCGCATGGCGCGCAACGCGGCGTGCGCCTCGTCGTCCACGGCGCACAGCGTGATGCCTGCCATTGCCGCGCATTCGATGCGCGCTTCGAGATGGTGCCGCGCCGTCGCCGCGATCATGACCTGCGCTTCGTGGCTGCGTGGCGTGGCCGGCAGCACGCTCCAGTCGACCGCCAGCTCGCCGCGCTCCATGCCCGCCACACGTTCCGCCTCCGCCAGCACGTGCGGCTCAAGCGCCGCGTGAATGCCGGACTCGTCCGCCGCGCCCGCTGTTGCAAGACGCGCGAGCGGGACGGTCGCGATGTGCGTCGCGCTCGTGGGCATCGCCATGGCACACCGCAGTGACGCCGCGGCGCTCGCGCGCGGCAACTCGCCAAACACGCTGCGAAGCGCCGCGACGATGGCCACCCGGTCGACGACCTCCGCGCCCGCCATCGCCTCGCGCGCGAGCGGCGCGCTCGCCAGCCATTCGAGGCGGACCGGGCCCGCCCCGACAATGCGCTGGCTCAACACCACCAGCGTGACGCCTCGCGCGCCCAGATCCACGCCCGCGGCAAAGCGGCGCGCGCCCAGCAACACCGGATTCCCGAAACCCATCGCATCCCTCCCGTACGTCCGCGCGCCGCAAACCGTTCGCAGCGCGTCGATGGGGAAATTGTGCAAACCGGAGCGACGCACGAATACTCCGCCGAACGGCTAACGGTCGACGTAAGCGCTATCCACGCGCGAGGGGCGCGTCTACAGTGCCAATATCGGCAAACGCGTCAGCAACGGCGTCGACAGAACCAGCGGGTTGCGTGCTCGCTTGCGCCGTCGATGTAAGCATCTCGAAAGCCCGCGGGCGAGCGGCGGCTATAATCGCGGGACCGTTTTTCTGGTGTTCGTATGCAAGATCAGCTTCCTTCGTCCGTACCGCCTTCCACGCCGCCCGAGCCGCCCCGGCGGCGCAAGCGCCCGTGGTGGGCCACGCTGCTGATCGCCTTTTTCGGCCTCATCTTCGCCGGCGTGGTGTGCGCGGCGCTGGTGCTCGGCTACGCGCTCGTCGTCGCGACGCCCAACCTGCCGTCGCTCGAGGCACTCACCGACTATCGCCCGAAGGTGCCGCTGCGCATCTACACGCGCGACCACGTACTGATCGGCGAATTCGGCGAGGAGCGGCGCGATGTCGTCCATTTCCGGGATGTGCCCGATAACCTGAAGAAGGCCATTCTGGCCATCGAAGACGCACGCTTCTACGATCACGGCGGCGTCGATCTCGCCGGCATCGCGCGCGCGGGCTTCGTCGCGCTCACCAACGGCCACGCCACTCAGGGCGCCAGCACGATCACCATGCAGGTGGCGCGCAACTTCTTCCTTTCGAGCGAAAAGACCTATACGCGCAAGATTTACGAGATGCTCCTCGCCTACAAGATCGAGTCGAAGCTCTCGAAGGATCAGATTCTCGAGGTGTACATGAATCAGATCTATCTGGGACAGCGCGCGTATGGCTTTGCGAGCGCCGCGCGCGTGTACTTCGGAAAGGATCTGAAAGATCTCTCGCTCGCCGAATGCGCGATGCTGGCAGGGCTCCCCAAGGCGCCGTCGGCCTATAACCCCGTCGTCAATCCGAAGCGGGCGAAGGTGCGCCAGGAGTACATCCTCCAGCGCATGCTCGAGCTGCACTACATCACCCAGCAGCAATACGACGAGGCCGCGGCGCAACCGCTCGTCGTCAAGGGCGCTGGCAAGGAATTCAGCGTCCACGCCGAGTACGTAGCGGAAATGGTGCGTCAGATGATGTACGCGCAGTACCACGAGGAGGCGTACACGCGCGGGCTGAACGTCGTCACGACCATCGACTCCGCCGATCAGGACGTTGCCTATCGCGCGCTGCGCAAGGGGCTGATGGACTACGAGCGGCGCCACGGCTATCGCGGGCCCGAGGCGTTCCTCGACTTGCCCACGGATACCGACGAGCGCGAGCAAGCCATCGACGACGCGCTCGTCGAGCACCCCGACAACGGCGAACTCGTTGCAGCAGTTGTGACGGCGGCAAGCCCGAAAGAAGTGCGGGCCACGTTCATGGACGGCAACACCACGAGCATCACCGGCGACGGGCTGCGCTTCGCGCAATTCGCGCTGAGCGCGCGGGCCCAGCCGTCGCAGAAAATCCGGCCGGGCGCGATCATCCGCGTGGCGCGCAACAACGCAGGCGAGTGGTCGATCACGCAGTTGCCGCAAATCGAAGGCGCATTCATCTCTATCGTGCCGCAGGACGGCGCGATCCGCGCGCTCGTGGGCGGCTTCGACTTCAACAAGAACAAGTTCAACCACGTGACCCAAGCGTGGCGCCAACCGGGTTCGAGCTTCAAGCCGTTCATCTACTCCGCGTCGCTCGACAAGGGCCTCGGGCCGGCGACCGTCATCAACGACGCGCCGCTTTTCTTCAGCGCCGCCGAAACGGGCGGTCAGCCGTGGGAACCGAAGAACTACGGCGGCGGTTTCGACGGCCCCATGAGCATGCGCACGGCGCTCATGAAGTCGAAGAACCTCGTATCGATCCGCATCCTCAACCACATCGGCACGAAGTACGCGCAGCAGTACATCACGCATTTCGGCTTCGACGCCGACCGGCATCCGGCCTACCTGCCGATGGCGCTCGGCGCGGGTCTCGTCACGCCCTTGCAAATGGCCGCCGGCTACTCGGTGTTCGCCAACGGCGGGTATCGCGTGAATCCGTATCTGATCGCCGAGGTCACCGACCAGCGCGGCATGGTGGTCGCCCAGGCGCAGCCTCTCGTGGCCGAGCAGAACGCGCCGCGCGCGATCGACCCGCGCAATGCGTACATCATGAACAGCCTATTGCAGAGCGTGGCGCAGCGCGGCACGGGCGCGAAGTCGAACGTCCTCAAGCGCACTGACCTGGGCGGCAAGACCGGGACGACCAACGACTCGCGCGACGCGTGGTTCGCGGGCTTCCAGCACACGCTGGCCGCGATCGCGTGGATCGGCTACGACAACCCGCGCAGCCTGGGCGACAAGGAAACGGGCGGCGGCCTCGCGCTGCCGGTGTGGATCGACTACATGCAAAAGGCGCTCAACGGCGTGCCCGAGTACAAGATGGCGATGCCGGACGGCGTCATCACGCTCGGCGACGAACTCTACTACGCCGACGCGACGCCGGGACACGGTTTCGTCTCGACGGTGGGCATCAGTCAGGCGGCGCTCGAGGCTTCGGCGAGCGGCACATCGGGCGAGGGTGGCGCTGACTCCGCGGGTGCCGCGCCCACGCCCGAGCACGTGAACGCGAAGGAAAAAGAAGACATCATGAATCTGTTCCGCGGGCACTGAAGCTCGCAGGAACCGCGGCAATGGAAAACGGGCGCCAGCTTTTCAACTGGCGCCCGTCATTTTTTGCGTGCTCGCGCTTGCGTGCTTACGGCTCGAACCGCACCGGCTCGCCCGCCTGCTCCGTCGCGTAGGCCGTGAGCGCCGAGAAGAATTCGGTGCCCGTGCGCGTGTCGCGCCACTCGCCGTCGATGAAGCGATAGTGGAAACCGCCAGCCTTCGCCGCGATCCAGATTTCGCGCATCGGCGGCTGAAGATTCACGATGATCTTCGTACGATTCTCGAATTCGAGCGTCAGAACGTTGCCGCTGCGTTCGAGTTCGATGTCCGCTTCGGCCTCGTCCACGGCCCGCTCCACGGCCGCCAGCACGGCCTCCGCGCGGCTCAGGTAGTCATTGTCTGGCATGCTAAACTCCACCGGTTATTCATTCAGGGACAATTATGCGTGTCATTTCCTGGACGCGCGCAGCGGCCCCCAGCGCATGGACGCCCCGCGCGATTCTAGCGGCTTTTGCGATCAGCGCCGTCGCGCTCGCAGGCTGCGGTCAGCGCGGCGCGCTCTATATGCCCACCGTACCGCCGCTTCCGCCCAAGCCCAATTTCGAAACCGCCCAGCCGGAAACCGGCACGGCCACGCCTGCCAGCGCGGCCGAGTCTGCTTCGGCGCCGGTCGGCACGATTCCGGACACCTCGGGCACGCCGCTCTCGTTGTCCCCTGACTCCGAACTCAGCACCACACCCGCGACCACCGGCAGCCCGCAACCGGCTTCCGACGCCACGCCAACCCAGTAAAACGCTCGCATGACCCAGTCCGCTTTTCACCGCGATAACGGGACGCTCTTCGTAGAAGGCGTCTCGGCCGCCGATCTCGCCGCACAGTACGGCACGCCGCTCTATGTGTACTCGCGCGCGGCGCTCACCGCCGCGTGGCACGCCTACGCCGACGCCTGCGCCGGCCGCCGCGCCAAGGTGCACGTCGCGGTCAAGGCGAACAGCAACCTCGCCGTGCTCAACGTGTTCGCGCGCGAAGGCGCCGGCTTCGACATCGTTTCGGCGGGCGAACTCGCACGCGTGCTCGCGGCAGGCGGTAAAGCGCAGGACGTGGTCTTCTCGGGCGTCGGCAAGACTGCCGGCGAAATGCGCGAAGCGCTCGAAGCGGGCGTGAAGTGCTTCAACGTCGAATCGATTCCCGAACTCGACCGCCTGAACGACGTGGCGGGCAAGCTGGGCAAGAAGGCGCCAGTTTCGCTGCGCGTGAACCCGGACGTCGATCCGAAAACGCATCCGTACATTTCCACCGGCCTGAAGGCGAACAAGTTCGGCGTGGCATTCGAAGAAGCGCGCGCGACCTATCGCGCCGCCGCAGCCATGGCACACCTGGACGTGGTCGGCATCGACTGCCACATCGGCTCGCAGATCACTGAAATCGCGCCGTACCTCGACGCCATCGACAAGCTGCTCGAACTCGTCGACCAGATCGAAGCCGACGGCGTGAGCATCCGCCACATCGACGTGGGCGGCGGCCTCGGCATCACCTACGACGACGAAACGCCGCCCGACATCGGCGAATTCGTGCGCACGGTGCTCGACCGGATCGAGGCGTATGGCGAGAAAACGGGCAAGGCCCGCGAGGTGTACTTCGAGCCGGGCCGCTCGCTCGTGGGCAATGCGGGCATCCTGCTCACCACGGTCGAGTTCCTGAAGCCGGGTTCGGAAAAGAACTTCGCGATCGTCGACGCCGCAATGAACGACCTCGCGCGCCCCGCCATGTATGACGCGTATCACGCGATGGAGCCAGTCGTTGCACGCCAGTCGGCGCCGCAGACATACGACGTGGTCGGCCCCGTGTGCGAAAGCGGCGACTGGCTGGGCCGCGCTCGCTCGCTCGCGATCGAACCGGGCGACGTGCTCGCGATCCGCTCGGCCGGCGCATACGGCTTCGTGATGAGCTCGAACTACAACACGCGCGCGCGCGCGGCCGAAGTGATGGTCGACGGCACGCGCGTGCATCTCGCGCGCGAGCGCGAAAACGTGGCGCAGTTGTTCGCGAGCGAGCACGTGTTGCCGGACTGAGTTTTCCGCCCGCTCGCCCATGCAAAAAGCGACGCCACGGCGTCGCTTTTTTGTTGTCTCGATGCGTGTGTTTCGCCTACGCGGCGCTCGCACCCGAGCGCGAGGCGCGCCATCGCCCAAGCAGCCACGTACCCACGCGCCAGCCCAGCAGCACGAGCATGATCGCGCCGTAAAGCTTGGGCAGCACGAGGTCGTGTTTGCCCGCCTTCATCCACCAGAAGTGCAGGATCGCCAGCACTCCGATCGCATAGATGAGCCGATGCAGCGTCTGCCAGCGGCGTCCGAGCCGTCGCGCCAGCGCGCGTGTGGAAGTCACGGCAAGCGGAATCAGCAGCACGAACGCCGCGAAACCCACCGTGATGAACGGCCGCTTGCCGACGTCCTTGAACATCGCAGCGACGTCGAACCACTTGTCGAACCAGATGTAAGTCGTGAAGTGCAGCGTCGCGTAGAAAAACGCGAAGAGGCCCAGCATGCGTCGAAAACGGATCAGCGTATTCCAGCCAGTGAGGCGGCGCAGCGGCGTGACAGCCAGAGTGATGCAGAGGAACACCAGCGTCCAGAGCCCCGTGGAGCGCGTGATGAACTCGATCGGATTCGCACCGAGCCCATCCGTGAAGCCGAACAGCACGAGACGTGCTAGCGGATACAACGCGGCGACGAACACCGCCACCTTCGCCCACGGCAGCCAGCGCGGGCCCGCCACACTCGCCACGCCCGCCTTTCGCGCTGGACGCGCCTTGGCAGCCCCCACGCGCGCGGCGGCCTGTGGTGTCGTCGTCGATTCCATCTCTCGCTCCATCAGGCTCGTTGCTCAGAAGTTCTTGCGCAGATCCATGCCCTGATACATCGACGCCACGAGGTCGCCGTAGCCGTTGTACATGAGCGTCTTGCGCTTGGGCTGGAAGAAGCCGTCCTCGCCGATGCGCCGCTCCGTGGCCTGGCTCCAGCGCGGGTGATCGACGTTCGGGTTCACGTTCGAATAAAAGCCGTACTCGCTCGGCGCGTACTTGTTCCAGCTCGTGGGCGGCTGGTTCGCAACGAAGCGGATCTTCACAAGTGACTTCGCGCTCTTGAAGCCGTACTTCCACGGCACGATCACACGCACCGGCGCACCGTTCTGGTTCGGCAGCACCTGACCATAGAGGCCAACCGTGAGCAGCGTGAGCGGATTCATGGCCTCGTCCATGCGCAGGCCTTCGGAATACGGCCAGTCGAGAATAGGCTCGGCGAGGCCCGGCATCTGGGAGGGGTCGGCGAGCGTGATGAACTGCACGTAGCGCGCGTTGCCCGTGGGCTGCGCGCGGCGGATCAGTTCGGACAGCGAAACGCCGATCCACGGCACGACAATCGACCAGCCCTCCACACAGCGGTGGCGGTACACGCGCTCTTCGAGCGGCGCGAGTTTGAGAATCTCGTCGATGTCGTAGACCTTCGGGTTCTTCACTTCGCCCTCGACGCTCAGCTTCCACGGACGCGGCCGCAGCGTGTGCGCGTTTTGCGCCGGATCGCCCTTGTCCGTACCGAACTCGTAGAAGTTGTTATAGGTCGTGATGTCCTTGTAGGGCGTAACTTTGTCGAGTGCGACGAACTTCGTGTTCGTTTGCGCGGCGAGCTTCTGCGCCTTCGGGTCGCCGGGCGCGTATTCGGCGAGCGCCTGCGTCGCGCCGAACGGCCCTGCAATGCCACCGAGCGCGAGCGCACCCGCCGCCCGCAGAATGCGTCGACGCTGCTCGTACACCTTTTGCGGCGTGATTTCACTCGCGGGGATGTCGTCGCCGTTGAGCAAGATCCTGCCGCTGCGCTTGATCCACATATCGCTGCTCCTGCTTCTTGCGTGGCGTGCGCCGCCAGCAAATTGATCGTATCGCGACCCGTCCTGCCGTGGATCGACTGGATGGCCTCAAGCGGGCAAACGCGCAATTCGCGGAAAACTTCCCGGCGGACGAAAAAAAACCGTCGGAGCGCGAGGCATCCGACGGTTAGTTCGTCTTGCGGGCTGATTCGGTTACAGCTTGCCGTAACTATGCAACCCCGAAAGGAACATGTTGACGCCGAGGAACGCGAAGGTCGTGACGAGCAGGCCCGTGAGCGCCCACCAGGCCGCCACGCCGCCACGCAGGCCCTTCATGAGGCGCATATGCAGCCAGGCCGCGTAGTTGAGCCACACGATCAGCGCCCACGTTTCCTTCGGGTCCCAGCTCCAGTAGCCGCCCCAGGCCTGCGCGGCCCACAGCGCGCCGAGAATGGTCGCGATGGTGAAGAACGCGAAACCCACGGCGATCGACTTGTACATGACGTCGTCGAGCACCTCGAGCGCGGGCAGGCGGTCCGCCAGCACGCCGCGCTCCTTCATGATGTACGCCACGCCCACCATGGCCGAAAGCGCGAAGCTGCCGTAGCCGATGAAGTTCGCCGGCACGTGGATCTTCATCCACCAGCTTTGCAGTGCGGGCACGAGCGGCTGGATCTGCTGCGCGTCGCGCGAGATCGAGTACCACATCAGGAAGCCCACGGCTGCGCTGATGACGAGCAGCACGAACGCGCCGAGCGCGCGCGTGTTGTAGTGCTTTTCGTAATACAGATAGAAGAGCGCGGTGATGAGGCTGAACAGCACGAACACTTCGTAGAGGTTCGAGATGGGAATATGGCCGACGTCCGCGCCGATGAGGTAGGACTCGTACCAGCGCACCATCAGGCCGACGAAGCCCATGAGCACCGCCGCCCACGTGAGCTTCGAGCCGATCGAGCCGCCCGAGGGCGAGCGCGAGAGCAGGCCGATCCAGTAGAACAGCGTGGCGAGCACGAACAGCGCGCTCATCCACAGGATGGCCGACTGGCTGGAGAGGAAATACTTGAGGAAAAAGGCCTGGTCGGCGCGCGCGAGGTCGCCCTGGTAGATCTGGATCGCGAAAAGCGCGAGCACCGCGATACCTGCCATGAGCAGCCGCGCCGGCTTCCAGCGCCAGCCCAGCACGACGAGCGCCGGCGTGGTGCCGCAGAGCACCAGCTTGTCGTAGTAGTTCATGTGCGCGTGATAGCGCGAGAGCGCGAAGCCCGCGCCCGCCACGAGCGCCAGCGCGAACAGCCAGTCCACCACCGTGAGGCGGCGCAGGAAGGGGCGTTCGTCGAACAGGGCGTCAGCGAGAGGATCGCGCGCGTTCGCGGCGCCGTGCGCCGCAGCGGCATTTGCCACCAGCGCACGTTCGGCGCGGCGGGCCTTCGCGGAGGAGGAAACCTGAGACAAGTCCATGGGCTTACCGGTGTTGATCGTGAGTGGCTGCAATCACGTGCGTGGATCAGGGCGCACGGTCCGTGCCGCTGCCGTTCGTGTCGCCCGCATCGTTCACTGCGCCGGTTTGCGGCGAAGCGCCTAGCGCACGGCCGACCGCGTCGCGGGTACGGGCGAACTCCTTCTCGAAGTCGAGGGTACGGCGGGCGGTCGACATCGCCATGATGACGTCGACGCCGTGGTCCTGACCATCCGGGCCTTTCCGGTCCTTCAACCAGAACCACAGACGCCGCTCACGCACGTAGAACATCGAGAAGATGCCGAGCACGAGCAACAGGCTGCCAAGATACACGACTTTCTTGCCTGGCGCGCGCGTCAACTGAAATACCGAAGCTTGCACCTGCTTGAATGAATCGAGCTGTAGATAGACAGGAGATCCATACAGGAAGCTGTCGGATATCGCGTTGATCGAGTCTTGTACGAAGCGCGCGGCGTCGGCGTCGGGCTTCAGGTCGGGTTCGCCGGCCTGCTCGCGCGCGAGTTGCCAGAGGTCCCACGTCGCACCCTCGAGCATGCGCAGCAGAAGGCTCGCCGCCTTTTCCTGCTGGTCCTTCGGCACCGACTTGTCGATGAATGCGGCCACGGACTGGAAGCCGCCAGCAGCGCCTGCAGCAACCGTAGCGCCTGCCTGCGGTGTGTCCGAGCCCGCGAAAAGGGTCAAGACACGCTCGGCGCTGTCTTGCAGATGCTGTTGCAAGTCTCCACTCGAAGCGGGGACTGAACGCGCGGCGAATCGCTTCGCTGCCTGCGCGCGCAAGGCGGGGTCCTCGAAGGCCGCGCGCAGCATCATCCACTCTTTCGGCGTGCCGCCGCTGTCGGCGGGAATGCGCAGGTAGCGGAACGGATCGTCGGGATTCTCGCGCATGCCGGCGAGGAACATGCGGTCGCCTCCGCCCACGTCCACGGGCAGCATGTAGTTGTTGTACTCGCGCGCCTGGCCGTCTTTGTCGCGCACCTTGTACTGCACCGAAGGGCCGACGTTGTGCAGGTCGAGCGGCTTCGAGCTCTTCGCGCCGGACCCGAGACGCTCGTCGAACGCTTCCTTGAGCGACTGGTGCGCCACGCCGCGCGCGTCGTTCGCGCCACTGCCGTTCGAGATGTTTTCGACGTTGATCGCACGGAAGTCCGCGAATTCGATGGTTTGTCCGTCCACGCCGGGCACCGTCTGGCCCGCGGGCACCGCGAGGGGCGCCGAATTGCCGATCGTGCCGCCAAACGGGAAGTTCTTCGCGCTTGCGCCGGACATGGGCCACGCCGTCATCGACATCTGCGAGCCGCCGTCCTGGAAGCTCGACTGGTAGATCGACACGCCGTCGTACTCGAATGGCTCGTTCACCTCGATGCGCGCAGGAATGCGCTGACCCGTCTTGTGGTCGATCACGACGATGTCGCTCGCAAAGAGCTTGGGCATGCCGGTCGAGTAGTAATCGACGATGAACTTGTTGAGCTGGATGGAGAACGGCAGGTCCTGGATCAGCGAGCCGTCGGGCTGGTTCAGGATGGCCGTGGAAACGAACTGGCCCTCCGGCACCCAGGCGTAGCCGCGGAAGGTCGGGTTCGACTGCGAGAGCCGATGCTCAGGCGGTATGTCGTTGATGACCGCATTGCTGCGAATGGGCGTCTTGTCGAAGAGCCACATCTGGAATTTGATCGGCAGATTGCTGTCGAGCAGGCCGCCGAGGCAGATGATCACGATCGCCAGGTGCGCGAAGATGTAGCCGATCTTTGTGAGCGCGCCGCGCTTGGCCGCGATGAGCGTGGCGCCGTCGGACTCGCGCGTCACGAACCGGTAGCCCATGCGCCCGGCCAGCTTGCCCAGCGTCGCAGCCGTTTGCTCGCGCGTGCCGCCCTCCACTGCGAACTCGCCCTTGTGATGGAACGCGCGCAAGCTGCCTTCGCGGACCTTGTCCTTCCAGCTCTTCATGTCCGCGAGCATCTTCGGCGCATTGCGGATCACGCACAGCGAGACCGACACGACGAGAAAGCCGAGGATCGTCATGAACCACCACGCGCTGTAGACCGTGTAGAGGCTCAGCGAGCGGAAGATGTCGGCCCAGAAGGGGCCAAACTGGTTGACGTAGTTCGGATACGGGTCGTCCTGCGTGAGCACCGTGCCGATGATGCTCGCAATGGCGAGCACGACGAGCAACGAAATCGCGAAACGCATCGAACTGATCAGTTCGACGGCGCTCTTCACCGCCTTCTGGCGAACATTCAACTGCAAACCCTGCGTGGTGACGCTCATTCAAACTCCGCTTCTTCACTCGTGCTGGCTTCTTGCCGATCCGGCGTTACAGCAAAAAAGGGTGCAGGCGCGCCGTCAGCGTGACGACGCCCTCACCCTTTTCTTGTTTTTCGGCCAGCCGCTCGATCAAACACGCGGCAGGCCCACTACGCTCAATGCAGGCCGGCGGCGTAATCGGCGACGGCCTTGATCTCGTCGTCCGAGAGCCGGTGCGCGATGGTGCGCATCGGATCGTTGTTGTTACGCGTACCCTGCTGGAAGGCGTTGAGCTGTGCAACGACATATTCCGACCACTGGCCCGAGAGGCGCGGATACTGGATCGGAATGCCCTGGCCCGTGGGTCCGTGGCAGGCCGCGCAAGCCGGCACGCCCCTGTCGGCGATACCGCCGCGCCAGATCGACTCGCCGAACGGCACTGTTTTCGCGTCGCGCGCGTAGCCGGGTTTGGGTGTCTGCGAGGCGAACCAGGCTGCGACGTTGATCATATCCTGGTCTGACAGCGCCGCAGCGAAGCCCGTCATGATCGGGTTCGCGCGCGCCGCTGGCTTGCCACCGGGCTGCGGTTTGAAGTCCTTGAGTTGCTTGACTAGATAGTCGGCGTGCTGGCCGGCAAGCTTGGGATAAGCGCCGCCGGTGCTGTTGCCGTCGGCCGCGTGACAGGCCGCGCACACTTGTGCGGCAATGACTTGCCCCCGGGCGACGTCGGGCTTGGCCGGCGTTCCCTGATCCGCCGCACTTGCCTGCCCCGCCATCATGAATAAACTTGCTGTAAGACCTGACGCTATCGCACTCTCGAACACCTTCAAGCACTTGCCCAGTCGATTCATTCGCGCACCTTGTTTCGTCTTGTGGGAATCAGGTTCTGCAATGGACGACAGCGACCGATCTACCTCGAAAGGCCCGCGCTGGCCTCACTGGTATTCAGTAAACCATCGCATTGTACAATAGCGCGCAAGGCAGCACCGCGCCAGTCGGGCCTGCCCCCGATATCCCAGATTCCCTCCCGGGCGCTTCCGGGCCCGGCGGGCCACCCGCCGCGTTGTTTCATATTGTGGTCCCTTTCCGATGGCCTTCCTGCTGCACCAAGCCCGCTTCTTCACGACGGTGAATCATCTGCGCGACCTGCCCGCTACGGCGCGGCCCGAGGTCGCGTTCGCCGGCCGCTCGAACGCCGGCAAATCCACCGCCATCAACCTGTTGTGCAATCAGAAACGGCTCGCCTTCGCCTCGAAGACGCCGGGCCGCACCCAGCATATCAACTACTTCTCCGTCGGCCCCGCCGACGAACCCGCGGGCTATCTCGTCGACCTGCCCGGCTACGGCTATGCCGAAGTGCCGGCCGCCGCGAAGGCGCACTGGGAGCAGTTGCTCTCACTCTATCTGCAATCGCGCGCCCAGCTCTCGGGCCTCATCCTGATGATGGACGCCCGCCGCCCGCTCACCGACCTCGACCGCCGCATGGTCGAATGGTTTGCGCCAACGGGCAAGCCAATCCACGCACTCCTCACGAAGTGCGACAAATTGACGCGTCAGGAAAGCGTGCTCGCGCTGCGCACGGCGAACAAGGCGTTCGACGAATACAGCAAGCAAGGTTATGAAGGGAAGCTGAGCGCCCAGCTTTTTTCGGCGCTCAAGCGCGTGGGGCTCGACGAGGCGCACGCAGTGATCGAGAGCTGGATCGTGCCGCAGGAATCCATCGGCGAGACCGACACGCAAGCGGATTAACGCCACGCTGGCCAGTCGCTTAAGGCAGGCCCTCAGCCGTCTAAAAGTCCACACTGTTGGGCTTTTCATGCGCTTTCATCAGATCTTTTCGCGAGGCAGGCGAGGCGTTCCCCGCGCTATGTGCGTTACCGCACACAGGCCATACCGACGCCAATCGCAAGCGCCCTTTTCGGTCTGCGCCGCGGGGCCTTGCTACGCCATTTCCGGCGCACATAAAAAAACCCGCCGTGATTTCCGGCGGGTTAAACAGCCTTATCGAAAAACGACAGGCACCCGCTCAGGGAGGAGAAGCGGGGAGCTCGGCGCCAGGCGCCTCGCTCGATCGGTATGATATACCATTGTCCCGAAAAGTTTCCTACGCTCCGGGACCCATCCCGTTTCAAGATATCCGCCGACATGAGCTTCTATCCGCATCATCGTCCGCGCCGCATGCGACGTGACGATTTCTCGCGCCGTCTGATGCGCGAAAACCTCCTCACCACGAACGATCTGATCTACCCCGTATTCGTCATTGCGGGCAACAACGTGCGCGAAGCCGTGCCGTCTATGCCCGGCGTCGAACGCGTGTCGATCGATCTGCTGATGGGCGTTGCCGAGCAGTGCGTCGAACTTGGCATTCCCGTGCTTTCGCTCTTCCCCGTTGTCGATCCGGCGCTCAAGACGCCCGATGGCATCGAGGCGACGAACCCCGACGGCGTGATTCCGCGCGCCGTACGCGAGTTGAAGAAGCGCTTCCCCGACCTCGGCGTGCTTTGCGACGTCGCGCTCGACCCGTACACGAGTCACGGTCAGGACGGCGTGCTCGACGAAAACGGCTACGTCATCAACGACGAAACCATCGAGATTCTCGTCGCGCAGGCGCGCGCGCAGGCCGAAGCGGGTGTCGATATCGTCGCGCCTTCGGACATGATGGACGGCCGTATCGGCGCGATCCGCGAGATGCTCGAGAGCGAGAATCACATCCACACGCGCATCATGGCGTACTCGGCCAAGTACGCTTCGGCGTTCTACGGACCGTTCCGCGACGCCGTGGGTTCGGCGTCGAATCTGGGCAAGGGCAACAAGATGACCTACCAGATGGACCCGTCCAACTCCGACGAAGCGTTGCGTGAAGTGCGCCTCGACATCGAGGAAGGTGCCGACATGGTGATGGTGAAGCCCGGCATGCCGTACCTCGACATCGTGCGCCGCGTGAAGGACGAATTCCGCTTTCCGACCTACGTGTACCAGGTGAGCGGCGAGTATGCCATGCTCAAGGCTGCCGCGCAGAACGGCTGGCTCGACCACGACAAGGTGATGATGGAATCACTGCTCGCGTTCAAGCGCGCGGGCGCCGACGGCATCCTCACGTATTTCGCGCTCGACGCCGCACGTTTGCTGCGCGCACAGAAGTAGGCGCCGCGCACATCGAATGAAAAAAGGCACGTCTGCGGACGTGCCTTTTTGTTTTTGGCGAATGCGCGATACCGCCTATCAGGCCGATGGCGCTGCCTGCGTCTGCGGCGCCGGCGCCGTCAAGCGATCGAGGCGTGCGAGGAAGCGGTTGGCGTTCTCGTAGCCGACCACGCGCAGCACTTCGTGACCCTGCATATCAAAGAAGATGATGCCAGGGGGTCCGAAGAGTCCAAAGCGCTTGAGCAGCGCCTGGTCGTCGGAATTGTTGGCCGTCACGTCGGCGCGCAACAGGCCCAACTCCGCGAGACGCGCCTGCACGCGCGGGTCGCTGAACGTGAACTTCTCCATCTCCTTGCAGCTCACGCACCAGTCGGCGTAGAAGTCGAGCATCGACGGCTTGCCTGCCGTCTTGAGCGCCGCGTCGAGTTGCGCCGGCGAGCGCACGGGTGCAAAGACCAACGCGTTCGCTTCGCCTGCGCCGGCGGAGTGCGCCGCGCCTGCTGCGCCAACATCGCGCGCGGCGAGCACCGCAAGCGGACGCAGTGGATCCGTCGAACCCGCCGCGAGCCCCACGATCAGCGTCGCCGCCCAGATCGCGAATGCGGCGCCGAGACCACGCCCGAGGCGACGCCAGACGTTGGCCGCACCCGCGTTCGGCGTGAAAAGGCCAAGCGCGGCGGCCGCGAGCAGCAGCCAGAGGGCCGAGAGCAGCATCTGCGCTGTAGCGCCGAGCACCGGCCAGACGATCCACAGCGCAGCCGCCAGCAGTACGACGCCGAAGAATACCTTCACGCCATCCATCCACGCGCCCGCACGAGGCAGCAGCGAGCTCGCGCCGAGGCCGAGGATCATCAGCGGTACGCCAAGGCCTAAGCCCATCGCAAAGAGCGCTGCGCCGCCCAGCACGGCGTTGCCCGTGTGCGCGATGAACGCGAGCACCGCGAAAAGCGGCGCGGTCATACAGGCGCCCACCACGAGCGCGGAAAGCGCGCCCATCACGGCGACTGCGGCAAATTTGCCGCCGGAACGGCTCTGCGTGGCGCGCGAGGCGCCATCCTGCCAGCGCTGCGGCAGCGCGACGTCGTAGCCAGCGATCAACATGACGGCGAACGCGGTGAGGAGCACCGCGAACACACCGAGCACCCACGGATTCTGCAGCCACGCGCCAAGGCTCTGGCCGACCAGCGCAGCGGCAATGCCCAGCACCGTGTAGACGAGCGCCATGCCGAGCACATACACGAACGAGAGCGCGAAGCCGCGCGAGCGCGTGACGCGGGCGCCCTCACCGACGATGATCGCCGAGAGGATCGGGATCATCGGGTACGAGCAGGGCAAGAGGCTCAGCACCATGCCGGCCACGAAGTACAGACCGACCACGGCGAAAAAGCCACCGCCTTGCAGCAGCGACTGCGCGTAGTCGGCGCTCGTGGCGCGCTCGTACCAGGGCTCCTCGGTGTCGCCGGCAGCGGGCGCCGCGCTGGATTGTGGTAGAGGCGTGGGCGTCGAGCCCGCCGCGCCCGGGACGGCGCTCTGGCCGGCCGTAGCGGCCTGCAAGGCCGCGCCACTCACGTGATACACGTGCTCCGCAGGCGGATAACAGATGCCGGCATCGGCGCAGCCCTGCGATGTCACCGCTAGATCGAAAGGACCGCTCGCCTTCTGCACCGGGACGCGGATCGTCAGTTCGCCACGATAGGTTTCGACATTCTTCTGGAAGGTCTGATCGAACTTGACGTGGCCGGGCGGGATCTGCGCCTCGCCCAGTTGCGACGTACCGTTGCGCGTTGCGAAAGCGAAGCGCTCGCGATACATGTAGTAGCCGTCCGCGATCTTGAAATGCACGTCGACCATCCCCGGCGCTTCGCTCGCGCTGAAGGTGAAGGCCTGGTCGGGCGGCAGAAAGTCATCGTCGGCGGCGCGCGCGAGTGAAGTGCCGAACAGCAGGGACAGCACGCAGCAGACGAGCAGAAGGAAGCCGGAAATCGGAACGTACGGCGCGACGCGGGCGCGCCGATCGAAGCGGTTAGACATGTAGGGTGCGCTGAGTCTCGGCATTGACCCATTGGCCGTAGGCGCTCGACGCCGTGGCTTGCCACGAGAGAATCTCGGGCGTTTCGTAGGGGTGCTGGGTCTGGATGAACGTTTCGAGCTCGGCCGCGCGGGCAAGGCTCGTCTTGAAGAGCAGCTGAATCTCATTGCCCGACTCGATGCTGCCCTGCCAGTGATACTGCGAATGCACGGCGCCAAGGCGCGTCACGCACGCAGCGAGGCGCTGCGCGAGCGCTCCAGAGGCGAGCTTTTCGGCGGTGCCCTCGTCGGGCACCGTGGTCAGCATCAAGGTCACATTGAGGGTCACGACGAACTCCGGCGTAACGCCCGCGTGCGGCAGCACAAACGGGCTTTGAGGCAGAGCGTTATCGTACCATCGGCACCGATTGCCTACTGTCGGGTACCGTGCGGCACAAAGGGGCTGCCACCGGTAAACGCGATCAGGCTCACTTTAATCCGCGCCCCAAAACAAAAAAGCCAGGCTAGGCCTGGCTTTTTTGCATGCCGCTCAGTGTGATACTGAGCGACTGAAAGCTTATTCCGCTTCCTGGACGTTCTCGTCCGCGACTTCCGGACGGTCGAGCAGTTCGACCAGTGCCATCGGTGCGTTGTCGCCAACACGGAAACCGAACTTCAGGATACGCAGGTAGCCGCCCGGACGGTTCGCGAAACGCGGACCGAGCACGTCGAACAGCTTCGTGACCGAGTCACGATCGCGCAGGCGGTTGAACGCCAGACGACGGTTTGCGAGCGACGGCTTCTTGCCCAGCGTGATGAGGGGCTCGACAACCTTACGGAGTTCCTTCGCCTTCGGCAGCGTCGTCTTGATGACTTCGTGCTCGATCAGCGAGTTGGACATGTTACGGAGCATTGCCAGACGGTGGCTGCTCGTGCGGTTCAGTTTCCGCAGACCATGACGGTGACGCATTTCAATTTCCTTGAAACAAAGTTTTGGTCCAGCTCTTCTATCGCTTCGCGGGTTTGGTAACCCCGACCGAAGCACGGGCCGGTACGTGAAAAAGGCAAGACGCGGATTTTAAAGGAAAATCCGCGTCCGCGCCACATTACTTACTTGTCGAGACCAGCCGGCGGCCAGTTTTCGAGCTTCATGCCGAGCGTGAGACCGCGCGAAGCGAGCACTTCCTTGATCTCGTTGAGCGACTTGCGACCCAGGTTCGGGGTCTTGAGCAGCTCGTTCTCGGTGCGCTGGATCAGATCGCCGATGTAGTAGATGTTCTCGGCCTTCAGGCAGTTCGCCGAGCGAACCGTGAGTTCGAGATCGTCCACCGGACGCAGCAGGATCGGGTCAATCTGCGGTGCGCGCGACGGCGCTTCCGCGGCCGTTTCCGTGCCTTCCAGAGCAGCGAACACCGACAGCTGATCTACGAGGATGCGCGCCGACTGGCGGATCGCTTCCTCAGGCGAGATCACGCCGTTGGTTTCGATGTTCATCACGAGCTTATCGAGGTCGGTACGCTGCTCAACGCGAGCGCTTTCCACGGCGTAGCTCACACGGCGAACCGGCGAGAACGACGCGTCCAGCACGATGCGGCCGATGATCTTGGCCGACTCGTCGCCGTAACGGCGCACGTTGCCCGGCACGTAGCCGCGGCCCTTCTCGATCTTGATCTGCACGTCGAGCTTGCCGCCCTTCGTCAGATGCGCAACCACGTGTTCCGGGTTGATCACTTCGCAGTCGTGCGAGAGTTCGATGTCGCCAGCGGTGACAACGCCTTCGCCTTCCTTGCGCAGCGTAACCGTCACTTCGTCACGGTTATGCAGCTTGAAAACGACACCCTTCAGGTTCAGCAGCAGGTTGACCACATCCTCTTGCACACCATCGAGCGTCGAGTATTCGTGCACGACGCCTGCGATCGTCACTTCGGTCGGCGCGTAGCCCACCATCGACGACAGCAGCACGCGCCGGAGCGCGTTACCCAAGGTGTGGCCATAACCGCGTTCGAACGGCTCCATGACCACTTTCGCGTGGTTGTCGCCGAGCGATTCCACAGCGATGATCTTGGGTTTCAACAAACTGGTTTGCATAGGTTTTCCTTTTCAATACCCTCGGCTCGTTACACCGATAAGGCTGAGATGGCAACAACCTGAAAAAAACGGCCGAGGCCGCCTCCTGCGCGAAGCACAGAGGTTACCCCGGCCGTCAATCCGATTACCGCGAATACAATTCGACGATCAGGCTTTCGTTGATGTCGCCAGCGATGTCGCTGCGCTCAGGCATGCTCTTGAACGTGCCTTCGAACTTCTTCGCGTCGACCGACACCCAACCCGCCAAGCCGCCTTGCTCTGCGAGCGAGAGGGCTTCGACGATACGCGCCTGCTTCTTCGCCTTTTCGCGAATCGCGACGACGTCGCCAGCCTTCACTTGCATCGACGGGATGTTCGCGACGACGCCGTTCAGCGTGAGAGCCTTGTGGCTCACGAGCTGGCGCGCTTCGGCGCGGGTCGATGCGAAGCCCATGCGGTACACGACGTTGTCGAGACGCGATTCGAGCAGTTGCAGCAGGTTTTCGCCGGTGTTGCCCTTGATACGGTCAGCTTCCGCGAAATAGCGGCGGAACTGGCGCTCGAGCACGCCGTAGATGCGCTTCACTTTCTGCTTTTCGCGAAGCTGCGTGCCGTAGTCGGACGTACGGGCGCCCGAAGTGCGGCCGTGCTGACCCGGCTTGCTGTCGAGCTTGCACTTGTCGGCGAGCGAGCGGCGTGCGCTCTTCAGGAAGAGGTCGGTGCCTTCACGGCGGGACAGCTTGGCCTTCGGGCCGATATAACGTGCCACGTTGCTTTCCTTCGATAATTGATCACGCGAAACCTTGGGGGGAAAACCCGCGGTATCACGCTAGTCCGGCCCTTTGGACCGAACGGTGGGCTTAGTCAATTCAATAACGCCGAGAGCCTGGGTCGCCGTTTCCGGCGGCTCAGGCGTTCGGCTCAAACGACGCCTTAGATACGGCGGCGCTTCGGCGGACGGCAGCCGTTGTGCGGGACCGGCGTCACGTCGGAGATCGCGGTGATCTTGATGCCAAGACCATGCAGCGCGCGCACCGCCGATTCGCGGCCAGGACCGGGGCCCTTGATCCGCACTTCGAGGTTCTTCACGCCGTATTCCATCGCCACGCGACCAGCCGACTCGGCTGCGACCTGAGCTGCGAAGGGGGTCGACTTACGCGAACCCTTGAAGCCCTGACCACCCGAGGTTGCCCAGGCAAGCGCGTTGCCTTGACGATCGGTGATCGTGATGATGGTGTTGTTGAACGACGCGTGAACGTGAACCACGCCCTCGGCGACGTTCTTCTTTACCTTCTTGCGAACGCGTTGCGCCGCGGAGTTGTTCGAAGCCTTAGCCATTACGTTTTCCTGTAACTTTCAGTTCCGCTTACTTCTTCAGCGACTGTGCTGCGCGGCGCGGACCCTTACGCGTACGTGCGTTGGTACGCGTACGCTGGCCACGCAGGGGCAGGCCCTTGCGATGGCGCACGCCGCGGTAGCAGCCGAGGTCCATCAGGCGCTTGATGTTCATCGTCACTTCACGGCGGAGATCGCCTTCGACGACAAACTTGCCCACTTCCTCACGCAGCTTTTCCAGATCCGCGTCGTTCAGGTCCTTGACCTTCTTGTTGAACGGCACACCGGCGGCCACGCAGATGTTGCGCGAACGCGTGCGGCCAACACCGAAAATTGCCGTCAGGCCGATTTCAGTGTGCTGGTGGTTCGGGATGTTAACCCCTGCAATACGAGCCATTGTTTTTCCTCAAACAAAAAGCGCAAGCGCGCTAATCAGCCTTGGCGCTGCTTGTGGCGCGGGTCCGAGCTGCAGATCACGCGAACGACGCCGTTGCGCTTGATGATTTTGCAGTTGCGGCAAATGCGCTTTACCGATGCCATCACTTTCATGATATTACCCTTTTTCCTAAATCACTTCGCCCGGAACACGATCCGCGCACGCGACAGATCGTAAGGCGTCAACTCAACCGTCACCTTGTCGCCCGGGAGAATGCGGATGTAGTGCATCCGCATCTTTCCGGAAATATGTCCCAGAACGACATGGCCGTTTTCCAGCTTCACCCGGAAGGTTGCGTTGGGGAGGTTTTCGATCACCTCGCCTTGCATCTGGATTACATCGTCTTTGGCCATAGGTCCTTTTAACGCATCGGGACGCCGCCGCCCTTGAAGTTGGCCTTCTTGAGCAGCGATTCATATTGTTGCGACATCACGTACGACTGCACCTGCGCCATGAAGTCCATTGTGACGACGACAATGATCAGCAGCGACGTTCCACCAAAATAAAACGGCACATTCCAGCGCAGCACCAGAAACTCCGGCAGCAGGCAAACGAACACGATATAGATCGCACCGGCCAGCGTCAGACGCGTGAGGATGCGGTCGATATAGCGTGCCGTCTGATCGCCCGGGCGGATGCCAGGTACGAACGCGCCACTCTTTTTCAGGTTGTCGGCCGTTTCCCTGCTGTTGAACACCAGTGCGGTGTAGAAGAAGCAGAAGAAGACGATCGCCAACGCGTACAGCAACACGTACACGGGTTGGCCAGGCTTGAGGGCTTCGGCCACATTGTGCAGCGTGTCCGCAAACCAGCCGGTCCGCGAACCCGAACTGAACCAGTTCAGGATAGTTGCCGGGAACAGGATGATCGACGACGCGAAGATCGGCGGAATCACACCCGACATGTTCAACTTGAGCGGCAGGTGGGACGACTGCCCGCCGTAAATCTTGTTACCGACCTGACGCTTCGCATAGTTCACGAGGATCTTGCGCTGGCCGCGTTCGATGAACACCACCAGGTACGTCACGGCTGCGATCAGAACGACCACGATGATCGCCGAGATGATGCTCATCGAGCCGGTGCGAACCAGTTCGAAAAGCCCACCGAGCGCATTCGGGAAGCCTGCCGCGATCCCGCCGAAGATGATGATCGAGATACCGTTGCCAAGCCCGCGTTCCGTGATCTGCTCACCAAGCCACATCAGGAACATCGTGCCCGTTACGAGCGTCACGACCGTCGTCAAGCGGAACACCATGCCCGGATCGATCACGAGGCCAGGCTGGTTTTCCAGCGCGACCGCGATGCCGAACGCCTGAAACGTCGCCAGCACCACCGTGAAGATCCGCGTGTACTGCGTGATCTTGCGTTGTCCAGCCTGCCCTTCTTTCTTCAGCGCTTCCAGCTGCGGCGAAACAATCGCCATCAGCTGCAGGATGATCGACGCCGAAATATACGGCATCACACCCAGCGCGAAGATCGTGAACCGCGACAGCGCGCCACCCGAGAACATGTTGAACATGCCAAGGATGCCGCCCGACTGGCTCTGAAAGAGCTTGGCCAGCTGGTCCGGATCGATACCCGGAACCGGAATATGCGCACCGATACGATAAACGACCAACGCCAGCAGCAGGAACACTGCACGCCGGCGCAGGTCGCCGAACTTCGGAGCGCTGCGACCGGCTTTTGCGAGACTCGGGCTGTTAGCCAAGTAGCTTCTCCGATGCAGATGCTAGTGACGGCGGGCAAGCCCGCGCGCACCACTCACAATCACTCGGCAAAAGAACCGCCTGCTGCTTCAATCGCAGCACGCGCATTCTTCGTCGCACCCAGACCCTTCACGACGACCTTGCGCTTGATCTCGCCGGTAGCGATGATCTTCGCGCTGCGGGTCAGTTCGCCCACGAGGCCTGCCTGCTTGAGAGCCAGCAGATCGATTTCGTCGACCGGCAGCTTCTCGATGTCGGCGAGGCGCACTTCACCAACGAATTCCTTCGTCAGCGAGGTGAAGCCACGCTTCGGCAGACGACGCTGCAGCGGCATTTGACCGCCTTCGAAGCCAACCTTGTGGAAGCCGCCCGAACGCGATTTCTGACCCTTGTGACCACGGCCAGCGGTCTTGCCGAGGCCAGAGCCGATGCCGCGACCGACGCGACGCTTTGCGTGCTTCGCGCCTTCTGCCGGCTTCAGGTTATTCAATTCCATTTCAAACTCCTGGAGTCTTTGGTCGACCGCTTAGCCGATGACCTTAACGAGGTACGAGACCTTGTTGATCATGCCGCGCACAGCCGGCGTGTCCTGCAGCTCGGAGACCGAGTTCAGGCGGCGCAGGCCGAGACCGCGCACGGTGGCACGGTGCGTTTCGCGGGTCCCAATCAGGCTCTTGACGAGCTGAACCTTGACAGTTTTTTCAGACATGGTGCCCACCCTTAGCCCAGAATGTCTTCGACGGACTTGCCGCGCTTCGCTGCGATGTCAGCCGGGGTCGACTGCTTGCGCAGGCCGTCCAGCGTGGCACGAACGAGGTTGTACGGGTTCGTCGAACCGTGGCTCTTGGCCACGACGTTCTGCACGCCCATCACGTCGAACACTGCGCGCATCGGGCCGCCGGCGATCACGCCCGTACCTGCCTTCGCCGGAGCGAGGAGGACGACCGATGCGCCGTGCTTGCCGTGCACTTCGTGTTGCAGGGTGCCGTTCTTCAGGGGCACCTTGAACATGTTGCGGCGAGCTTGTTCCATCGCCTTCTGGACAGCAACGGGCACTTCCTTCGACTTGCCCTTGCCCATACCGACGCGGCCATCACCATCGCCAACCACGGTCAGTGCGGCGAAGCCGAGAATACGGCCACCCTTCACGACCTTGGTCACGCGATTGACCGAAATCATTTTTTCGCGAAGGCCGTCGTCGCGTTCGTCAGCCTGAACTTTCGCTTGCATCTTTGCCATGACGAATTCCTTCCTTAGAACTTGAGCCCGGCTTCGCGCGCAGCATCAGCCAGCGCCTTGACGCGGCCGTGATAGCGGAAACCCGAGCGGTCAAAGGCGACGGATTCGATGCCGGCGGCCTTAGCCTTTTCTGCAATACGCTTGCCGATCAGCGAGGCAGCGGCGACGTTGCCGCCCTTGCCCGACTGGTCAGCCAGTTGCGCACGCACTTCAGCTTCAAGCGTCGACGCGCTGGCCAGCACCTTGGTGCCGCAGGGCGAGAACACTTGCGCATAGATGTGCGTGTTCGTGCGATGCACGGCCAGACGCGCGACCTGCAGCTCAGCGATCTTGAGACGCGTCTGACGAGCGCGGCGCAGGCGAGATTGAGTCTTATCCATGATTGCGCACCCTTACTTCTTCTTCGTTTCTTTGAGGATCACAACCTCGTCGGCGTAACGCACACCCTTGCCCTTGTAGGGCTCCGGCGGGCGATAACCGCGCACTTCTGCAGCGGTTTGGCCGACTTTTTGCTTGTCGATCCCCTTGATCACGATTTCCGTTTGCGACGGGGTTTCAGCCTTGACGCCTTCCGGCATCTGGTGCACCACGGGGTGCGAGAAACCCAGCGACAGGTTCAGCTTGTCGCCTTGCGCTTGAGCACGGTAACCGACGCCAACCAGCGTCAGCTTGCGCTCAAAACCCTTCGTCACGCCTTGCACCATGTTCGCGACGATCGCGCGCATCGTGCCCGACATTGCGTTGGCTTCGCGGCTGTCGTCGGTCGGCTCAAACTTGAGCGTGCCGTTGTCGTTCACGACCTTGACGAGGCGGTTCGCAGCTTGCGAAATCGTACCCAGCGCGCCCTTGACGGTAATCTTCTCGTCGCTGAGCGTCGCTTCTGCGCCTTGCAGCGCGACCGGGCTCTTACCTACTCGAGACATGTTTCTTCTCCTTAGGCCTTAAGCGACGTAGCAGATAACTTCGCCGCCGACGCCAGTAGCGCGCGCCTTGCGGTCCGTCATCACACCCTTGGGCGTCGAGACGATCGCAACACCCAAGCCATTCATGACTTGCGGGATGTCGTTGCGGCCGCGGTACACGCGCAGACCCGGCTTCGAGACGCGTTCGATGCGCTCGATAACGGGACGGCCAGCGTAGTACTTCAACGCGATGTTCAATTCCGACTTCGCACCTTCGGTTTTCACCGCGAAGTCGTCGATATAACCTTCGTCCTTCAGAACCTGCGCAATCGCAATCTTCACTTTCGACGAGGGCATAGCAACCGAAACCTTCTCGACCATCTGCGCATTGCGGATGCGAGTCAGCATATCGGCGATAGGATCACTCATGCTCATTTATGTTTCTCCTATTACCAGCTCGCCTTGGTGATGCCAGGGATCTCACCACGGAACGCGATTTCACGAATCTTGTTACGTGCGAGACCGAATTTGCGGAACGTGCCACGCGGACGACCCGTGATCGCGCAGCGGTTACGCTTGCGGGTCGGGTTCGAGTTGCGGGGCAGTTGTTGCAGTTCGAGGCGAGCTGCGTAGCGCTCTTCTTCCGACTTGCTTTGGTCGTCGATGATCGCCTTCAGCGATGCGCGCTTGGGCGCAAATTTCGCTGCCAGACGAGCGCGCTTCTTTTCACGTTCGATCAGTGCCAGTTTAGCCACGGTAACCTCAGTTTCTGAACGGGAACTTGAAGCCGGCGAGCAGTGCCTTTGCTTCTTCGTCGGTCTTCGCGGTCGTCGTGATGCTGATATTCAGCCCACGCAGCGCGTCGATCTTGTCGTAGTCGATTTCGGGGAAAATGATCTGCTCTTTCACACCGATGTTGTAGTTACCACGGCCGTCGAACGCCTTGCCCGACACGCCACGGAAGTCGCGCACACGGGGCAGCGCAACCGTCACGAAACGGTCCAGGAATTCGTACATGGCATTGCCACGCAGCGTGACCATCGTGCCGATCGGGTAGCTTTCGCGGATCTTGAAACCAGCGATTGCCTTACGCGACTTCGTGATGACGGGCTTCTGGCCGGCGATCTTCGTGAGGTCGCCAACGGCGTGCTCAAGGACCTTCTTGTCAGCGACGGCTTCACCGACACCCATGTTCAGGGTGATCTTGGTGAGGCGCGGCACTTCCATGACCGACTTGTAACCGAACTTCTCGATCAGGCCAGGAACGACCTTCTCTTTATAAAATTCTTGCAAACGTGCCATTTTTTACTCCGCAGCGTCAGGCGCTCAGAACAGCACCGGTCGTCTTCAGGAAACGAACCTTCTTGTCCCCTTCGACCTTGATGCCCACGCGCGACGGCTTACCGTTCGCGTCGACCAGTGCGACGTTCGAGATAGCCACCGGCATTGCCTTGGCTTCCACGCCACCCGTCGTACCCTTCATCGGGTTCGGCTTAACATGCTTCTTCGCGATGTTGATGCCTTCGACAGTGACGCGCTCTGCGCCGATGGCCAGCACGACGCCGCGCTTGCCCTTGTCTTTGCCAGTGACGACGATGACTTCGTCACCCTTGCGAATCTTGTTCATCGCGACTCCTTACAGCACTTCCGGCGCCAGCGAAACGATCTTCATGAATCGTTCGCTACGCAGCTCACGCGTAACCGGCCCGAAAATGCGGGTGCCGATCGGCTCAAGCTTGGTATTCAAAAGCACGGCGGCGTTGCCATCGAACTTGATCAGCGAGCCGTCTTGACGGCGCACGCCCTTCGCAGTGCGAACCACAACAGCGTTGTAGATTTCGCCCTTTTTCACGCGCCCGCGCGGCGTTGCTTCCTTGACGCTCACCTTGATGATGTCGCCAATGCTGGCATAACGACGCTTCGAGCCGCCGAGCACCTTGATGCACAGAACTTCACGTGCACCCGTGTTGTCGGCTACTTCAAGCCGAGTTTCGGTCTGGATCATGGTTTATCTTTCCCAACTTAATCCGGTCGCGCCACCATGGCACATCCGGTCAGTCTTGGTCCCGTCAGCCGCGCCGCCACTAGAACGACCGCTCAGCTGCTTGGGTAAGAACAGCAGCGACGGCAAACGAAACCGGCCATCGCATTCCGGTGAATCTTGCTAACCCGGACTGGCGCCCGGATCTGCTCCCCCACCTACTTCCGCTTGCCGCTTTGCCAACAGCAAGCCCATAAAGAGGGAAGACCAAGACTATAACTCGATAATCTTGGTCTAGCAAGCGAAATCTTTAGCGATTTCAACTACTTCTACACCCCGGGAATTGGCTCCCCGGGGTGTTACGTCACGTTTTAGATGACGCGTGCTGCTTCGATCAGCTTCGACACGGTCCAGGCCTTCGTCTTCGAGAGAGGACGGGTCTCCTGGATTTCAACGAGGTCACCCTCGTTGTACGTGTTCGCTTCGTCGTGAGCGTGGTACTTCTTCGACTGCACGACGTACTTGCCGTAGATCGGGTGCTTGACGCGGCGCTCGACCAGGACGGTGACCGTCTTGTCCATCTTGTTGCTGACGACCTTGCCGACCAGCGTCCGCTTAAGCGAGGTTTTCACGCTTTCGTTCATTTCTGGTTCGCCTTCTGAGTCAGGACGGTCCGCACGCGTGCGATATCGCGACGAACCTTCTTCAGCTGGCTCGTGTTCGTGAGCTGCTGGGTCGCGAGTTGCATGCGCAGGCCGAATTGCGCCTTCAAGAGGTCCGACAGCTCTTTGTCGAGCGCGGCCTTGTCTTTCTGAAGAAGTTCAGATGCCTTCATCAATCACTCCTTAGGCGCCGAGCTGGCGAACCATGAAGACCGTCTTCAGCGGCAGCTTGGCTGCAGCCAGACGGAAGGCTTCACGGGCCAGTTCTTCGGACACACCATCCATTTCATACAGCATCTTGCCCGGCTGAATCTCGGCGACGTAGTACTCAGGGTTACCCTTACCGTTACCCATACGCACTTCCGCCGGCTTTTGCGAGATCGGCTTGTCCGGGAAGATACGGATCCAGATGCGGCCGCCACGCTTGATGTGACGCGTCATTGCACGACGCGCTGCTTCAATCTGACGCGCGGTCAGGCGACCACGACCGATAGCCTTCAGACCGTATTCACCGAACGAAACTGCGTTGCCGCGAGTTGCGACGCCGGTGTTACGACCCTTCTGCTCTTTGCGATACTTCCTGCGTTTCGGTTGCAGCATCGTTATTCTCCACTCTTGCCGTCACCACCGGCGCCACGGCGCGGTGCGCCACGACGGGCACCCGGTGCGCCTTCGCCATCACGGCGCGGACGACGATCGCCCGGGCGCGCGTTGCGGCGCGGACGCTTTTCTTCGGCGACTTCTTCCACCACCGGTGCGTCGTTGCGGCCGAGCGTGTCGCCCTTGTAGACCCAAACCTTCACGCCGATGATGCCGTACGTCGTCTTCGCTTCCGAGGTTGCGTAGTCGATGTCAGCACGCAGCGTGTGAAGCGGCACTCGACCTTCGCGGTACCACTCGGTACGTGCGATTTCGATACCGTTCAGACGGCCGGCGCTCATGATCTTGATGCCCTGGGCACCCAGACGCATCGCGTTCTGCATCGCGCGCTTCATTGCGCGACGGAACATGATGCGGCGCTCGAGCTGCTGCGTGATCGAATCGGCGATCAGTTGAGCATCGGTTTCCGGCTTGCGGATTTCTTCGATGTTCACGTGAACCGGAACGCCCATGCGCTTCTGGAGTTCGGCCTTGAGGAGTTCGATGTCCTCGCCCTTCTTGCCGATCACCACACCCGGGCGCGAGCTGTAAATCGTGATGCGAGCGTTCTTTGCCGGACGCTCGATCACAACACGGCCCACCGAAGCGTTCTTCAGCTTCTTCTTCAGGTATTCACGAACACCGATGTCTTCCTTCAACATCGCCGCGAAATTGTTGTTGTTCGCGTACCAACGCGAAGCCCAATTGCGGCTGACGGCCAAACGGAAGCCAGTCGGATGAATTTTCTGTCCCATCGTATGGCTCCTTAATTCCCGACCGTCACAGTGATGTGACAGGATTGCTTCTCGATGCGGTTGCCGCGGCCCTTGGCGCGCGCGGTGAAACGCTTCAGCGAAGCTGCCTTGTCGACGTAGATGCTCTTGATCTTGAGCTCGTCGATGTCAGCACCTTCGTTGTGTTCCGCGTTTGCGATCGCCGAGAGCACAACCTTTTTCACGATGCCAGCCGCTTTCTTCGGCGAGAACGTCAGAACGTTCAGCGCCTTGTCGACCGGCAGACCGCGGATCTGGTCAGCCACAAGGCGCGTTTTCTGCGCCGAGATGCGGGCACCGCGATGAATTGCCTTCACTTCCATCTTGATTGCCCCTTATTTCTTGGCCTTCTTGTCGGCCGCGTGACCCTTGAACGTACGGGTCAGTGCGAACTCGCCAAGCTTGTGGCCGACCATGTTTTCCGTGACATACACGGGAACGTGTTGACGGCCGTTGTGAACGGCGATCGTCAGGCCGATGAAGTCCGGCAGGATCGTCGAACGACGCGACCAGGTCTTGATCGGTTTCTTGTCGCGCGTTGCTGCAGCCGCCTCAACCTTCTTCAGCAAATGGGCGTCGCAGAACGGACCTTTCTTAATAGAACGTGCCATTGCCTACTCCTTAACGCTTGTGACGGCGCTGGACGATCATGCTCGTCGTGCGCTTGTTGCTGCGGGTGCGATAGCCCTTCGTCGGCGTGCCCCACGGGCTCACCGGGTCGCGACCAGCCGCAGTCTTGCCTTCGCCACCACCGTGCGGGTGGTCGACCGGGTTCATTGCAACGCCACGGACCGTCGGGCGGATACCGCGCCAGCGGTTCGCGCCAGCCTTACCGATTTGACGGAGGCTGTGCTCTTCGTTGCCGACTTCACCGATCGTTGCGCGGCATTCAACGTGCACGCGGCGAATTTCGCCCGAACGCAGACGAACCTGCGCGTAGACGCCTTCACGTGCCAGCAGCATTGCCGACGTGCCAGCCGAACGCGCCATTTGCGCGCCCTTGCCCGGCAGCATTTCGATGCAGTGGATCGTCGTACCGACCGGAATGTTGCGGATCGGCAGCGTGTTGCCTGCCTTGATCGGCGCTTCCGAACCCGACATCAGCGGCGTGCCAACCGTCACGCCCTTCGGCGCGATGATGTAGCGGCGCTCGCCGTCTGCGTAAAGAACCAGCGCAATGTTCGCGCTACGGTTCGGGTCATACTCGAGACGCTCCACCTTCGCGGGGATGCCATCCTTCGTACGACGGAAATCGATCACACGGTAGTGCTGCTTGTGACCGCCACCCTGGTGACGCGTCGTGATGCGACCGTTGTTGTTACGGCCAGCCGTCGAGGACTTCTTCTCGAGCAGTGCCGCGAACGGCGCGCCCTTATGGAGGTCCTTGTTGACGATCTTGACCATCGCGCGGCGACCCGGCGAGGTCGGCTTAACTTTCACGATTGCCATGATTACTTGGCCTCCGCTTCAAAGTTGATTTCCTGGCCGGGCTTCAGGCAGACATACGCCTTCTTCACGTCCTTGCGCTTGCCGTTGAAGCGGCCAAAGCGCTTGGCTTTACCCTTCTGGACCAGCACATTGACGGACTCGACTTCCACCTTGAACAGCAGCTCGACAGCAGCCTTGACTTCCTGCTTGTTCGCGTCCGGCGCGACTTCGAAGACGACTTGTTCGTTCTTCTCCGCAACCAGCGTCGCCTTTTCGGAGATCACCGGTGCGAGCAGGACCTGCATCAAACGATGATCGTTCTTGCGAATCTCGCTCATGACAGCAACTCCTCGATCTGGGCGACCGCTGCCTTCGTGATCAGGATCTTCTTGAAGTAGATCAGCGAGAGCGGGTCGGCAAAACGCGGCTCAACGACTGCCACGTGGGGCAGGTTGCGCGACGCGAGATACAGGTTCTCGTCGACCGTGTCGGTGATGACCAGCACGGATTCGAGACCCATGGCCTTGAACTTTTCGGCCAGCAGCTTCGTCTTCGGTGCTTCGAGCGAGAGCTCTTCCACGACCGAGATGCGGCCTTCGCGGGCCAGCTGCGAGAAGATCGAGCAGAGACCTGCGCGATGCATCTTCTTGTTGACCTTGTGCGAGAAGTTTTCTTCCGGCGAATTCGGGAAGATGCGACCACCGCCACGCCACAACGGGCTCGACGACATACCGGCACGAGCGCGGCCCGTACCCTTCTGACGCCACGGCTTCTTGGTGGTGTGCTTGACCTGTTCGCGGTCCTTCTGCGCGCGGTTACCGCTGCGCGCGTTCGCCTGGTAGGCGATAACGATCTGGTGGATCAGCGCTTCGTTATAGTCACGACCGAACACGACGTCCGATGCGTTGACTGCTGCGCCTTCCTGACCATTAGCGTTCAGGAGCTTCAGTTCCATTATTGCGCTCCTTTCTTGGCGCGCGCCTTGACGGCGGGCGTCACGAAAACCTTGCCGCCCTTTGCACCCGGGACAGCACCCTTGACCAGCAGCAGCTTGCGCTCTGCGTCGATACGGGCGATTTCGAGGTTCTGCACCGTCACGGTTTCGTCACCCATGTGACCGGTCATGCGCTTACCCGGGAACACGCGACCCGGATCCTGCGCCATACCGATCGAGCCCGGCACATTGTGCGAGCGCGAGTTACCGTGCGAAGCACGACCCGAAGCGAAGTTGTAACGCTTGATGGTACCGGCGTAGCCCTTACCGATCGAGGTGCCTTGCACGTCGATCTTCTGGCCTTCTTCGAAGAGTTCCACACCGATCACGGCGCCAGCGGACAGTTCGGCGGCCTTAGCGGCGTCGATCTGGAATTCCTTGAGGATTTCACCGGCTTGAACGCCAGCTTTGGCGAGATGACCTGCGAGCGGCTTCGTCACGCGCGATGCGCGGCGAGTACCGAAAGCAACCTGCACGGCCGTGTAGCCGTCGGTTTCAACAGTCTTGATCTGCGTCACGCGGTTGTCGGACACGTCCAGCACGGTCACGGGAATCGAATCCCCTTCGGCCGTGAAGATACGGGTCATGCCAACCTTGCGACCTACGAGTCCAAGGCTCATCGTTTTCTCCATTCCCGACTGCGATTGGTCGGGGCTAATTTACAAAGTACCGGCATGCTTCTCAGGGTAAAGGCCTGAAAGGGACACACCGATTTTTTGCGCGAATGCGCGAAAAGACGTCAAGTATAACGCCCTTCCTCGTTTTCCGCAAGCAATCAAAGACTTAGCGCTGTCAGAAAATCTGGACAGCGCTGGAGACTCTTACTGCAGCTTGATTTCGACGTCCACGCCAGCCGGGAGGTCCAGCTTCATCAGCGCGTCAACGGTCTTGTCCGTCGGGTCGACGATGTCCATCAGGCGCAGGTGGGTGCGGATTTCGAGCTGGTCGCGCGACGTCTTGTTGACGTGCGGCGAACGCAGAATGTCGAAACGCTGGATACGCGTCGGCAGCGGCACCGGACCGCGGACGATAGCGCCCGTGCGCTTCGCCGTATCGACGATTTCAGCGGCCGACTGGTCGATCAGACGGTAGTCGAAAGCCTTCAGGCGGATACGGATTTTTTGGTTCTGCATGATGATTCCTTGAAAAGAGCGAGGCGGACTTGCGCCGCCAGACGATATAAAGAGCGCAGGACCGCCCCGCGACAAGGCGTCGCGAGAGCGGTCCCAGGGTACATCAACTTCTACAGCGAGCCGAGTATTCTACTCGATTTACTCGATGATCTTCGCGACCACGCCGGCGCCGACGGTACGGCCACCTTCGCGGATTGCGAAGCGCAGACCTTCTTCCATCGCGATCGGAGCGATCAGCTTCACCGTGATCGACACGTTGTCGCCCGGCATGACCATTTCCTTGTCCTTCGGCAGCTCGATCGAGCCCGTCACGTCCGTCGTACGGAAGTAGAACTGCGGACGGTAGTTGTTGAAGAACGGCGTGTGACGGCCGCCTTCGTCCTTGCTCAGCACGTACACTTCAGCCGTGAAGTGCGTGTGCGGCGTGATCGAACCCGGCTTGGCCAGAACCTGGCCACGCTCCACGTCTTCACGCTTCGTGCCGCGCAGCAGGATACCAACGTTGTCGCCTGCCTGACCCTGGTCGAGCAGCTTGCGGAACATTTCCACGCCCGTGCAGGTCGTCTTCACCGTCGGCTTGATACCGACGATTTCGATTTCCTCGCCGACCTTGACGATGCCGCGCTCAACGCGACCCGTCACCACCGTGCCGCGACCCGAGATCGAGAACACGTCTTCCACCGGCATCAGGAACGCGCCATCAACCGCACGCTCCGGCGTCGGGATGTACGTGTCCAGTGCGTCGGCCAGATTCATGATCGCCACTTCACCCAGTTCGCCCTTGTCGCCTTCCAGCGCCAGCTTGGCCGAACCCTTGATGATCGGCGTGTCGTCGCCCGGGAAGTCGTACTTCGACAGGAGTTCGCGCACTTCCATTTCGACCAGCTCGAGCAGCTCGGCGTCGTCGACCATGTCGCACTTGTTCAGGAACACGATGATGTAAGGCACGCCAACCTGACGGGCGAGCAGGATGTGCTCACGCGTTTGCGGCATCGGGCCGTCAGCGGCCGAGCACACCAGGATTGCGCCGTCCATCTGCGCCGCGCCCGTGATCATGTTCTTCACGTAGTCAGCGTGGCCCGGGCAGTCGACGTGTGCGTAGTGGCGGTTAGCCGTTTCGTACTCGACGTGCGCGGTGTTGATGGTAATGCCACGCGCCTTTTCTTCCGGCGCTGCGTCGATCTGGTCGTACGCCTTCGCCTCGCCGCCGAACTTCGCGGTCAGAACCGTCGTGATCGCTGCCGTCAGCGTGGTCTTGCCGTGGTCAACGTGACCGATCGTGCCCACGTTCACGTGCGGCTTGGTCCGTTCGAATTTACCTTTTGCCATGTTTCTCTTCTTTCAAAAAAGTGGTGAATCGGTGACTGTGCTACGCGGACCCAGCCCATGCCAGGCCCGCTGCGTGCTCAAATGAGCGCCGATGCTTACTTCGCCTTCGCGCTGATGATCGCGTCGGCCACGTTACGCGGTGCTTCTGCGTAGTGCTTGAATTCCATCGTGTACGTTGCACGACCTTGCGACAGCGAGCGCAGCGACGTCGAGTAGCCGAACATTTCCGACAGCGGCACTTCGGCGCGAACGATCTTGCCGCCGCCAACCATGTCTTCCATGCCCTGGACGATACCGCGACGGCTCGACAGGTCGCCCATCACGTTGCCCATGTAGTCTTCCGGCGTTTCGACTTCAACAGCCATCATCGGTTCGAGGATGACCGGCTGCGCCTTGCGCATCGCTTCCTTGAACGCCATCGAACCGGCCATGCGGAACGCGTTTTCGTTCGAGTCAACGTCGTGGTACGAACCGAACGTCAGGTGAACCTTCACGTCGACGACCGGGAAGCCAGCCAGCACGCCTGCCTTCAGCGTGTCCTGAATACCCTTGTCCACCGCCGGGATGTATTCGCGCGGAATCACACCGCCCTTGATCTCGTCCAGGAACTCGTAGCCCTTGCCCTGCTCGTTCGGCTCGAGCGTGATGACCGCGTGACCGTACTGGCCGCGACCACCCGACTGCTTGACGAACTTGCCGTCCACGTCCTTCGCCGTCGCGCGGATCGTTTCGCGGTACGCAACCTGCGGCTTGCCGACGGTTGCTTCCACGCCGAATTCGCGCTTCATACGATCGACCAGAATTTCGAGGTGGAGCTCGCCCATACCCGAAATGATGGTCTGGCCCGATTCCTCGTCCGTCTGGACGCGGAACGACGGATCTTCCTGTGCCAGGCGGTTCAGGGCGATACCCATCTTTTCCTGGTCAGGCTTGGTCTTCGGCTCGACAGCCTGCGAAATCACCGGCTCCGGGAACACCATGCGTTCCAGGATGATCGGGTTCGCCGGGTCGCACAGCGTGTCACCCGTGGTCGCTTCCTTCAGGCCGACCGCAGCAGCGATGTCGCCTGCGCGAACTTCCTTGATTTCTTCACGGTTGTTCGCGTGCATCTGCAGAATACGGCCGAGGCGTTCCTTCTTGCCTTTGGTCGAGTTCAGCACGGTGTCGCCCGAGTTGACGATGCCCGAGTACGCGCGGAAGAAGATCAGCTGGCCGACGAACGGGTCGGTCATGATCTTGAATGCGAGTGCCGCGAACTTCTCGTCGTCGGCTGCGCGGCGCTCTGCCATTTCACCGTTTTCGAGTTCGCCCTTGACCGGGGGAATATCCACCGGCGACGGCAGGAAGTCGATCACGGCGTCGAGCATGCGCTGCACGCCCTTGTTCTTGAACGCGGTGCCGCACAGCATCGGCTGGATTTCGCAAGCGATGGTCCGGTCGCGGATCGCCTTGACGATTTCCGCTTCGGTCAGCTCTTCGCCGCCGAGGTACTTTTCCATCAGCTCTTCGCTGGCTTCAGCAGCCGACTCAATCATCTTTTCGCGCCACTCGTTGCACGTGTCAACGAGTTCTGCCGGGATGTCGACGTAGTCGAACTTCGTGCCTTGCGAGGCCTCATCCCAAATGATCGCCTTCATCTTCAGGAGGTCGACGACGCCCTTGAAGTTTTCTTCGGCGCCGATCGGCACCACGACCGGAACCGGGTTTGCCTTCAGGCGGTTCTTCAGCTGGTCGTAGACCTTGAAGAAGTTCGCGCCGGTACGGTCCATCTTGTTGACGAACGCGAGACGGGGAACCTTGTACTTGTTCGCCTGGCGCCACACCGTTTCCGACTGCGGCTGCACGCCGCCCACAGCGCAGTAGACCATGCACGCACCGTCGAGCACGCGCATCGAGCGCTCAACTTCAATCGTGAAGTCAACGTGGCCCGGGGTGTCGATGATGTTGATGCGGTGCTCGGGGTAGTTGCCGCCCATGCCCTTCCAGAACGCGGTCGTAGCAGCGGACGTGATCGTGATACCACGCTCCTGTTCCTGCTCCATCCAGTCCATGGTCGCGGCGCCGTCGTGAACTTCACCAATCTTGTGGTTCACGCCGGTGTAAAACAGAATGCGCTCGGTCGTCGTCGTCTTGCCGGCGTCGATGTGAGCGCTAATACCGATGTTACGGTAGCGCTCGATAGGAGTCTTGCGAGCCACTTTGATCCTCTATCAGGAGGTGCGCGCCGGATCGATCCCGACCGGGTTGATCCCAACGCGCCTGAACACAAACGGGCGAGGCGCTCGATAAGCGCACCCGCCCGGAATTTTTTCCGTTTTTGAGCAAACCCCGGTAGGGGCTTTCTCTTAGAAGCGGAAGTGCGAGAACGCCTTGTTCGCTTCTGCCATCCGGTGAACTTCGTCGCGCTTCTTCATCGCGCCGCCACGGCCTTCGGCCGCTTCGGAGAGTTCACCTGCCAGACGCAGAGCCATCGACTTCTCGCTGCGCTTCTTCGCGGCTTCACGCAGCCAACGCATCGCCAATGCCATACGACGCGAGGGGCGCACTTCGACCGGAACCTGATAGTTCGCACCACCAACGCGGCGGCTCTTCACTTCCACCACCGGCTTCACGTTGTTGAGCGCAACAGTGAACACTTCCAGCGGGTCCTTGCCACCCTTGGTCTGGATCTGTTCGAAAGCGCCGTACACGATGCGCTCGGCAACCGACTTCTTGCCGGAGAGCATCAGCACGTTCATGAACTTGGCTACATCAACGTTGCCGAACTTCGGATCCGGCAACACTTCCCGCTTGGGGACTTCGCGACGACGCGGCATGTTTCTTCCTTTAACTTTTCAGTTGAAGCGCGGGTGAATTCCTTGCGCTCCGCGGCCACCAACTAACCCGATTCATCCATTACGACTTACCAGCCTGGTCGGGTGACCACTTACTCGACAGCACCGGCCAATCCGGCACCTGTCGCTTTTATCGCCCGCTCTCGAAAAAGCGAGACGACGCTCGACTCTTACTTCGCAGCCTTCGCGCGCTTCGCGCCGTACTTCGAACGAGCCTGCTTACGATCCTTGACGCCCTGGGTATCCAGCGAGCCGCGAACCATGTGGTAACGCACACCCGGCAAGTCCTTCACACGGCCGCCGCGGATCAGCACAACCGAGTGCTCTTGCAGGTTGTGGCCTTCACCACCGATGTACGAAATGACTTCGAAACCGTTCGTCAGGCGCACCTTGGCGACCTTACGGAGTGCCGAGTTCGGCTTCTTCGGCGTCGTCGTGTACACGCGAGTGCACACGCCGCGACGCTGCGGGCAGTCCTGCAGGGCCGGCGACTTGCTCTTCGTAGCTTCCGAAGCGCGGCCTTTGCGAACCAGTTGATTGATGGTTGGCATTGTTTATTCCTGAAATTGAACAAAATCGACGCATTTATTTCCGGGCAAAGCGGAAATGCATGCGTGTCGAACTCCGGAATTCGGTAATTGACGTTAGTTTTCGTCAAATCATTTGACGAGCACGGACATCCCAAAGACCGGAACCCAGCATGATATTCCGAAAATACCAAGCAAGTCAACGGCTTGCGACATTTCGGACGACGGAGGAAGTGACAGCGCCGTGACAATCCGGCGGCGCCCGGAATACCCGGAGGGAAACCCCGCGCCTTATTCGTCGCCGACGACCTCGACGAGTTCCTCGCCGAAGCGTTCGAGCTTGCGCGCCCCGATGCCCGGAATGTCGCGCAACTCGTCCACCGACTCCGGGCCGTTGCGCGCGATTTCCGCCAGCGTGGCGTCGTGGAAGATGACGTAGGCCGGCACGCCTTCGCTCTTTGCGGTTTCAGTGCGCCACAGACGCAGGCGCTCCCAGCGCGAACGCTGGCGCTGGCTCATGCCAAGGGTCGGATCGGCGCGCTCGCTCGTGCGGCTCGACGACGTGCGCGTACGCGTGGGCTTCACGTAGCGGCGCATCGTCACATTCTGCTCGCCCTTGAGGACCGGCTTGCTCGCCTCGGTAAGCACGAGCGAACCGTAGCCGTCGTGGTCGACAGTGAGATAACCGAACGCCACCAGTTGCCGGAAGATTGCGCGCCATTCCGGTTCCGAAAGCGCCGAGCCGATGCCGAAGGTGGAGATTTTCTCGTGCCCACGCTGCAGGATCTTCTCGGTGCGATTACCGCGCAGGATGTCGATCAGGTGGCCGGCGCCGAAGTTGAAGCCGCTCGCGCGCTGGGCGCGGAACGCGCAAGAGAGTGCCATTTGCGCCTCACGCGTCGCGTCCCACGTGGCCGGCGGCTCGAGGCACGTGTCGCAGTTGCCGCACGGCTTGCTCTCTTCGCCGAAGTACGCGAGCAGCCGCACGCGCCGGCACGTGGCCGCTTCGCACAGGCCAAGCAACGCGTCGAGCTTGCCCGTCTGCACACGCTTGTGCTGCTCGTCGGCTTCGGACTCGTCGATCATCTTTCGCTGCTGTACCACGTCGCCGAGACCGTAGGCCATCCACGCATTGGCCGCCAGCCCGTCGCGGCCCGCGCGGCCGGTTTCCTGGTAGTAGCCTTCCACGCTCTTGGGCAAATCCAGATGCGCGACGAAACGCACGTCCGGCTTGTCGATGCCCATGCCGAATGCGATGGTGGCGCACATCACCACGCCCTCCTCGCGCTGGAACAGCTCCTGGTGCTTCTGGCGCACCTCGAATTCCATGCCGGCGTGATACGGCAGCGCACGAAGCCCCTGCCCTTTCAACCACTCCGCGGTTTCCTCGACCTTGCGGCGCGAGAGGCAATACACGACGCCCGCGTCGGTGGTGCCGTCAGCGCGCGTGTGTTCCGCGCGGATGAAGTCGAGCAGTTGCGAGCGCGCGTTGTCCTTCTCGACGATGCGATAGCGGATGTTCGGCCGGTCGAAGCTCGAGACGAACACACGTGCGTCGTCGAGCGCGAGCCGGTGCGCGATCTCGTCGCGCGTGATGGCGTCCGCAGTTGCCGTGAGCGCAATGCGCGGCACGTTCGGAAAGCGCTCGTGCAGCACCGAGAGCTGGATGTATTCGGGCCGGAAGTCGTGGCCCCATTGCGAGACGCAGTGCGCTTCGTCGATCGCAAAGAGCCCGATGCGCGTGCGCTCGAGCAGATCGAGAAAGCGCGGCGTCATGAGGCGCTCGGGTGCGACGTAAAGCAGGTCGAGATCGCCTTCGCGCAGCGCCCGCTCGGTAGCCGCTGCTTCAGCGCCGCTGAGCGTCGAATTGAGATAAGCGGCGCGTACGCCGACTTCTGTGAGCGCGGCGACCTGGTCCTGCATGAGCGCGATGAGCGGCGACACGACGATGCCGGCACCTAGCCCGGCTTCGTGCCGCACAAGTGCTGGAATCTGGTAGCAGAGTGACTTGCCGCCGCCGGTAGGCATGAGCACCAGCGAATCGCCGCCCCCTGCGACATGCTCGACGATTTCGGCTTGCTGCCCTCTGAACACGGGATAGCCGAAGACTTCGTTGAGGATTTCGAGGGAGCGGGACATGAAAGGCACGGGATTCGGAAGCGGTCGGCGCATTCTACCAACCGCGGCACGCCTCAAACCGCACTTCAAGCAACGTTAGCCGAAAGGTCGAGGCACCGCACCGGCTTTAGCAGCGCTTACGCAACTGGAAAGAAGAGACCCCGGAGGCTGCTCGCGCAGGCTGCGAACGCAGACAAACAGGGTGAAGTGGAGTTCGTCAGGCGGTTTGGTGCCGGCGCGCGATGCGAACCGCACCGACGATCGTCACGATGGCAACGACCGCGGCAACGATCGCGAAAACGCTGGCCCCGAAGAGCACGACGTTCGCGCCGACGAACATCAGCGAGCCGATCGTCAGCAACGCCGCGCCGCCCTTGACCCGGCCCGCCAGCAGCATGATGAAACCGATGATCAGGAACGCCCACATCACGAGGAAGGTCGCGAAGAAGTTCGCCGCAGATTGATTGCTGACGTGATGCAGTAGCTGCGAAAAGCTGGCGACACACGCCACCAGATTCAGGATGAGACCGACCCCGACCACCCACATGATTACCGCCTCCAGATTCAGATAAATGCCGCCAGTGTCGTACGTAAAGCCCCACACAGGCGGACGTGGCGCGCTACGTTAGCACGCCTGACCGATGTGCGCAGCGAGCGGCCCGGCACTGCGGCACGAGGCCGCAGGCGCGGGCGAGAAGCGCCAGTACCAATAAAAAAAGCCGCCCGGTGAATACCAGGCGGCTTTTGCGAGGGCACAAGACGGCTTTCGCCGCCCCACGCTTACTCGTCCGTCGTATGCGGCTGTTGCGGCTGCTCGACGGCCGGGGTTTCCGGCGTACCGAACTCGAACGCTTCTTCCGCTGCGATCTGGTCGAAACGCTCGCGATCCGACGATTCCTTCGCACGGCGCGCCTTGTGGAACGCGAGGCCCGTACCAGCCGGAATCAGACGGCCGACGATCACGTTTTCCTTCAGGCCACGCAGATCGTCGCGCTTGCCCATAATCGCCGCTTCCGTCAGCACGCGCGTCGTTTCCTGGAACGATGCCGCCGAGATGAACGAATCGGTCGAGAGCGATGCCTTCGTGATACCGAGCAGCACGTTCTCGTACGTTGCCGGGCGCTTGTCCTCGGCGTTCATCTTGTCGTTTTCGTCCAGCATGTCCGAACGCTCGACCTGCTCGCCCGGAATGAAGCGCGTATCACCGTTGTCGGTGATCTGCACACGACGCAGCATCTGACGCACGATCACTTCGATGTGCTTGTCGTTGATCTTCACGCCTTGCAGACGGTACACGTCCTGCACTTCGTCCACGATGTAACGCGACAGCGCTTCGATACCCTGCAGACGCAGGATGTCGTGCGGATCGGCCGGGCCGTCCACGATCATTTCGCCCTTGTTGACGACCTGACCGTCGTGGACCAGAACCTGCTTTTCCTTCGCGATCAGGAACTCGTGCTGATTGCCTTCGAGGTCCGTGATAACGAGACGCTGCTTGCCCTTCGTGTCCTTACCGAACGACGTCGTACCCGTGACTTCCGCCAGGATACCTGCGTCCTTCGGCGAACGTGCTTCGAACAGTTCCGCCACACGCGGCAGACCACCGGTAATGTCACGCGTCTTCTGTGCTTCGGTCGGGATACGTGCCAGCACTTCACCCACCTGCACCTGCTGACCGTCCTTCACGGTGATCAGTGCGCCGACCTGGAAGCCGATCTGCACCGAATGCTCCGTGCCCGGGATCTTCACTTCGTCGCCGTTCGCGTCGAGCAGCTTGACCTGCGGACGCACGCTCTTCGCAGCCTGCGAACCGCGGCGCTTCACGTCGATCACGACGAGGGTCGACAGACCGGTGACATCGTCGATCTGCTTCGCGACCGTCACGCCTTCCTCGACGTTCTCGAACTTCACCGTACCGCCGTACTCGGTGATGATCGGGCGCGTGAGCGGATCCCACGTTGCGAGTTGCGTGCCGGCCTTGATTGCCGCGCCATCGAGTTGCAGCAGCGTCGCGCCGTACGGCACCTTGTGACGCTCGCGCTCGCGGCCGTGATCGTCGGCAATGATGGCTTCGCCCGAACGCGAGATGACGACTTGCTCGCCCTTCGCATTCGTGACGTAACGCATCGTCGCCGTGAAGCGCACGGTACCGTTCGACTTGGCTTCCACCGACGAGGCCACTGCCGCACGCGACGCCGCACCACCGATGTGGAACGTACGCATCGTGAGCTGCGTGCCCGGTTCGCCGATCGACTGTGCAGCGATCACGCCGACGGCTTCGCCGACGTTCACGCGCGAACCGCGGCCGAGGTCGCGGCCATAACAGGAAGCGCACAGGCCATAACGCGTTTCGCAGGTGAGCGGCGTGCGCACGCGCACTTCGTCGATGCCGAGGCTTTCGATCGTTTCAACTGCGTCTTCGTCGAGCAGGTCGCCCGAAGCGTAGATCGTTTCCTGCGTTTCCGGATTGACGACGTCCGCCACCGCAACGCGGCCGAGAATACGGTCGCGCAGCGCTTCGACGACTTCACCGCCTTCCACGAGGGCCTTCATCGCCACGCCGTTCGACGTGCCGCAATCGTCCTCGACGACCACGAGATCCTGCGTGACGTCCACGAGACGACGCGTCAGGTAACCCGAGTTCGCGGTCTTCAGTGCCGTATCAGCCAGACCCTTACGTGCACCGTGGGTCGAGATGAAGTACTGCAACACGTTCAGACCTTCGCGGAAGTTCGCGGTAATCGGCGTTTCGATAATCGAGCCGTCCGGCTTCGCCATCAGGCCGCGCATACCCGCCAGCTGACGGATCTGGACCGCGGAACCCCGCGCGCCCGAGTCGGCCATCATGTAGATCGAGTTGAACGATTCCTGACGCGTTTCCTTGCCGTCGCGGTCGATGACCGGTTCCGTCGCGAGCTGCTCCATCATCGCCTTGCCGACCGCTTCCGACGTTGCCGACCAGATGTCGACCACGTTGTTGTAGCGCTCTTGCGCGGTGACGAGACCCGACATGTACTGACGGTCGTACTCCTTCACCTTCTTCGCTGCGTCGCCGACGATGGTTTCCTTCTGCGGCGGCACGAGCATGTCGTCCACGCAGATCGAAATACCGGCGCGCGTTGCCAGGCGGAAGCCCGACTGCATCAGCTGGTCAGCGAAGATCACCGTTTCGCGCAGACCGCACTTGCGGAACGCGGTGTTGATCAGACGCGAGATTTCCTTCTTCTTCAGCGGCTTGTTCAGCACCGAGAACGGCAGGCCCGGCGGCAGAATTTCCGACAGGATCGAACGGCCGACCGTGGTCGCGTACAGCGTGATCTTCGGCACGAATGCCGGTGCGCCTTCCGACTTGTCCTCGTTGTGGACCATTTCGGTAATACGCACGTTCACGCGCGAGGCCAGCTCGACTTCCTTGTTCTCGTACGCGCGGATCGCTTCCGACACGCCCGTGAACGTCATGCCTTCGCCCTTGCCGTTGATCGCTTCACGCGTGGCGTAGTACAGGCCCAGCACGATATCCTGCGACGGCACGATCGACGGATCGCCGTTGGCCGGGAACAGGACGTTGTTCGACGCGAGCATGAGCGTGCGCGCTTCCATCTGCGCTTCGAGCGACAGCGGAACGTGAACAGCCATCTGGTCACCGTCGAAGTCGGCGTTGAACGCCGCGCAAACGAGCGGGTGCAGCTGGATTGCCTTACCTTCGATCAGCACCGGCTCGAAAGCCTGAATGCCAAGACGGTGCAGCGTCGGTGCACGGTTGAGCATGACCGGATGTTCGCGGATCACCTCTTCGAGGATGTCCCACACCACCGGCGTCTGGTTCTCGACTTCCTTCTTCGCAGCCTTGATGGTCGTGGCAACGCCCATCGTTTCCAGCTTGTTGAAGATGAACGGCTTGAAGAGTTCGAGCGCCATCAGCTTCGGCAGACCGCACTGGTGCAGCTTGAGCGTCGGACCCACCACGATGACCGAACGGCCCGAGTAGTCCACGCGCTTGCCCAGCAGGTTCTGACGGAAGCGACCGCCCTTACCCTTGATCATGTCGGCGAGCGACTTCAGCGGACGCTTGTTCGCGCCCGTCATCGCCTTGCCGCGACGACCGTTGTCGAGCAGCGAATCAACCGCTTCCTGGAGCATCCGCTTTTCGTTGCGGACGATGATCTCCGGCGCCTTCAGCTCGAGCAGACGCTTCAGACGGTTGTTACGGTTGATGACGCGGCGATACAGATCGTTCAGGTCCGAAGTTGCGAAGCGGCCACCGTCCAGCGGCACCAGCGGACGCAGTTCGGGCGGCAGCACCGGCAGCACTTCGAGCACCATCCATTCGGGCTTGATGCCCGAACGCTGGAAGGCCTCGAGCACCTTCAGGCGCTTCGCGTACTTCTTGATCTTCGCTTCCGAGCCGGTGTTCTTAAGCTCCGTGCGCAACGTCTCGACCTGTTCGTCGATATTGATCGCGCGCAGCAGCTCGCGCACGCCTTCCGCGCCCATTTCAGCGCGGAATTCGTCACCGTACTCTTCGACCTTGTTGTAGTAATCCTCTTCGGTCATGATCTGCCGCGCCTTCAGCGGCGTCATGCCCGGTTCGATCACCACGTACGCTTCGAAGTACAGCACGCGCTCGATGTCGCGCAGCGTCATGTCGAGCACCATGCCCAGACGCGACGGCAGCGACTTCAGGAACCAGATGTGAGCGACCGGCGAGGCCAGTTCGATGTGACCCATGCGCTCGCGGCGCACCTTGGCGAGCGTGACTTCCACGCCGCACTTCTCGCAGATCACGCCACGGTGCTTCAGGCGCTTGTACTTGCCGCAAAGGCATTCATAGTCCTTGATCGGACCAAAAATCTTCGCGCAGAACAGACCATCCCGCTCCGGCTTGAACGTGCGGTAGTTGATCGTCTCCGGCTTCTTGACTTCGCCGAACGACCACGAGCGGATCTTGTCCGGCGAGGCCAGACCGATCTTGATCGCGTCAAAAACTTCTTCTTGTTGGACTTGCTTGAATAGATCGAGCAGAGCTTTCATTGCCTTCTCTCCGTAGTCCGATTAGTTGCGGTCGAGGTCGATGTCGATGCCGAGCGAGCGGATTTCCTTCACCAGCACATTGAAGGATTCCGGCATGCCCGCGTCGATCACGTGGTCGCCCTTGACGAGGTTCTCGTACACCTTCGTCCGGCCCGTCACGTCATCGGACTTCACCGTCAACATTTCCTGCAGCACATACGAAGCGCCATACGCTTCGAGCGCCCACACTTCCATTTCACCGAAGCGCTGACCACCGAATTGCGCCTTACCACCCAGCGGCTGCTGCGTGACGAGCGAGTACGGACCCGTCGAACGCGCGTGCATCTTGTCATCGACAAGGTGATGCAGCTTCAGGTAGTGCATGTAGCCCACGGTGACCGTACGCTCGAACATCTCGCCCGTGCGGCCATCGTACAGACGCACCTGGTTCTTCGAGGGCGTCATGCCGAGGTTCGTCGCGATCTCGTCCGGGAACGCCAGGTCGAGCATCTTCGACATTTCCTCTTCGGTCGCACCGTCGAACACCGGCGTTGCGAACGGCACGCCTTCGCGCAGGTTCTTCGCGAGTTCGAGGATTTCGTCGTCGCTGAAGCTGTCGAGGTCTTCCTTGTGGCCCGATTCGTTGTAGATCTTCGTGAGGAACTCACGCATCTCCGCAACCTTCGTCTGACGCTGCAGCATTTCGCCAATACGCCAGCCCAGCCCCTTCGCGGCCCAACCGAGGTGCACTTCGAGAACCTGACCCACGTTCATCCGTGACGGCACGCCGAGCGGGTTCAGCACGACGTCCGCCGGACGGCCATCGGCCATGTACGGCATGTCTTCGATCGGAACGATCTTCGACACCACACCCTTGTTACCGTGACGGCCTGCCATCTTGTCGCCAGGCTGCAGACGGCGCTTCACCGCGAGGTACACCTTGACCATCTTCAGCACGCCCGGCGGCAGTTCGTCGCCTTGCGTGAGCTTCTTGCGCTTTTCTTCGAAGGCCAGATCGAACTGGTGACGCTTCTCTTCGATCGAGTTCTTGATCGCTTCGAGCTGCGCCGCTGCTTCTTCGTCCGCGAGGCGGATGTCGAACCAGTGGTAGTGATCCAGATCTTCGAGGTACGCGCGCTCGATCTTCGTGCCCTTTGCGAGCTTCTTCGGACCGCCGTTCGCAACCTTGCCTTCGAGCATACGTGCGAGACGCTGGAACGCGTCGCCTTCCACGATACGCAACTGGTCGTTCAGGTCGAGGCGATAGCGCTTCAGTTCATCGTCGATGATCTGTTGTGCACGCTTGTCGCGCTGAATGCCTTCACGCGTGAACACCTGCACGTCGATGACCGTGCCGCTCATGCCCGAGGGCACGCGCAGCGACGTATCCTTCACGTCCGAAGCCTTCTCGCCGAAGATCGCGCGCAGCAGCTTTTCTTCCGGCGTGAGCTGGGTTTCGCCCTTCGGCGTGACCTTGCCCACGAGCACGTCGCCCGCTTCGACTTCCGCGCCGATGTACACGATGCCCGACTCGTCGAGACGGCCAAGCTGCACTTCCGCGAGGTTCGAAATATCGCGCGTGATTTCTTCCGGTCCAAGCTTCGTGTCGCGTGCAACGACATTCAGTTCTTCGATGTGGATCGACGTGTAACGGTCGTCAGCAACCACCTTCTCCGAGATCAGAATCGAGTCTTCGAAGTTGTAGCCGTTCCACGGCATGAACGCGATCAGCATGTTCTGGCCGAGCGCGAGCTCGCCCAGATCGGTCGATGCGCCGTCAGCCAGCACGTCGCCGCGCGCAACCTTGTCGCCCATCTTCACGATCGGACGCTGGTTGATGTTCGTGTTCTGGTTCGAACGCGTGTACTTGATGAGGTTGTAGATGTCCACGCCGACTTCACCGGCGACAGCTTCATCATCGTTCACGCGAATCACGATACGGCCCGCGTCGACGTAGTCGACCACGCCGCCACGCAGCGCCTGAACCGTCGTGCCCGAGTCGACCGCAACCGTGCGCTCGATACCCGTACCGACGACCGGCTTTTCCGGACGCAGGCAAGGCACGGCCTGACGCTGCATGTTCGAACCCATCAGTGCACGGTTCGCGTCGTCGTGCTCGAGGAACGGAATCAGCGAGGCTGCAACCGAGACGATCTGCGACGGCGCCACGTCCATGTACTGGATGCGGTCCGGCGTGACCATCAGCGTTTCGCCCGCTTCACGCGACGACACGAGTTCGTCGGTCAGCGTGCCGTCTTCAGCCACCGCCGCGTTCGCCTGAGCGATCACGTAACGGCCTTCTTCGATCGCCGACAGGTAGTCGATCTGGTCGGTCACCTTGCTGTCCACGACCTTGCGATACGGCGTTTCGAGGAAGCCGTATTCGTTCAGGTGCGCGTACAGAGCGAGCGAGTTGATCAGACCAATGTTCGGACCTTCGGGCGTCTCAATCGGACACACGCGGCCGTAGTGGGTCGGGTGCACGTCACGGACTTCAAAGCCAGCGCGCTCGCGCGTCAGACCGCCCGGGCCAAGTGCCGAAACACGGCGCTTGTGGGTGATTTCCGACAGCGGGTTGGTCTGGTCCATGAACTGCGACAGCTGCGACGAACCGAAGAACTCGCGAATCGCCGACGAAATCGGCTTCGAGTTGATCAGGTCGTGCGGCATCAGGTTTTCACTTTCGGCCTGGCCGAGGCGTTCCTTTACCGCACGTTCGACACGTACGAGACCCGCGCGGAATTGATTTTCCGCGAGTTCGCCCACGCAACGCACGCGACGGTTGCCCAAGTGGTCGATGTCGTCCACTTCGCCCTTGCCGTTGCGCAGTTCGACGAGGATCTTGATGGTCGCGAGAATGTCGTCGTCCTGCAGCGTCATCGGGCCGACGATTTCGTCACGGCCCACGCGGCGGTTGAACTTCATACGACCCACCTTCGAGAGGTCGTACGCTTCTTCGCTGTAGAACAGGCGGTTGAACAGCGCCTCGACCGCTTCTTCGGTCGGCGGCTCGCCCGGACGCATCATGCGGTAGATCGCGATGCGCGCAGCCATCTTGTCGGCGGTTTCGTCGATACGCAGCGTCGACGAGATGTACGGACCCTGGTCCAGATCGTTCGTGTAGAGCGTCTGGATGTCCTTGATCTTCGCTTCGCGCAGCTTCTCGAGCACGCTTTCGGTGATCTCGTCGTTCGCGTTCGCGATCACTTCGCCCGTGTCGCCGTCGACGACGTTCTTCGCGAGAACGCGGCCGAGCAGATAATCTTCGGGGACCGAAATGTAGGTCGTCTTCGCGGTTTCGAGGTCGCGAATGTGCTTCGCGTTGATCCGCTTGTCCTTCTGGACGATGACCTTGCCTTCGCGATCGCTAATGTCGAAGCGCGCGACTTCACCGCGCAGACGCTCCGGCACGAACTCCATCTGTGCGCCTTCCGGCATCAGCGTGAAGTTGTCGAACACGAAGAAGTTCGCGAGGATCTGTTCCGGCGTGAGGCCAATAGCCTTCAGCAGGATCGTGACCGGCATCTTGCGGCGACGGTCCACACGGAAGTACAGCACGTCCTTCGGGTCGAACTCGAAGTCGAGCCACGAACCGCGGTAAGGAATGATACGTGCCGAGAACAGGAGCTTGCCCGAGCTGTGCGTCTTGCCCTTGTCGTGTTCGAAGAACACGCCAGGCGAGCGGTGCAGCTGCGAGACGATGACACGCTCGGTGCCGTTGATAACGAACGAACCGGTCGGCGTCATGAGCGGAATTTCGCCCATGTACACTTCCTGTTCCTTCACTTCCTTCACGACCGGCTTGCTCGGCGATTCCTTGTCGAGCAGGACGAGACGGACCTTGGCGCGCAGCGCCGAGCAGTACGTCAAACCGCGTTGCTGGCATTCCTTGATGTTGAATGCCGGCGACGACAGCATGTAGCTGACGAACTCTAGACGAGCAAAGCCGTTATGGGAAACAATAGGAAAAACGGACGAAAACGCTGCCTGCAGACCTTCCGGTTTGCGTTGTGCGGTCGCCGTTTCTGCTTGCAGGAAAGTGCTGAATGATTCAAGCTGGGTAGCCAGCAGGAAAGGAACCTGGTGAACGATGGGGCGTTTCGCGAAACTCTTGCGAATACGCTTCTTCTCGGTGAAGGAATAGTGCATACGATCTCCGAATCACGGCGGGTAGGACGACCCGAGTGTTCACCGACTGAGACCCGATGGCTTCGCGAGCCCTGGAAGCTTGGTGGTTGGCCTCTACCAACCGCTGGCTGACGGCAACGGATTTCGGCTTGTCATAACTTGCCCGCTGCCCGACCAAACTTGCCTTCTGCAGTCGCTTCAGAAGACAAAGAGAAGCGTCGTGCGCCCTGATGGTGCCCTTGAGGCTTCCACCCAGCGAAAGACGTTTTTCTTTGGCTTCTAGGTCCCGCATCCCGCCTCCGACTTCTAAAAAATCGAACACAAAAACGCAGAACCCACAAAGCACAAAAAGGCCGGCGGTGTAAAAACCGCCAGCCTTCGCACAGCGCGCTGAAACTTACTTGATTTCAGCCTTTGCGCCGGCTTCTTCCAGCTTCTTCTTCGCTTCTTCAGCAGCAGCCTTGGGCACCGCTTCCTTCACGGGCTTCGGTGCGCCGTCGACCAGGTCCTTCGCTTCCTTCAGGCCGAGACCCGTCAGTTCACGAACGGCCTTAATGACCGAAACCTTGTTCGCGCCTGCTTCGAGCAGGTTGACCGTGAATTCGGTCTGCTCTTCAGCAGCAGCAGCAGCGCCGCCGCCTGCCGGGCCAGCGACTGCCACAGCAGCTGCCGACACGCCAAACTTCTCTTCGAAAGCCTTGACCAGTTCGTTCAGTTCGAGAACCGACATCGAGCCAACGGCTTCGAGGATGTCTTCTTTTGCGATTGCCATTTGAAATTACTCCAGATTTGAATTCGGAAACAGCTAGCGATCTTTCTCGCTTGCCTGTCGTTATTAAGCAGCTTCGGCTTGCTTCTTTTCCGCCAGCGCGGCCAGAGCGCGCGCCATACCGGAAACCGGAGCCTGCATAACGAACAGCAGCTTCGAGAGCAGTTCTTCGCGGCTCGGGATGCTGGCCAGCGCTTGCACGCCTGCCTTGTCCATCACCTTGCCTTCGTAGGAACCAGCCTTGATGACCAACTTGTCATTGCCCTTCGCGAAGTCATTGACGACCTTCGCAGCAGCAATTGCATCTTCCGAGATGCCGTAGATCAGGGGGCCAGTCATCTGCTCTGCCAGCGGAGCAAACGGGGTACCTTCGACAGCGCGACGCGCCAGCGTGTTCTTCAACACGCGGAGGTACACCTGCTGCTCACGCGCTTTCGCGCGCAGCTTGGTCAGATCGCCAACCGCGATTCCACGATACTCGGCCAACACGACGGTCTGAGCCTTCGCGACTTGCGCGGAGACTTCAGCCACGACGGCCTGCTTACCTTCTTTGTTCAGTGGCACGGTTAACCTCCAGATTCGACACACTTTGCTTTCGCTACATGTGCCGCGTTCAACAACGGCGACCGACCAGTCCGGAGTAAATCAGTTTGCATCGTCAGGCGTTACCACCTGCATCCGCTCACATCAGCACTTCAAAACCTTTTCGGGTTCGCCATCTGCGTTGGCTTTGCATTAAGGAAGCGCCCAACTGCTGCACCTCCGCCAACGGTCTTTGACAACCGGTTGCACCGCGCTTACTGCCGCCGCACAACCGCCCAAAGCCCTTTAAATCCGCACTGCCGCCCCATTCATCACGATACGGAGCCTCAGCGCGGCAAAACTATTACGCTGCGAGCGACGTTTGGTCGACGCGAACGCCAACGCCCATCGTGCTCGAGACTGCGATCTTGCGCAGGTACACGCCCTTGCTCGTTGCCGGCTTCGCCTTGGTCAGCGCTTCGAGGAGCGCGTCCAGGTTGCTGCGCAGCGCGGTCGGCTCGAACGATGCACGGCCGATGGTCGCGTGGATGATACCGGCCTTATCGACACGGAATTGCACCTGACCAGCCTTCGCGTTCTTGACCGCAGTCGCCACGTCCGGCGTCACAGTGCCGACCTTCGGGTTCGGCATGAGGCCGCGCGGGCCGAGGATCTGACCGAGCGTACCGACAACGCGCATCGTGTCCGGCGAAGCGATCACGATGTCGAAGTTCAGGTTGCCGCCCTTGATCTGTTCGGCGAGGTCTTCCATACCGACGATCTCAGCGCCTGCTGCCTTGGCTTGCTCAGCCTTTTCACCTTGCGCGAACACTGCAACGCGGACCGACTTGCCGGTACCGGCGGGCAGAACGACCGAGCCGCGAACGACCTGGTCCGACTTCTTCGCATCGATGCCGAGCTGCACTGCGACGTCGATCGACTCGTCGAACTTCGCCGTGGCGCATTCCTTCACGAGCGACAGCGCGTCGCCGATCGGGTACTGCTTCTGGCGATCGATCTTGGCAGCCAGTGCCTTTTGACGCTTGGAAACCTTAGCCATTTACACGCCCTCCACGACAATGCCCATCGAGCGGGCGCTACCAGCGATCGTGCGGACCGCTGCGTCCATATCGGCTGCCGTGAGGTCCGGCATCTTGGTCTTGGCGATTTCCTCGGCTTGCGCGCGGGTAATCGTAGCGACCTTGTCGGTGTGCGGCTTGGCCGAACCCTTGTCGACCTTCGCTGCCTTCTTGATCAGAACCGTAGCCGGCGGCGTCTTCAGGATGAACGTGAAGCTCTTGTCCGCGAATGCCGTGATCACGACCGGAACCGGCAGACCCGGCTCCATGGCTTGAGTCTGCGCGTTGAACGCCTTGCAGAACTCCATGATGTTCAGGCCGCGTTGACCCAGTGCCGGGCCAACCGGCGGCGACGGATTGGCTTTACCTGCAGGAATCTGCAGCTTGATAAAGCCGATGATTTTCTTTGCCATGTTGAAAACCTCTTTGGAACGCGTGAGCGTTCTGGTGAGTGGTAGCGCGCGCTCGCCACAATCTTCGCTGTGCCAACTGCTTTGGCGACATCTACAGCCGACTGGACTACTGGCGCTCCTCTACGGCCGTAACGCGGACCGTAAGCGCGGAAAAACGGATCGCACCAGAGGCGCGATCCGTAGTATTCGATTTACAGCTTTTCGACCTGGCCGAATTCGAGTTCGACCGGTGTGGCGCGACCGAAAATGGTGACGGAGACTCGGACACGCGACTTTTCGTAGTTGACTTCTTCGACGCTGCCGTTGAAGTCCGTGAACGGACCTTCCTTCACGCGGACCATCTCGCCGACTTCGAACAGGGTCTTAGGGCGCGGCTTCTCAACGCCTTCCTGCATCTGCGACATGATCTTTTCGACTTCGCGCGGCGAAATCGGGCTCGGGCGGTTACGCGCCCCGCCAACGAAACCGGTTACCTTTGCCGTGTTCTTCACGAGGTGCCACGTTTCGTCCGTCATTTCCATCTCAACCAGGACGTAGCCCGGGAAGAAACGACGCTCAGTTACTGATTTGTGACCACCCTTCACCTCGACCACTTCTTCAGTCGGGACGAGGATTTGACCAAACTTGTCTTGCATGCCAGCACGTTCGATGCGCTCCTGAAGCGCACGTTGCACGCTCTTCTCCATGCCGGAGTAGGCGTGCACCACGTACCAACGTTTTCCGCTCGGGGATGCCGGTGTATCGCTCATATCATTTCCAACCCAGAATCGCCGAGAAAATCACCCATTCGATGGATTTGTCGCAAACCCACAGAACGATGGCCATTACCAGCACAAAACCGAAGACCACCAGCGTCGTTTGCGTGGCCTCTTTGCGAGTCGGCCAGACGACCTTGCGAACTTCCTTGTACGAGTCTTTGGCAAACGCGATGAAGCTCTTGCCGGGCGCCGAGAGAAGACCGACTACCACCCCCGCGATCACGCCCACTGCGAGCGCTGCACCGCGGACATACCACTCCTGGCTACCGAGCCAGTAGAACCCTACGAACCCGGCCACAACCAACAATACGCCCGCCGCAAGCATCAGCTTGTCGCTGGAAGTATTAACAGTTTCGACGGAAGGATTCGCCATAACACCTTAAAGAACAACGCGCCGAAGCGCGAGAAGTTGGCAGGGGCAGAGGGAATCGAACCCCCAACCTTCGGTTTTGGAGACCGACGCTCTGCCAGTTGAGCTATACCCCTAAACCATTTTGGGGTTGGCGGCATCGCCAACCCCGAAACCACTTAGTCGATCAACGAGACTGGCAAAAACTTACTCGATGATCTTCGCGACCACGCCGGCGCCGACGGTACGGCCACCTTCGCGGATTGCGAAGCGCAGACCTTCTTCCATCGCGATCGGAGCGATCAGCTTCACCGTGATCGACACGTTGTCGCCCGGCATGACCATTTCCTTGTCCTTCGGCAGCTCGATCGAGCCCGTCACGTCCGTCGTACGGAAGTAGAACTGCGGACGGTAGTTGTTGAAGAACGGCGTGTGACGGCCGCCTTCGTCCTTGCTCAGCACGTACACTTCAGCCGTGAAGTGCGTGTGCGGCGTGATCGAACCCGGCTTGGCCAGAACCTGGCCACGCTCCACGTCTTCACGCTTCGTGCCGCGCAGCAGGATACCAACGTTGTCGCCTGCCTGACCCTGGTCGAGCAGCTTGCGGAACATTTCCACGCCCGTGCAGGTCGTCTTCACCGTCGGCTTGATACCGACGATTTCGATTTCCTCGCCGACCTTGACGATGCCGCGCTCAACGCGACCCGTCACCACCGTGCCGCGACCCGAGATCGAGAACACGTCTTCCACCGGCATCAGGAACGCGCCATCAACCGCACGCTCCGGCGTCGGGATGTACGTGTCCAGTGCGTCGGCCAGATTCATGATCGCCACTTCACCCAGTTCGCCCTTGTCGCCTTCCAGCGCCAGCTTGGCCGAACCCTTGATGATCGGCGTGTCGTCGCCCGGGAAGTCGTACTTCGACAGGAGTTCGCGCACTTCCATTTCGACCAGCTCGAGCAGCTCGGCGTCGTCGACCATGTCGCACTTGTTCAGGAACACGATGATGTAAGGCACGCCAACCTGACGGGCGAGCAGGATGTGCTCACGCGTTTGCGGCATCGGGCCGTCAGCGGCCGAGCACACCAGGATTGCGCCGTCCATCTGCGCCGCGCCCGTGATCATGTTCTTCACGTAGTCAGCGTGGCCCGGGCAGTCGACGTGTGCGTAGTGGCGGTTAGCCGTTTCGTACTCGACGTGCGCGGTGTTGATGGTAATGCCACGTGCCTTTTCTTCCGGCGCTGCGTCGATCTGGTCGTACGCCTTCGCCTCGCCGCCGAACTTCGCGGTCAGAACCGTCGTGATCGCTGCCGTCAGCGTGGTCTTGCCGTGGTCAACGTGACCGATCGTGCCCACGTTCACGTGCGGCTTGGTCCGCTCAAACTTACCCTTGGCCATTTTCGACTCCTAAGAGGATTTTTCCGTACGTTGCGCGGGGCGCGCAAACAATCACTAGCTTGCTGCTGCCTGCTCGATGCGAGGCTTCTGAGGCCCGCTAGATACCGGCTGGTGCCCATGGGCAGGATCGAACTGCCGACCTCTCCCTTACCAAGGGAGTGCTCTACCACTGAGCCACATGGGCGAAAACTGCTCTGAACCGCTTTATTGCTTCGCTGGAGCGGGTGAAGGGAATCGAACCCTCGTCGTAAGCTTGGAAGGCTTCTGCTCTACCATTGAGCTACACCCGCGAGGTTCGCCGGCCTTTACTACTGCCGACCCGACACTTACTACAGCTGAATTCTGGTGGAGGAGGTTGGATTCGAACCAACGTAGGCGTAAGCCAACAGATTTACAGTCTGCCCCCTTTAGCCACTCGGGCACCCCTCCGTAGAGAACTGATGATTATGGGGGAACATCCGAATCGTGTCAAGCACTTTGTTCGGCGTCGATCCCACAACGCTCTCACTTATAGGGAGAGCGAAAAAGCAAAAACCCCGGCTTTTTAGGGCCGGGGTCTCGCTTGTAGAGGAGCCTGACGATTACCTACTTTCACACGGGCAATCCGCACTATCATCGGCGTGGAGTTGTTTCACGGTCCTGTTCGGGATGGGAAGGGGTGGGACCAACTCGCTATGGTCATCAGGCATGACGGGTTGCTGCGTCGCCTTTGGGGGCGCCACAGCCAATCTGGAAGAAGCGTAAAGAGGGTGTTGCTGAATTGGGGTTGTGTTGTTTGAATCGGCACAACACGTGATCACTCAACCATGCGTGTCTGAAACACACCTGTTATAGGATCAAGCCTTACGGGCAATTAGTATCAGTTAGCTTAACGCATTACTGCGCTTCCACACCTGACCTATCAACGTCCTGGTCTCGAACGACCCTTCAAGGGGATCTAGTCCCCGGGGAAGTCTCATCTTGAGGCGAGTTTCCCGCTTAGATGCTTTCAGCGGTTATCTCTTCCGAACATAGCTACCCGGCGATGCGACTGGCGTCACAACCGGTACACCAGAGGTTCGTCCACTCCGGTCCTCTCGTACTAGGAGCAGGCCCCCTCAAACTTCCAGCGCCCACGGCAGATAGGGACCAAACTGTCTCACGACGTTTTAAACCCAGCTCACGTACCTCTTTAAATGGCGAACAGCCATACCCTTGGGACCGGCTACAGCCCCAGGATGAGATGAGCCGACATCGAGGTGCCAAACACCGCCGTCGATATGAACTCTTGGGCGGTATCAGCCTGTTATCCCCAGAGTACCTTTTATCCGTTGAGCGATGGCCCTTCCATACAGAACCACCGGATCACTATGACCTGCTTTCGCACCTGTTCGACTTGTGAGTCTCACAGTCAAGCACGCTTATGCCATTGCACTATCAGCACGATTTCCGACCGTACCTAGCGTACCTTCGTACTCCTCCGTTACCCTTTGGGAGGAGACCGCCCCAGTCAAACTGCCTACCATGCACTGTCCCCGATCCGGATCACGGACCAAGGTTAGAACCTCAAACAGATCAGGGTGGTATTTCAAGGACGGCTCCATGCAGACTAGCGTCCACACTTCACAGCCTCCCACCTATCCTACACAAACCGGTTCAAAGTCCAATGCAAAGCTACAGTAAAGGTTCATGGGGTCTTTCCGTCTAGCCGCGGGGAGATTGCATCATCACAAACACTTCAACTTCGCTGAGTCTCGGGAGGAGACAGTGTGGCCATCGTTACGCCATTCGTGCAGGTCGGAACTTACCCGACAAGGAATTTCGCTACCTTAGGACCGTTATAGTTACGGCCGCCGTTTACCGGGACTTCAATCAAGAGCTTGCACCCCATCATTTAATCTTCCGGCACCGGGCAGGCGTCACACCCTATACGTCCACTTTCGTGTTTGCAGAGTGCTGTGTTTTTATTAAACAGTCGCAGCCACCAGTTTATTGCAACCCCTTCACCCTTCTGGCGCAGGCCAGTCAAGCTACAGGGGCGTACCTTATCCCGAAGTTACGGTACCAATTTGCCGAGTTCCTTCTCCCGAGTTCTCTCAAGCGCCTTAGAATACTCATCTCGCCCACCTGTGTCGGTTTGCGGTACGGTCACTGCTGAACTGAAGCTTAGAGGCTTTTCTTGGAACCACTTCCAGTTGCTTCGTCTCCTGAGAGACTGGCCTCACACCCTTGAATTCCGCGCCCGGATTTGCCAAAGCGCCTTCTCCAATGCAAGGACCGGGACTTCCAACACCCGGACAACCTTCCGCGATCCGTCCCCCCATCGCATTCAACAATGGTGCAGGAATATTGACCTGCTTCCCATCAGCTACGCATTTCTGCCTCGCCTTAGGGGCCGACTCACCCTACGCCGATGAACGTTGCGTAGGAAACCTTGGGCTTACGGCGAGGGGGCCTTTCACCCCCTTTATCGCTACTCATGTCAGCATTCGCACTTCCGATACCTCCAGCACGCTTTTCAACGCACCTTCGCAGGCTTACGGAACGCTCTCCTACCATGCGAGACTAGCTCGCATCCGCAGCTTCGGTATATGACTTAGCCCCGTTACATCTTCCGCGCAGGACGACTCGATCAGTGAGCTATTACGCTTTCTTTAAAGGGTGGCTGCTTCTAAGCCAACCTCCTGACTGTTTTAGCCTTCCCACTTCGTTTCCCACTTAGTCATATTTGGGGACCTTAGCTGGCGGTCTGGGTTGTTTCCCTCTTGACACCGGACGTTAGCACCCGATGTCTGTCTCCCGTGATTGCACTCTTCGGTATTCGGAGTTTGCTATGGCGAAGTAATCCGCAATGGACCCTTCAACCATGACAGTGCTCTACCCCCGAAGGTGATACACGAGGCACTACCTAAATAGTTTTCGGAGAGAACCAGCTATTTCCAGGTTTGTTTAGCCTTTCACCCCTATCCACAGCTCATCCCCTAACTTTTCAACGTTAGTGGGTTCGGTCCTCCAGCACGTGTTACCGTGCCTTCAACCTGGCCATGGATAGATCACCTGGTTTCGGGTCTACACCCAGCGACTGAACGCCCTGTTCGGACTCGCTTTCGCTACGCCTGCCCTATTCGGTTAAGCTTGCCACTGAATGTAAGTCGCTGACCCATTATACAAAAGGTACGCCGTCACCCCTTGCGAGGCTCCGACTGTTTGTATGCATGCGGTTTCAGGATCTATTTCACTCCCCTCCCGGGGTTCTTTTCGCCTTTCCCTCACGGTACTGGTTCACTATCGGTCGATCACGAGTATTTAGCCTTGGAGGATGGTCCCCCCATCTTCAGACAGGATTTCACGTGTCCCGCCCTACTTGTCGCATCCCTAGTTCTTCCAATCTGTTTTCGCCTACGGGGCTATCACCCACTATGGCCGCACTTTCCAGAGCGTTTGGCTAACAGTTCAGATAAAGAATGCAGGCTGGTCCCATTTCGCTCGCCACTACTTTGGGAATCTCGGTTGATTTCTTTTCCTGCGGCTACTTAGATGTTTCAGTTCGCCGCGTTCGCTTCACATGACCTATGTATTCAGTCATGGATACTCCATTCGGAGTGGGTTTCCCCATTCGGATATCGGTGGATCAAAGCTTGTTTGCCAGCTCCCCACCGCTTTTCGCAGGCTACCGCGTCCTTCATCGCCTGTGATCGCCAAGGCATCCACCACATGCACTTGTTCGCTTGACCCTATAACGGGTGTGTCTCCTGCGCAATTGCTTGCGTCGGTTCACACGCGCTACAGGTTGAGTATTCGTGTTGCGCCGTATTTCAAGGCAATCTTTCGATCACTTAAAAATACTTTCGATACAATCACAACCCTGATTCACCTACTCATGCCCATCTCTAGACATTTTTGGATGAATCTCTTTACTACTTCTTCCTGATTGTTAAAGAACGACAGCCGATATTTTCATATCGCTCTGACTGGCTCAATCGCCAATGCGAAGTGTTCTGCATCATTGCTGCAGAACGCTGTGCATTGGGAATTGGTGGAGGATGACGGGATCGAACCGACGACCCCCTGCTTGCAAAGCAGGTGCTCTCCCAGCTGAGCTAATCCCCCAGTCACACAACTCAAGGGGGCTGCCCGTCACAGACAGTGGTGGGTCTGGATGGATTCGAACCATCGACCCCCGCCTTATCAAGACGGTGCTCTAACCGACTGAGCTACAGACCCCTGAGTCTGTCTTTCTTACAGCCGACAAGTGTGAGCGCTTAAAACGCAGTGAGCGATGAGCTCATGAAAGGAGGTGATCCAGCCGCACCTTCCGATACGGCTACCTTGTTACGACTTCACCCCAGTCATGAATCCTGCCGTGGTGACCGTCCTCCTTGCGGTTAGACTAGCCACTTCTGGCAAAACCCACTCCCATGGTGTGACGGGCGGTGTGTACAAGACCCGGGAACGTATTCACCGCGGCATGCTGATCCGCGATTACTAGCGATTCCAGCTTCACGCAGTCGAGTTGCAGACTGCGATCCGGACTACGATCGGTTTTCTGGGATTGGCTCCACCTCGCGGCTTGGCAACCCTCTGTTCCGACCATTGTATGACGTGTGAAGCCCTACCCATAAGGGCCATGAGGACTTGACGTCATCCCCACCTTCCTCCGGTTTGTCACCGGCAGTCTCCCTGGAGTGCTCTTGCGTAGCAACTAGGGACAAGGGTTGCGCTCGTTGCGGGACTTAACCCAACATCTCACGACACGAGCTGACGACAGCCATGCAGCACCTGTGTTACGGCTCCCTTTCGGGCACTTCCACCTCTCAGCGGAATTCCGTACATGTCAAGGGTAGGTAAGGTTTTTCGCGTTGCATCGAATTAATCCACATCATCCACCGCTTGTGCGGGTCCCCGTCAATTCCTTTGAGTTTTAATCTTGCGACCGTACTCCCCAGGCGGTCAACTTCACGCGTTAGCTACGTTACCAAGCCAATGAAGGCCCGACAACCAGTTGACATCGTTTAGGGCGTGGACTACCAGGGTATCTAATCCTGTTTGCTCCCCACGCTTTCGTGCATGAGCGTCAGTATTGGCCCAGGGGGCTGCCTTCGCCATCGGTATTCCTCCACATCTCTACGCATTTCACTGCTACACGTGGAATTCTACCCCCCTCTGCCATACTCCAGCGATGCAGTCACCAATGCAGTTCCCAGGTTAAGCCCGGGGATTTCACATCGGTCTTACATCACCGCCTGCGCACGCTTTACGCCCAGTAATTCCGATTAACGCTCGCACCCTACGTATTACCGCGGCTGCTGGCACGTAGTTAGCCGGTGCTTATTCTTCCGGTACCGTCATCCCCTCAAGGTATTATCTCGAAGGATTTCTTTCCGGACAAAAGTGCTTTACAACCCGAAGGCCTTCTTCACACACGCGGCATTGCTGGATCAGGCTTTCGCCCATTGTCCAAAATTCCCCACTGCTGCCTCCCGTAGGAGTCTGGGCCGTGTCTCAGTCCCAGTGTGGCTGGTCGTCCTCTCAGACCAGCTACGGATCGTCGCCTTGGTAGGCCTTTACCCCACCAACTAGCTAATCCGCCATCGGCCACCCCAATAGCGCGAGGCCCGAAGGTCCCCCGCTTTCATCCATGGATCGTATGCGGTATTAATCCGGCTTTCGCCGGGCTATCCCCCACTACTGGACATGTTCCGATGTATTACTCACCCGTTCGCCACTCGCCACCAGGTGCAAGCACCCGTGCTGCCGTTCGACTTGCATGTGTAAGGCATGCCGCCAGCGTTCAATCTGAGCCAGGATCAAACTCTTCAGTTTAAACCTGTTACTGTTTTCGGTTTCTCTCGAAACCGGTCGCTCACTCAAAGCTGACAGGTCATTGAATAAATTCAAAAACCTGACTTACTTTAGTGTGAGACTCTTGATACTTTTGCTGCTCCCGGCCCCGCTCCGAAGAACGAGGTCAGGCCGCCACCGCATCAAGCGCCCACACTTATCGGCTGTAAATTTTTAAAGATCGATCGCGAAGTTGTCGCGGCATCTGAGCCCAACCACTGCTCAACTACCGGCTTCTTTCTGCGTTGCTGCGTCAGCAGCAGAGAAACGAGATTATGAAGAATCTTTTTCGCTTCGTCAACCCCTTTTTTTCGCTCACCGCTTAAAAAAGCTGCCGACTCCTGCGTCCGCCGGTTTCCGCGGCGGCCTTCGCTGCCCGGACGTCAGTGACATCGAACTGCGAAGGGGGCGAATCTTAGCGCCCCCGCCGGCGCTGCGCAAGGGGGTGGCGCAAATATTCCTTACTTCCGGGCAAGGGCCTCCAGCGGCACAGCATTCGCCATTGCCGCGTAGCCCGCGTCGCTCGGGTGGATGTGGTCGCCGCTGTCGTACCCATAACGCAGTCGCGCGGGATCCGCCGGGTCGCGCAGCGCCGCATCGAAATCGACTACGCCGTCGAATGCCCCGCTCGTCCGGATCCATTGATTCACCGCCGTGCGGATCGCCTCGCGCTCCGGCGGCAGCGAAGCCGGCGTGAGCGTCGCTCCGAAAATGCGCACGCCGCGCCCATGGGCCTGCGCGATCACGCGGCGATAGCCCGCGATCAGGTCGTTCGCGTCCACATGCGTATGAGGAAAGTCGCAGTCGAGGCCCGATCGTGCCGGCATCGCCTGGAAGTTGATGTCGTTGATGCCGATGAGCAGCACCACCGTCTTCACACCTGGGTGGCTGAGCGCGTCACGCTCGAAACGCCGCTCGAGCGCCTCTCCGTAGCATGGAGAATCACTCAGCAGCCGGTTGCCGCTAATCCCGAGGTCGATCACGGCGAGATCCGTGCGATGCGACTGTGCGATGCGGCGCGCCAAGGCGTCCGGCCAGCGACGGTTCTGATTGAGCGAGGAACGCATGCCGTCGGTGATGGAATCGCCGATCGCCGCGACCGTCGACGCCCCCGGCGCGTCGACTGCCAGCCCCGTTACCCACGCGTACTGCGTAAAGCGCTCGGTAAACGCGCCAATCGACGCCTCGGCTACATGATTGCCCGGACGCGAGACGTAGTTCACCTGATTCGCCACGCGATGCCATCCGGCCATCTTCTGCTCGGGTCCCATATAGGAACTGATCGCGTATGGCCCGTTGGCCTTCACGTCGATCTGCACCGGATCGCTATCGAGCGCAGCGCCGGGAGGCACCGACACCGCTGCCCGCCCGCCGAAGGTCACACGAGCCATACCCGCCTCGCTCGCCGCCGCGCCGCCCGCTGATGGCGCAATAGCCATCGCCTCGATTACCAGCGGCGTGCGCCCATAGAGGTTGCTGACGTGCACCCGCGCAACCGTGCCTCCCAGCGTCGGATAAACGATCTGCCGAACGGTCCGGCCGGCGACATCGGGGGTGCGGTACAGCGCCGGAAGCGCATCGCGCTCGGGGATCGACTGCAGCGCCGTCGCCCAACTCGTGACCCAGGGGCCCGAAGCTTGATCGGCGAACGCCGCTGACGCGGCGCCAAGTGAAATGAACACAGCGGCCGCAGCCGCGAGGGGAGCAAAAGAAATCTTCATCCGTAAACCAGTGCGCAGGCAAAGGGGCATTGTGCCCCATGGCCCGGCGCACAGTCTTCCATTCGCCTGACAGTCCAGCGCCAGGCCCACGCACAAACCGCCCACCCGCACAAAACCCAGGCAATCCCGCTGCCGCCCCACTAAAACTCAACGGTGAGCGCAAACTCCTTTGAGCCACCTCAAAAAATTCATTTACCGACCGGTCGGTTGGTTTATACTGCGCGACATACCCAACTTCGACGAGAGCGTCTCCATGTACACGCAATCCCTCGACATCCCCGGCAACGTCGCTCCGCTAGGCGCGGACGCAAGCTCGCCGGAGCAGACGCAGTTCGACGAGATCATGGCCGCCGACGGCAAGATCGAGCCGCAGGACTGGATGCCCGAAGCCTATCGCAAGACGCTCGTGCGCCAGATCTCGCAGCATGCTCACTCGGAAGTCGTCGGCATGCTGCCGGAAGGCAACTGGATCTCACGCGCGCCTAGCCTCAAGCGCAAGGCGATCCTGCTCGCCAAGGTGCAGGACGAAGCCGGCCACGGCCTCTATCTCTATAGCGCGGCGGAGACGCTCGGCGTTTCGCGCGACCAGTTGGTCGACGCGCTGCACGCCGGTAAAGCCAAGTACTCGAGCATCTTCAATTACCCGACGCCCACCTGGGCGGACGTCGGCGTGATCGGCTGGCTCGTGGACGGCGCCGCGATCATGAACCAGATTCCGCTGTGCCGCTGCACGTACGGCCCGTATGCGCGCGCCATGATCCGCATCTGCAAGGAAGAGTCGTTCCACCAGCGCCAAGGCTTCGACGCCCTGCTCGCCATGATGAGCGGCACCGAAGCGCAGCGCGAACTCGTGCAGCAGGCCGTGAACCGCTGGTGGTGGCCGGTGCTGATGATGTTCGGTCCGAGCGACGCCGATTCGGTCCACAGCAACCAGTCGGCCAAATGGGGGATCAAGCGTATCTCGAACGACGATCTGCGCCAGAAGTTCGTCGACGCGACGGTCGAACAGGCCAGGGTGCTGGGCGTCACGCTCCCCGACGCCGATCTGAAATGGAACGAAGCGCGCGGCCACTACGACTACGGCACGATCGACTGGGAAGAATTCTGGCGCGTCGTGAACGGCGACGGCCCGTGCAACCGCGAGCGTCTCGGCACGCGCGTGAAGGCGCACAACGAAGGCGCGTGGGTGCGCGAAGCGGCCCTCGCGCATGCCGAAAAGCAGCGTCAGCGCGCCGAAAAGCACGCTGCGTGACCCACAAATGACCCCGCATTCGAATCAGGAAGGAAGGAGATCCACGATGAACAAGGAATGGCCGATCTGGGAAGTATTCGTGCGTAGCAAGCAGGGCCTCGACCACAAGCACTGTGGCAGCCTGCACGCCTCGGACGCCTCGATGGCGCTGCGCATGGCGCGCGACGTCTACACGCGCCGTCAGGAAGGCGTGAGCATCTGGGTGGTGCCGTCGTCGGCGATTACGGCATCGGATCCGACCGAGAAGGCCGAGCTCTTCGAGCCGGCCGGCGACAAGATCTATCGCCACCCGACGTTCTACACGCTGCCCGACGAAGTCAACCACATGTAAGAGCGGAACATGACGACGCCCACGCCCGAACAACTCGCGTACGTGCTGCGCCTCGCCGATACGGCGCTGATCCTCGGTCAGCGCAATACGGAATGGTGCGGCCACGGCCCGATCCTCGAAGAAGACATCGCGCTCGCCAACATGAGCCTCGACCTGATCGGTCAGGCGCGCCTGCTCTACACGCACGCCGCCACGCTCGAAAAGGCGCTCAACGGTCGCGAGCGCACCGAAGATGATTACGCCTACTTCCGCGCCGAGCGCGAGTTCGCGAACTACACGCTCGCGGAGTTGCCGCACTTCGGCCCGCTCGCCGGCACGACGCATTCGGCCAACGACTACGCCGTGACGATCGTGCGCAACTTCCTGTACGCCACGCTGATGGAGCATCTGTGGACCGCGCTGCTGCGCTCCGCCGACCCGCAGCTGGCCGCGATCGCCGAGCGCTCGATCAAGGAAACGCGCTACCACGTGCACCACGCACGCGAGTGGCTGATCCGTTTCGGCGACGGTACCGAGGAATCGCACAGCCGCGCCCAGGCCGCGCTCGAATGGCTCATGCCCTACACGCGCGAGTTCTTCAGCACCGACGCCGTGGAAACGGCGGTGGCCGAAGCCGGCATCGCGCCGCTCGCGGCCCAGCTCGAAGCTGCGTGGCGCGCAGATGTTGACGCCGCGCTCGAGGAAGCCACGCTCGCCATGCCCGCGCCGGTGAAGCACGTCACGACCGGCAAGCACGGTGAGCACTCGGAGCACATGGGTTTCGTGCTGGCCGAGATGCAGAGCCTTGCGCGCCAGCACCCGGACGCGCGCTGGTAAGCACCCCCGCAGGAAAAGAGGAAGTCACGATGCAAGCAACGGCAGATCACGCGCTCGAACGCGCCTGGGAAGTGCTGGAATCGGTACCCGATCCGGAGATTCCGGTCGTGTCGATCCGCGAACTGGGCATCCTGCGCGACGTGCGCCGCGCCGCCGACGGCCAGATCGAAGTGGTCATCACGCCCACCTACTCCGGCTGCCCGGCGATGTCGCAGATCGCGGAGGATGTCGCGCACGCGCTCGACGCCGCCGCACTCGCGCCGTACCGCATCGCGACGACCCTGACGCCCGCGTGGACCACCGACTGGATCACCGACGAAGCGCGCGAGAAGCTGCGCGTCTACGGCATCGCGCCGCCCACAGGAAACTGCGGCAGTGGCACGGCTCAGGCCGGCGAACAGCCGATCACCTTCGTGCCGAGAAAACTGCCCGCGCCTGCCTGCCCGCGCTGCGGCTCGAAGCACACCGAACGCCTCGCGCAGTTCGGCTCGACCGCGTGCAAGGCGCTCTACCGCTGCATCGACTGCCGCGAACCCTTCGACTACTTCAAACCGTACTGATATGGCCACTCCGCAATTCCATTCGCTGCGCATCCGCGAAGTGCGGCCCGAAACCGCGGACGCGGTCTCTGTCGCTTTCGAAGTCCCGCCCGAGCTGCGCGACGCGTATCGCTTCACCCAAGGGCAGTTCGTCACGCTCAAGACCCACATCGACGGCGAAGAAACGCGCCGTTCGTACTCGATCTGCGTGGGCGTGACCGACTACGACCGCGACGGCGAGTTGCGCATCGGCATCAAGCGCGTGCGCGGCGGGCGTTTCTCGAACTTCGCGTTCGATCAGCTCGCGCCGGGCCACGAAATCGACGTGATGACGCCCGATGGCCGCTTCTTCACGCACCTGAACGCCGAGCATGGCAAGCATTACGTGGCGTTCTCGGGCGGTTCGGGCATCACGCCCGTGCTCGCGATCATCAAGACGACGCTCGAAACCGAGCCGCGCAGCGCGTTCACGCTCGTGTACGGCAACCGCAGCGTCGACGCGATCATGTTCGCCGAGGAGCTGGAGGACCTGAAGAACCGCTTCATGAGCCGCTTCAGCCTCTATCACGTGCTCTCGGACGACCTGCAGGACGTCGAACTCTTCAACGGCGTGCTCGACCAGGCCAAGTGCGCAGCGTTCCTCGAAACGCTGCTGCCGGCCGACGAGATCGACGAAGCGTTCATCTGCGGCCCCGGCCCGATGATGGACGCCGCCGAGGCCGCGTTCAAGGACGCAGGCGTGCCGCCGCAGAAGGTGCATGTGGAGCGCTTCGGCTCGCCGCTGCCGCAGGCGGGCGTGCCGGACGTCGAGATCACCGAAAGCACGCCGGCAGCCGACCTCGAAATCGTCATCGACGGCAAGAAGCGCAAGATGCGCCTGCCGTACGAGGGCGTGAGCCTGCTCGACGTCGGCCTGAAGGCAGGTCTGGCGCTGCCTTACGCGTGCAAGGGCGGCGTTTGCTGCACCTGCCGCGCCAAGGTGCTCGAAGGCGAGGTGAAGATGGACAAGAACTACACGCTCGAGGAGCAGGAGGTGAAGGACGGTTTCGTGCTCACCTGCCAGTGCCATCCGGTGAGCGAGCGTGTGGTCGTGAGTTTCGACGAACGTTAAGGCGTTAGAGCAACAGCACGCTTTCGGCCTGCAGGCGATCCGCTTACACTAGGGGCCGCCCGCGGGTGTTGCAGCGCAGCGCTGCAACACCCGCGGGCGGCCCCTTTTGTTATTTGCGTGCTTTCAGGCTTACGGGCGTTCATCGTGAACGCAACGAGTTGACGATGACCACGATTCACCTCATTTACGGCGAGCCGGCCGCGGCTGCGCTGCGTCAGGCTCTCGAAGCGGCAGACCGTCCGGACCGCGTGGTCGCCCTGCGCGACGACTTGACGGTAGGTCCGTTGCGAGACATCGACGTAGCAGGCGACCCCGGCGTGGCGCTACGCGCCGCCTTCTGGGAGCGTCTTGGCGACGTGCCGCCAGCCCTTGCCTACGACGACTGCGCGGCGCTGACTGCCCTCGAAGCCGACGACTCCCACGTGGTGATCTGGCACACGCACGACGCCGCCCACCAACTCGCGCTGCGGCGTGTCTGCTACCGCTTGCGCGATGTCCCGCAGCGTTTGAACGAAGTGCGCCTCACCATCGATGAAATTTCGGGCCCGAACGCCGCCACCCGCATCGAGGCGCGCTTGTCCGAGGCCGCACCGATCTCGGTGCTGCGCATCACGCGCCTCGCGCTGGAGTGGCAGGAAGCCAAGTTCGCCAACGGCGAGACGCGCCGCTGGCGCGACAACACCTTTACGAGCGGCACGTGGAGCGACCTCGACGCGATGATCCTCGACGTGCTCGACGCCCATGAGGACCGTCCGGCGGGCGCATCGTGGCTCGCCAGCGACGTGCTCGGCGCCGAGCTCACGCGGAGCGGCGCCGGCTTCACGGTTGGCGAGCCGGTTGTTCTGTGGCGCCTGCGCGAACTGTGCGCGGCAGAAGAATTGCGCCTGCGCGACGATATGTGCGCGGCCTGCGCCCCGCTTGCCGCGGCCGCGCGCGCCGCCCGTCCTCCGCTTCCGCAAACCGCCGCGCACCTTTCCCTTCCCCGCTGAATTCCCATGGCACGCACCCGAGCGCCCGACCACGAAACCCAACGCGACCAGATCCTCGAACTCGCTGCCGCCAAATTCGCGCAGACGAGCTACCCGAGCACCTCGATGTCTGACCTCGCCGCGGCCAGCGGCACCTCGAAGGCTCGGCTTTATCACTATTACGAGAGCAAGGAAGCGATCCTTTTCGATCTGCTCGATCGCTACACCAAGCGGCTCATGCTGATCATCGCGGAGGTGGAAGGCGCGAGCCAGCGGCGTGGTCACGACGAGCGCGAGTGCTTCGCCGAGTTGATTCGCGCGTTCCTCGCGGAATACGAAACCTCGCACAGCCGCCACGTGGCGCTCCTGAACGACGTCAAATATCTCGTGGACGCCCAGCGCGAAATCATCCTGAACCGCCAGCGCGACGTGGTCGCCGCCTTTACGCGCCAACTCGCACGCGCGTACCCCGGCCAGGTCACGAGCGAAAACCAGACCGCGCTGACGATGATGGTGTTCGGCATGATCAACTGGACATTCACATGGCTCAAGCCGGGTGGCCGCATGGCCTATCGCGACTTCGCCGAGCAGGTGATCGCCATGGTCGATCACGGGCTGAAGGCCGCCTGAACGGTGCCCGAGCGGCGCCGGCGCGGTCGAAATTTTCGGGCCAGATTGTTGCGATGCGACATGATGCACCATGACAACAGTTGACACGTCAAACGACCCGAAAATTTAGTCGTTAATAATCAATTACTTGTGTCTATATCATTATTAATTAGGCGCAACACTCAAATTTACACTCCGGGTTTTCCCTAGAGGGCACCCAGGGTTTCCGCTAGAATGCGTTTTGCGCTGCATCATGCGGCATGCATTTTAAGGAGAACCCACTATGACCCCGCTTTCGACCCAAGCCAACGTGCCGATCATTGCGTCCGCTCGTCCGCTGACATCCGGTCATGCGCCCGTCATGGTGCGAGTGCTCACCTCGGCAGACCGCGAACGCCTGCTCGCGCACTTTCTCACGCTCGATAGCGATGACCGCCTGCTGCGCTTCGGCCAGGCCGCTCCGGACCACGTGATCGAAAAGTACGTGCGCTCGATGGACTTCACGCGCGACACCGTGTTCGGCGTGTTCGACCACCAGTTGCAACTCGTCGGCGCCGGTCATCTGGCCTACTTGCCGGCGGACGGCAACGGCCGTACGGCTGAGTTCGGCGTGTCCGTGCTGGAAAGCGCGCGCGGCCAGGGCATCGGCTCGAAGCTGTTCGAGCGCGCCGCCATCCGCAGCCGGAACACGCACGTCACCACGCTTTACATGCACTGCCTGTCGCGCAACTCGACGATGATGCACATCGCCAAGAAGTCGGGCATGAAGATCGAGTACGCCTATGGTGAAGCCGACGCGTATCTCTCGCTCGAACCGGCCGACCAGAGCAGCATCATCGCCGAAATGCTCCAGGAGCAAGCCGCCGTGTTCGACTACGCGCTCAAGCGCCAGGCGCGCCAGGCCAGCAAGCTGATGGAAACGATCCTGCCGCAAGCTGTCGCGGCATGACTCCTGCCCTTCGGGACAGACTGATGCACTGAAAAAAGCGGCTTTGGCCGCTTTTTTTGCGTCTGCCGCACGGCGCCGCGTAGTCAGCGCGTAGTTACGCGCAGTTAGCGAATTGGCAACGCCGTCGTTTCCTTGAACGTATCGAGTGAGAAACTGGACTTCACGTCGATCACCGACGGATGGTGCAGCAGTTGATCCTGCACGAAGCGCGAGAAGTGCGCCATATCCTCCACCTGCACGCGCAGGAGGAAATCCATGTCGCCTGTCATGGCGTGGCAGGCCACCACCTCGGGCCAAGTCTGCACCGCTGCACGAAATAGCTCGGCGTGCGTCACGCCCTCGCGCCCTGCCGCCGTGGGCCCACGCTTTTCCAGCCGCACGTTCACGTATGCAAGCAGATCGAGTCCCAGCTTCTGCGCATCGAGCAGCGCCACGTAGCTGCGAATTACGCCGCTTTCTTCCAGCCGCCGGATGCGCCGCAAGCATGGGCTCGGCGAGAGATTCACGCGCTCAGCGATCTCCTGGTTCGAGAGGCGGCCATTCTCCTGAAGGATCGCCAGAATGCGCCTGTCGATTGCGTCTAATTCGATGCTTGCCATTTTCTGCCTTCTGATGACCTATCCAAGGCAGTTTATAGCGCAAATCGTTGGCAACGCGACCTAACTCGCAAGTTTTCGCCCAATACGGCGGACTACACTTAGTCCACGAAATCTGATCTACATCAGCCAGGAGACAACCATGCTGGTCCCCAACTGGGAGAACCCCGTCGGCACCGACGGCTTCGAGTTCATCGAATACACCGCGCCGGACCCCAAGGCGCTCGGCAAACTGTTCGAACGCATGGGCTTCACCGCCATCGCGCGCCATCGCCACAAGGACGTGACGCTATACCGCCAGGGCGACATCAACTTCATCGTCAACGGCGAACCCGATTCGTTCGCTCAGCGCTTTGCGCGTCTGCACGGTCCGTCGATCTGCGCGATCGCTTTCCGGGTGCAGGACGCCGCCAAGGCCTACAAGCACGCACTCGAACTCGGCGCGTGGGGCTTCGACAACAAGACGGGCCCGATGGAGTTGAACATTCCGGCGATCAAGGGCATCGGCGACTCGCTGATCTATTTCGTCGACCGCTGGCGCGGCAAGAATGGCGCGGCGCCCGGCAGCATTGGCGACATCAGCATCTATGACGTCGACTTCGAGCCGATTGAGGGCGCCGATCAGAACCCGGTTGGCCACGGCCTCACGTATATCGACCACCTCACGCACAACGTCCATCGCGGCCGCATGGCCGAATGGGCCGAGTTCTACGAGCGCCTCTTCAACTTCCGCGAAATCCGTTACTTCGACATCGAAGGCAAGGTTACGGGCGTGAAGTCGAAGGCGATGACCTCGCCGTGCGGCAAGATCCGCATTCCGATCAACGAGGAAGGCGGCGAGACGGCCGGCCAGATTCAGGAATATCTCGACGCCTATCACGGCGAAGGCATCCAGCACATCGCGCTCGGCACGAACGACATCTACCGCACCGTGGATGGCCTGCGCACCTCGAACATCGCGCTGCTCGACACGATCGACACGTACTACGAACTCGTGAACCGCCGCATTCCCGGCCACACCGAGCCGCTGGAAGAACTGAGGAAGCGCAAGATCCTGATCGACGGCATGCCCGAAGACCTGCTGCTGCAGATCTTCACGGAGAACCAGATCGGCCCGATCTTCTTCGAGATCATCCAGCGCAAGGGCAACCAGGGCTTCGGCGAGGGCAACTTCAAGGCGCTGTTCGAATCGATCGAACTCGACCAGATCCGCCGTGGCGTGGTTCAGGACAAGGCCTGACGGCATCACAAGCTAATGCCAAACAAAAAGGGCGAAGATCACGCGATCTTCGCCCTTTTTGACTTTTGAATCCGCCGCCGCACACCCGGCGACGCATTCAGGTGAATGGAATGCTGCGCGGATCAGCGCGGCATCAGGATTTGCGTTCGGCCTTCGCGGCCGGCATGGCGTTCGTATCAGCCTTCATGCTCAGCGTGTACTGGGCGCATCGGGTCGTCGCACTCTCGCCGCTCTTCGTGCTGGCGTTCGAATGCAGCGGCGCGCTCATGGCAAAGAACGCGGCCGAGACCGTCAGGAAGGTCTGGATATGTCGATTATTCATGCTGTACTCCTTTTTTAGACTGCCTTTCGCAGTAGTGCCCCTTTTAATAACTGTTAAAGCCAGGGAAGCTGCGCGGTTCGCACAGGTGAGGGAGTTAGACAGGATATTCAAGACCGGTTCCCAGGTAGTGCAAGTTTTACACGTTGTTACTCCTCAGAGGAATTCGACACATCCCTTATTACACATCGGTTTCAGGCCGCTTGCGCGTCACGGCGCCACGGGTCCGAAAGATGCAGCGCAGTGCGGCGCAGCGCTCCGGGCCTCGAAGCGGCGGGTTTATCCGAGTGCTACTATCGAAAGAAAGAAGCCACTATGGCGACCCCGGCCAACGCATTCACAAGATGCCGAGGCCCTGAAGTTCTGGCGATCCCACAACGGATTGGTTGGATGGAGGAAGACACATAATGAATGCCCCGCTAGACGCAGGTCAGCGCGCTTCGCTCGAAGCCGCACTCGCTTCCGTCACGCTCGACGATAAATACACCCTCGAACGCGGCCGCGCGTACATGAGCGGTATCCAGGCGCTGGTCCGCCTGCCGATGCTGCAGCAAGAGCGCGACAAGGCCACCGGTCTCAATACCGCGGGGTTCATCTCAGGCTATCGTGGTTCGCCGCTCGGCGGTCTCGATCAGTCCCTCTGGAAGGCGAAGCAACATCTCGCCGCGCATCAAATCGTATTTCAGCCCGGTGTGAACGAAGACCTCGCTGCCACCGCCGTTTGGGGCTCGCAGCAGGTGAACCTCTATCCGTCCGCGAAATACGACGGCGTGTTTTCGATGTGGTACGGCAAGGGCCCGGGCGTCGACCGCAGCAGCGACGTATTCAAGCACGGCAACTCGGCGGGTTCCTCGCCTCACGGCGGCGTCCTGGTGCTCGCTGGCGACGACCACGCGGCGAAATCGTCCACGCTCGCGCACCAGTCGGAGCACATCTTCAAGGCGTGCGGCCTGCCGGTGCTGTTCCCCTCGAATGTGCAGGAATATCTCGATTTCGGCCTGCACGGCTGGGCGATGAGCCGCTATTCGGGGCTCTGGGTCGCGATGAAATGCGTGACCGACGTGGTCGAATCGTCGGCGTCGGTCGAGATCGACCCGCATCGCACGAACATCATCCTGCCCGAAGACTTCGCAATGCCCGATGGCGGCCTGAACATCCGCTGGCCCGATCCGCCGCTCGTGCAGGAAGCGCGTCTGCTCGACTACAAGTGGTACGCAGGTCTCGCCTACGTGCGCGCCAACAAGCTCGACCGCATCGAGATCGATTCGCCGCATGCGCGCTTTGGCATCATGACGGGCGGCAAGGCGTATCTCGACGTGCGCCAGGCGCTCACCGACCTGGGCCTCGACGACGAAACCTGCTCGCGCATCGGCATCCGGCTTTACAAGGTGGGCTGCGTGTGGCCGCTCGAAGCGCAGGGCGCGCACGCTTTCGCGCGCGGCCTCGCAGAGATTCTCGTGGTCGAGGAAAAGCGTCAAATTCTCGAATACGCGATCAAGGAAGAGTTGTACAACTGGCCCGATGCGCAGCGTCCGCGCGTGTACGGCAAGTTCGACGAGAAGGATGGCGCCGGCGGCGAATGGTCGGTGCCGATGGGCAACTGGCTCCTGCCCGCGCACTACGAGCTTTCGCCGGCGATCATCGCGAAAGCCATCGCCACGCGGCTCGAGAAATTCGAATTGCCCTCCGACGTGCGCGCGCGCATCGCGGTGCGCATGACCGTGATCGAGGCGAAGGAAAAGGCGCTCGCGAGACCGCGTGTGCAAGTCGAGCGCAAACCGTGGTTCTGTTCCGGTTGCCCGCACAACACATCGACGAACGTGCCCGAGGGCTCGCGCGCCATGGCCGGCATCGGCTGCCACTACATGACCGTGTGGATGGACCGCAACACGAGCACCTTTAGCCAGATGGGAGGCGAAGGCGTCGCGTGGGTCGGCCAGGCGCCGTTCACGAACGACAAGCACGTGTTCGCCAACCTTGGCGACGGCACCTACTTCCACTCAGGGCTGCTCGCCATCCGCGCGGCGATTGCGTCGAAGGCGAACATCACGTACAAGATTCTCTACAACGACGCGGTGGCGATGACGGGCGGACAGCCTGTCGACGGCACGCTCACCGTGCCGCAGATCACGCATCAGGTCGCCGCCGAAGGCGCGGCGAAGATCGCGATCGTCACCGACGAACCCGAGAAGTACGAAGGCGAACCTGCCACGAAGCTCGCGCCGGGCGTAACGATTCACCACCGCGACCAGCTCGACGCGATCCAGCGCGAGTTGCGCGAGATTCCCGGCACGACGATCCTGATTTACGACCAGACCTGCGCCACCGAAAAACGCCGCCGCCGCAAGCGCGGCACGTATCCGGACCCGGCAAAGCGTGTGGTCATCAACGAGGCCGTGTGCGAAGGCTGCGGCGACTGCTCGGTGCAATCGAACTGCCTGAGCGTCGAGCCGCTCGACACCGAGTACGGCACGAAGCGCCAGATCAACCAGTCCACCTGCAACAAGGACTTCTCGTGTCTGAAGGGTTTCTGCCCGAGCTTCGTGACGGTGGAAGGCGGCCAGTTGCGCAAGCCGAAGACGAGCAGCGTGGCGAACGAGGCGATGCCGGGCGTGCCGACGCCTGACGTGCCTGCGATCGAGCGTCCCTACGGCGTGCTCGTGACGGGTGTGGGCGGCACTGGCGTGGTGACGATCGGTGCACTGCTCGGCATGGCCGCGCACCTCGAAGCCAAAGGCGTGACGGTGCTCGACGTGACCGGCCTCGCGCAAAAGGGCGGCGCGGTGATGAGCCATGTGCAGATCGCCAACCGGCCCGACGACATCCACGCCACGCGCATCGCCATGGGCGAGGCGAACCTCGTGATCGGCTGCGACGCCATCGTGACGGCGGGCGACGACTGCGTTTCGCGCATGCAGGAAGGCATGACGCACGTCGTGCTCAACAGCGCGCCCACGCCGACCGCCGAGTTCATCAAGAATCCGCAGTGGCAGTTCCCGGGCGCCAACACGGAAGCTGATGTACGCGCCGCAGCGGGCACGGACAACGTCGCGACCGTCGATGCGAACCGCTACGCGCTCGCGCTGCTCGGCGACGCGATCTACACGAACCCGTTCGTGCTCGGTTACGCATGGCAGAAGGGTTGGCTGCCGCTCACGCACGAGTCGCTCGTGCGCGCGATCGAGTTGAACGCGGTGCAGGTCGAGAAGAATCTCGCGGCGTTCGAATGGGGCCGGCGCGTGGCGCACGATCGCGCGGCGGTGGATCAGCTTGTGAAGAAGCCGCTCAACGATCAAAGCGCTGAAGCCTCCGGTGCGAAAATCGTCTCGCTGCACACACCCAAGGCGCTCGACACGCTCATCGAAAAGCGCGCACAGTATCTCGCCGCGTACCAGAACGAAGCGTACGCGCGGCGCTATCGCGCATTCGTCGAAAGCGTGCGCCAGGCCGAAGCGAAGCTCGAGCACCTGGACGGGCAGTCGCCGCTCACCGAAGCCGTGGCGAAGAACCTGCACAAGCTGATGGCGTACAAGGACGAGTACGAAGTCGCGCGCCTCTATGCGGACCCGGCGTTCATCGAGAAGATCAAGGCGAGCTTCGAAGGCGACTGGAAGGTGAACTTCCATCTCGCGCCGCCCTCGTTCGCGAAGCACGACGACAAAGGCCAGCTCGTAAAGAAGCAGTACGGCCCGCGCATGCTCACGGCCATGCGCATGCTCGCAAAGCTCAAGTTCCTGCGCGGCACGGCGCTCGACCCGTTCGGCCGCACGGAGGAACGCCGCCACGAACGCGCATTGATCGGCGACTACGAGACGCTGATGCGCGAGGTGATCGGCGGATTGAGCGAGGCGAATCTGCCGCTCGCGGTGGAACTCGCGAATCTGCCCGATGCTATTCGCGGTTACGGCCACGTCAAGGAGAACAACCTCAAGGCCGCGCGCGCGAAGTGGGGCACGCTGCTTGCGAAGTGGCGCTCGCCGGAAAACGGCGCGGCGCGGCACGCGGCTTGATGCTTTCTTGAAGCCGTAAAAACCAAGGGCGCTCCGAGCGGTAAGTTCACAGCACGGAGCGCCCTTTTCACATCAGGCGATTGTCGGAAGCGCGCTTACTTCGCCGCCGCCTTCGCTACATTCGCGTTAGCCGAAGCCACCGCCGTCATGTTGATGATGCGTCGCACCGTCGCCGCCGGCGTGAGGATGTGCACCGGCTTCGAAGCGCCCAGCAGGAATGGGCCCACCGTCACGCCTTCGCCGCCAATCACCTTCAGCAGGTTGTACGCGATGTTGGCCGCTTCCACGTTCGGCATGATCAGCAGGTTCGCTTCGCCCGTGAGCGTCGTGCCCGGGAACGCCTGCTTGCGGATCAGCTCGGAGAGCGCCGCGTCGCCATGCATTTCGCCGTCCACTTCGAGCTGCGGATCGCGCGCGGCGATCAGCTCACGCGCTGCCTGCATGCGCTGCGACGTCGACGAACGCACGCTGCCGAAGTTCGAGCTCGACAGCAGCGCCACCTTCGGCGTGATGCCGAACTTCTCGATTTCGCGCGAGGCGAGGATCGTCATGTCGGCAAGCTGCTCGGCGCTCGGCACTTCGTTCACGTAGGTGTCGCTGATGAAGATGTTGCGGCCCGGCAGCATCAGCAGGTTCATCGCCGCGTAGTTCTGGGCTTCCTTGGCCTTGCCGAACACCTGGTCGACGAACTTGAGGTGATAGTCGAAGCTGTTGAGCAGGCCGCAGATCATGCCGTCGGCGTCGCCCAGATGCACGAGGATCGCGCCGATCAGCGTGTTGAACTTGCGCACCGAAGCCTTTGCCACGTCGGGCGTGATGCCCTGGCGCGCGCCGAGTTCGTGGTACGCCTGCCAGCTCTTCTGGAAGCGCGGATCGTCTTCCGGATCGACGATCTCGAAGTCCGTACCCGGACGCAGCTTCGAGCCCATCTTCTTCAGGCGCATTTCCACGACCGACGGGCGGCCTACGATGATTGGCCTGGCGATCTTCTCGTTGAGCACGAACTGCGCAGCGCGCAGCACGCGCTCGTCTTCGCCCTCGGCGAACACGATGCGCGCGCAGTTGGCCTTCGCCGCCGCGAACACGGGGCGCATCACCATGCCCGAACGGTAGACCGTCGCGCCAAGCTGCTCGCGGTAGGCGTCCATGTCCTGGATCGGACGCGTGGCCACGCCCGAATCCATCGCGGCTTGCGCCACGGCCGGTGCGATCTTGATGATGAGGCGCGGGTCGAACGGCTTCGGAATCAGGTATTCCGGGCCGAATTCGAGCGTGTGGCCTTCATAGGCCTTCGCCACTTCGTCACCCTGATCGGTTTCCTCGGCGAGTTCCGCGATCGCGCGCACGCACGCGAGCTTCATCTCTTCCGTGATGGTCGTCGCGCCCACGTCCAGCGCGCCGCGGAAGATGAACGGGAAGCACAGCACGTTGTTGACCTGGTTCGGATAGTCCGAACGGCCGGTGGCGATGATCGCGTCCGGGCGCACCTTTTTCGCTTCTTCCGGGCGGATTTCCGGCTCCGGGTTCGCGAGTGCGAGGATCAGCGGCTTGTCGCCCATCTCCTTGACCATCTCGGGCTTGAGCACGCCCGCGCTCGAACAGCCGAGGAACACATCTGCGGCCTTGATCGCGTCGCCGAGCGTGCGCGCTTCGGTGTTGGCCGCATAGCGCGCCTTCGACGGATCGAGATTGCCGCGGCCCTCGTAGATCACGCCCTTCGAGTCGGTGACGAGGATGTTGTCTTTCTTCAGACCCAGCTTCACGAGTAGGTCCAGACACGCAATCGCCGCCGCGCCCGCGCCCGAGCACACGAGCTTCACGCTGCCGAGATCCTTGCCCACAACCTTCAGGCCATTGAGGATCGCAGCGGACGCGATGATGGCCGTGCCGTGTTGGTCGTCGTGGAAAACGGGAATCTTCATGCGCTCGCGCAGCTTCTGCTCGATGTAGAAGCACTCGGGCGCCTTGATGTCTTCGAGATTGATGCCGCCGAGCGTCGGCTCGAGCATCGCGATGGCGTCGACCAGCTTGTCCGGGTCCAGTTCGTCGAGTTCGATGTCGAACACGTCGATGCCTGCGAACTTCTTGAAGAGGCAGCCCTTGCCTTCCATCACCGGCTTGGCCGCGAGCGGGCCGATGTTGCCGAGGCCGAGCACGGCCGTGCCGTTCGTCACGACGCCAACGAGGTTCGCGCGCGAGGTGTATTTCTGCGCATCGAGCGGGTCGGCGTGAATCGCCTCACAAGCGGCCGCAACGCCGGGCGAGTAAGCGAGCGAAAGATCGAGCTGGTTTGAAAGCGGTTTGGTCGGCGTGACCGAGATCTTGCCGGGCTTCGGATTCTGGTGATACGCAAGCGCGCTTTGCTTCAGTTGTTCATCCATTTTCAGGCCTGCCAAGACGTGAGAGACGTGAGAGAGAGAATCTTTTATGGTCGTAGGCCCGCCGGTTCGCGCGGCACGAGCGTTCCAGCAGGGGCGATTAGTGTACACCTGGCGCCGTTCGCGTCCACGTGGGTCAAAGACTGATACCGGGAATTCGCAGGAGCGATCAAGCGGGCGCGCGCAGCGCGCTTTCGTCTGACCGATGCGCCGTGCTTATTCGAGCGCAGCGCCCCGTCGTTCGGGAATCAGGAAGAGGGTCGCGAGGATATCGAGCACGTAGATAGCGGCGAGCATGCCGAGCGCCACCGTGAAGGAATAGCGCGCGGCCAGTGCGCCCACGGCGAGCGGCCCGAAGCCGCCCACGGCACGGCCGATGTTGAACAGCACGTTCTGCGCGGTGGCGCGCGCGGCGGTCGGATACAGCTCGGAAATGAGCGCGCCATAGCCGCCGATCATGCCGTTGACGAATACGCCCATCGCCGCGCCGCCAATCAGAAGCGCAAACGGCGTGGAAAGCTGCGCGTAGACGAACACCATGACCACGGCGCCGGCTTGATAGAACAGGAAGGCGGGCCGGCGGCCGAAGCGGTCGGCCGCGATGCCGAAAAGCCAGATGCCGAGCGCCATGCCGGCAACCGTCGCGGCAGTCCAGAGCCCCGACTTGGTGAGCGAATAGCCGAACGACTTCGAAAGGTAGGCGGGCAGCCAGATCATCAGCCCGTAGTAGCCGAAGTTTTGCACCGAGCACAGCACCGCGACGCCCAGGCTCGCACGCGCGGTGCGCGCATCGGCCACGAGCATGCGCAGCGCGCGCGGGCGCTCCGCCTTGGCCGCCACGGCCACGCGCTGCGCATGCGCGACGAAAAGCTCGGGCTCCTCCACGCGGCGCCGCACCACGAACGAAACGACCGCCGGCAGCAGCCCGATGGCGAACATACCGCGCCAGCCGATCAGCGGGAGCAGCAGCGGCGTGAGCAGCGCCGCGGCCAGCACGCCCAGTTGCCAGCCGAGCCCGACATACGACGACGCTCGCGCGCGCAGCTGCGCGGGCCAGGCCTCTGCAACGAGCGCCATGCCAATGCCGAATTCGCCGCCCAGTCCGATGCCCGCAATCGTCCGGTAGACGAGCAAGTCGCCGTAGCCGCGCGCTAGCGCGCACATACCGGTGAAGACGGCGAACAGCAGGATGGTCCACGTGAGCACGCGCACGCGCCCGTAGCGGTCGCTCAAAAGCCCGAAGACGATGCCGCCCACCACCGCGCCGACGAGCGTCCACGTAACGAGCGCGCCCGCCTGCGCGCCGGAGAGATGCAAATCGGCGCTGATCGCGGGCAGCATGAAGCCGAGCATCAGCAGATCGAAGCCGTCCATGGCGTAGCCAAGCACCGAAGCGACGAGCGCACGCAGGGCGTGGGCGCGCGGGGTGGTGGCGGAGGCGGGCGGAGAAACGGCGGTCATGTGGGCAATCCTGAGAAACGCGCGCTGACGGGGAACGCAAACCGGCGTGAGTGTAAAGGCGTGGCCGGGCCGTCACAACCGCGCTGCAAACCCGCGCATACAGCCGCGCCACCGCTGTTCGCGCCCCATATAGCCGGCGCCGGTTGCCGTTGCGACTCGTCGGCAATCGTCAAGTCGGGTAAAATACCGGCCTACGCGCGCACGTGAAGCCGTCCGGACCGGGCGAATCGTCCTGACCGATGTTGTCAGACGATCGACGCCCCCGGGCCGCGCACCGCAGGCGCCGAAGCCACGCTTCGAGCCCGCCGTGCCAGCGCCACCGGGCCCCGCGCCCACCCTCCTCCCGCTCTCATATCCAAGGATTCGCCCATGACAGGCTACGATCGCCAGACGATCTCGGACGCAACCGCGAAAATGCTGCTCGAAGTGAAGGCCGTGCACTTCAACGCCGAAAAGCCCTTCATCTTCACTTCCGGCTGGGCGAGCCCGGTCTATATCGACTGCCGCAAGCTGATCTCGTATCCGCGTGTGCGCCGCGGCCTGATGGAAATGGCTGAAGCCACCATCCTGCGCGATGTCGGCTACGAGCAGATCGACGCCGTGGCCGGCGGCGAAACCGCGGGCATCCCGTTCGCGGCATGGCTCTCCGACCGCCTGATGGTGCCCATGCAGTACGTGCGCAAGAAGCCGAAGGGTTTCGGCCGCAACGCGCAGATCGAGGGTCTGCTCACCGAAGGCCAGCGCGTGCTGCTCGTCGAAGACCTGACCACCGACAGCCGCAGCAAGATCAACTTCATCAACGCGCTGCGCACGGCCGGCGCGCAGGTGAACCACTGCTTCGTGCTGTTCCACTACAACATCTTCAAGGAAAGCGTCTCGGTCCTGAAGGACATCGACGTCGACCTGCACGCCCTCGCAACGTGGTGGGACGTGCTGCGCGTCGCCAAGGAATCGGGCTACTTCGAAACGAAGACGCTCGACGAAGTCGAGAAATTCCTGCACGCGCCGGCTGAGTGGTCGGCTGCGCACGGTGGCGCAACGTCGGCACCGCAGTAAGCGCACAAGCCGTACAAGCGCATAGCAAAAAGGCCATCTGCCTCCTGGGCAGATGGCCTTTTTTGTGGCCGGTGCACAGCAGCGGGCTCAATGCGCCGTTTGTGCCTCACCGCCGTCGTCAGGCACATCGGGCGCGTGCGAAGAGAGATTCAGCAAGCCATTGCTCTGTGCGTACTGGAAAAGTTCGGAGTCTCGATCGAGTCCGAGCTTGCGCATCGCCGTGTTCTTTTGAGTACTGATGGTCTTAATACTTCGATTCAGTTTCTCGGATATTTCCTTAATCGTCATCCCAGAAACAAAGAGTCGCACGACTTCGAGTTCTCGCTTTGAGAGGATCACTTCGTCGGTTTTCCCACCGCTGTTGATGCGCAATTGATCGAGCGCAACCTTCACCTGCGGACTCATATATTCGAGATTGCGACTCACATGCTGCACCGCGAGGCCGATATGGCTGAGGTCGTCGGACTTGTGCACCACCGCGATCACGCCAAGTTCGCCCAGGCGTTTGAGCAGCGCGGCATTTTCAAGCATCGTCAGGACAACGATAGGAACATTCGGGAAGTTGCGCCGCAGGTAGCCGATGAGCGGCAAACCATCGCCGTACTGGCCGCCCGGCATGGCAAGGTCAGTGACCAGCACGTCGCAGGGAACCGTTTGCAACGCCTTGACGAGCTCGGTGGACTGGCGGGCACGGCCAACGACCTGGATCCCTGGAAAATTGAGCAGTGCATGTTCCGCACCAAACAAGATCACCGGATGATCGTCGGCGACTACGACCCTGATTGGTTGCTGCATTACCCCTCCCTGTAGGCGAACCTGCTTCTCTCTCCGGCGCGAGGCCAGCCCATATTTCGCTTCTTGTTTCTGGCGCCCGAAGGCTTTACGTGCCCAAGCAGGAGAATATACGACTATAGCGGAATCCTACCGCTCATTCTGTACGCGCGCAGGCGAAAACTCGCTCGCTTATACCGCTATATTGGATCAAATTCGGACTAGGGAACAAATCAAACCTTTCCTTCAGGACTACGTGGCCCGAATTTCACAAACATACAGGAGAACTCGCTGATGCGTACTCCATATGACTTTCGGCGCGGTTGCACGCGCCGTGCAAGCGTATTCACGTGGCTCGCCTTCGCGAGCATCGTGACGACCGCCAACTTGGCCTGTGCAGGCGAAAGTTTCACGGTAACGAGCGCCGATCTCAGTGACGGCGGAAAAGTCGGAGCGCGACAGATTTTCAACGATGCTGGCTGCAAGGGGCCGAACGAATCGCCAAGTTTGACCTGGCGCAATGCTCCTGCAACTACACGTAGTTTTGCCATTACGATCTTCGATCGCGACGCGCCTGGGCGCGGCTGGTGGCACTGGGCCGTCGCGAATATTCCTGCAAGCGTGAAGAGCCTGCCGGAGAACGCCAGCGCTTCGGGCGCGCTGCGCAAACTCGGCGCGATCGAAGCGCGCAACGACTTCAGCATCGACGGCTACGGGGGACCGTGCCCGCCGCCGGGCAATCCCCATCGCTACGTCATCACCGTCTACGCGCTAAACGTCGATACGCTCCCGCTCGCGCAAGGCCGCCCTGCCGCGCTGTTCGATCGCGAGATCAGCGGTTCGACGCTCGGAAGCGCGCAAATCATCGTGACGTACGGCCGCTGACCGGAGCGGTTGCGCGCCACTCGCGGCCGATGCGCCATGCGACGGATGCGGCAACACGGAACTGTTTAAGATAACGCGTCCCGTTTCAGCGGCGCGCGGGTTGCCGCGCTGCGCATCGTCCCCCACCCCTTGAATGGAGGAGTTGTCCATGTCCCGGATCGTCATTGCGTATCACAGTGGCGACGGCCATACGAAGAAACTTGCGGAGAACGTGCTGATGGGACTGCAGGGCTCGGGCGCCGACGCAAAGATGATCGCCGTGAGCGAGATCGACGATGCGGGCTGGGCGGCTCTCGACGCCGCCGATGGCATCGTGTTCGGCGCGCCCACCTACATGGGCGGACCGTCCGCCGACTTCAAGAAGTTCGCGGACGCGAGTTCGAAGGCATGGTTCACGCAAACATGGAAGGACAAGATCGCCGCGGGCTTCACCAACTCGGCGACCATGAATGGCGACAAGTTTTCGACCATCCAGTATTTCGTCACGCTGGCGATGCAGCATGGCATGGTCTGGAGCGGCACCGGCATGCTGCCCGCGAACACGAAGGCCGCCACGCGCAACGACGTGAACTTCGTGGGCGGCTTCACCGGGCTGCTCGCGCAGTCGCCGGCCGACGCCACGCCGGAGGAAGCGCCGCCCGCGGGCGACCTCGAAACGGCGCGCGCCTTTGGCGTGCGCGTCGCCGCCGTCACGGCCCGCTGGCTGACCGGCCGCGCGGCGAACACCTGAGCCATTGCCTTACGGGTAAGCCCCGATTTTTTCCAGGCGCGTTCACACGTGCGCCGGCATGACGTCTTAAAATACCGTTCCAGCGCCGCCCTGGGTGATGGCGCCCCGCAATCCCCCCGCGTTCAGAGAGACTGAGATGAGCACGAAAGTTTTTGTCGACGGACAGGAAGGCACGACCGGCCTGAAGATTTTTGAATACCTGTCGCCGCGCACCGACGTCGAGATCCTGCGTATCGACGATGCGAAGCGCAAGGACGTCGAGGAACGCCGCCGTCTCATCAACGCTTCGGATGTGACGTTCCTGTGCCTGCCCGACGTCGCCTCGCGCGAGTCGGCCTCGCTCGTCGAAAACGACCGCACCGTCCTCATCGACGCGAGCACGGCGTTTCGCACCCAGGCCGACTGGGCGTACGGCCTGCCCGAGCTGACCAAAGCCCAGCGCGACAAGGTGCGCAAATCGAAGCGCATCGCGGTGCCCGGCTGCCACGCTTCGGCGTTCATCCTCGCCATGCGCCCGCTCGTCGAAGCCGGCCTCGTCGCGCCGGAGTTCGCCGCGCACAGCTACTCGCTCACGGGCTACAGCGGCGGCGGCAAGAAGATGATTGCGGATTACGAAGCGGGCGGCAACGCGAAGCTCGCGAGCCCGCGCCCGTACGCGCTCGGCCTCACGCACAAGCATCTGCCGGAAATGGCGGTGCACGGTGGCCTGACGTCGGCGCCGGTGTTCACGCCGATCGTGGGGCCGTTCTACAAGGGCCTCGCGGTCACGACCTATTTTTCGCCGAAGCAGCTCACACGCGGTGCAAAGCCGCAGGACGTGCAGGCGCTCTTCGCCGAGTACTACGCGGGCGAACAATTCGTACGCGTGGCGCCGTTCAATGCCGATGAAAACCTCGACGCCGGCATGTTCGACGTTCAGGCGAACAACGACACGAACCGCGTGGACCTGTTCGTGTTCGGCAACGACGAGCAGTTCGTCACCGTTGCGCGCCTCGACAACCTCGGCAAGGGCGCATCGGGCGCGGCGATCCAGTGCATGAATCTCGCGATCGGCGCGGCCGAGAATACCGGCCTTCATGTCTGAAGCCGCGCGGTTTGGCAGCGCAAACAAAAAACCGGCTCGCTGAGCCGGTTTTTTTGTATCCGATGTTTTGCGCCGTTGCAAAACCTGCAGACGAAAAAAAGCCCGCCAATGTTTGGCGGGCTGAATCCATATCAGAGGAGACATGGAGGAGACAAGAAGCAGTATATCGACTAGCGTGATGCAATGCAACATGTAAAGTAGTGCGCACCCTGAATGTTGCGCCACAACAACACATTCGTCATTGTCCTGTCATGGACAGGATGAACATCAACTGATCGAGCCCCACAGGTCGCACAAGATGCACGTCGAAGCCCGCCGCGAGCGCCTCGTCGCGGTGGCGCGACTCGCCCCAGCCGGCGAGCGCGATCAGGAGCGGAGCGCGCTCGCCGCTAATCGCGCGCAATTGCCGCACGATCATCCCGGGCTCGTCCTGCGCGAGCGAAAGCGCCACGATCGCCACGTCGGGCGCGCCGCGCGCGGCAAGATCGACCGCCTCGTCGAGCGTGCGAGCCACAGATACGCCGTAGCCAAGATCGGTCAGCAAGGTGCTGAGTCCGTCTAGCGACTTCTCGTCGTTGTCGGCGATCAGGATATGCGTCTCCATCCGCCGTTCTCCTACCCTGAAATGGGTCTCGCAGCCAGATCTCCCGATCGATCCGGTGCGCGCCCTGTCGTCATCATCGGTTCCCCGTCCCCACATCGCGGGCGGCGCCGCAAACCCGGCCGTCGTCCGTCGAGATGCGCCACATTGTGCAAAGCCTGGCCGCCAGGTCTTTGTGCGTCACCGAGCGATCGTCTAGAGATTTTGATCGCGAAACGCCTGCGAACGTTCGCCAGGCCTCATTGCGCCCCGGTATTCAGCCGTGGCCCGCGCGCCGCGCAGCGACCTTGCCGAGCACGGCGAAATCGCGCTCGCCGTCGCCGTGCGCCACGGCTTCGAGCAGGCTGTCGCGCAGCACGCTAGCGAGCGGCATCGGCGTCGCGGCGGCGTCGGCGGCGGCCAGTGCGAGCCGCACGTCCTTCAGGCCAAGGCGAGCCTTGAAGAGCGCAGGCTCGTAGCGCCGCTCCGCGATCATGCCGCCGTAGCCCGCATACACCGGGCCCGGAAACGGGCCGCCCGTCACGACGTCGAGGAAGTCGCGCATCGCGACGCCATAGCCGTCGAGCAGCGCCGCCGCCTCGCCGAGCGACTCGACAGCCGAAGCCAGCATGAAGTTCGCGGCGAGTTTCATCACGTTCGCCTGCTGCGGCACGGCGCCAACGCGCCATGTCTTCTGCCCGATTACGTCGAAAAGCGGCTGCACGCGGTCGATTGCCTCGGTCGCCCCTGCCGCCATGATCGTGAGCTTCGCCGCCTGCGCAGCGTCCGGGCGCCCGAGCACGGGCGCCGCCACGTAGCGCAATCCACGCTTGGCATGCGCATGCGCCAGCGCTTCGGCCAGTTCGACGGAAATGGTCGCCATGTTCACGTGCACGAGGCCTGGCTGCGCGTGATCGAGCAGCGTCGAGTCGATGACCTCGCGCAGCGCGGCGTCGTCGGCGAGCATCGAGAGCACGGCGTCGCCCGCGAAGGCCTCGCCCGGCGTGCCGACGATGCGCGCGCCCGCTTCGGCAAGCGCCTGCGCCTTCGCGGCCGTGCGGTTCCATACGCGCACCGTGTGGCCTGCTTTCAGCAGATTGCCGACCATCGCGCCGCCCATTTCGCCAAGACCGATAAATCCGATGTCCATCGCCTGCTCCTTCCATGAAAAACGAGGGGAAACCCGAGGAAAGATGCAGTACAGCACAAGGCGGCACGCGCTGCAGCCAGCCTCTCACGCCGCGAACACACGCACGCACTGCGGCAGGCGGTGCGATACTGCTTTGCATGGTCACCGCCACCTTTCGCTTTTACGAGGAGCTGAACGACTTTCTTGCGCGGCCGCTGCGCCGGCGTGCGTTCAGTTGCGCCTGCGCGCGCGACGCCACGGCGAAACACATGATCGAAGCGCTCGGCGTGCCGCATACGGAAGTCGAACTGATCCTCGTGAATGACGAATCAGTGGGATTCGACCATCCGCTCGCGGATGGCGACCGCGTGGCCGTCTATCCGAAGTTCGAAGCGCTCGACATCCGGCCGTTGCTGCGCGTGCGCGACGCGCCGCTGCGCGAACTGCGCTTCGTCGCCGACGCGCATCTTGGCGGCCTCGCGCAACTCCTGCGGCTGGCCGGTTTCGATACGCTCTACGACAACCACTTCCCCGACGAAGAGATCGAGGCGCTTGCAGCCGCCGAGCATCGCATCGTGCTCACGCGCGACCGTGAACTGCTCAAGCGGCGCAGCATTACGCATGGCTGCTACGTGCGCGCGCTAAAACCGCGCGCCCAGGTCCACGAGATTTTCGAGCGGCTCGACCTGGCGGCGAGTGCGCGGCCGTTCCGGCTGTGCCTCATGTGCAACGCGCCTCTGCGGCCCATCGAGCGCGCCGCGGTCCGCGAACGCGTACCCGCCGGCGTCTACGACCGGCAGACGCGCTTCGTGACCTGCGACGTCTGTCAGCGCGTGTTCTGGGAAGGCTCGCACTGGCAGCGCATGCGCACGCTGATCGACGGCCTCACGCGACCCACCGACGAAGCGCACGCGGCACACAACGGGCACAACCCGCACGAGCGCCACAACAGCCATGAAGGGCCGGATCGCGACGGCGGCGCGTAGGGGTATCGCAGGTACTCGATGCGGCCAAAAGGCGCTCGTGAGGCACGTAGCCGTGATGGACGCCCGCAGGCGTTTGCGTACAATGCGCGCCACCGCCCAACACCGGAGCACGACATATGGCCATGAAGAAAACCGACCTTGAGAAGAACAAGGCGCTGAAACTGATGCAAGCGACGAACAAGAGCGGGCCCGACCGCTTCGGCAAGGGTTCGGCACCGCAGCCGGCACTGGACCGCCGCGAACAGCGCAAGCTGGACCAGGCGCAAGGGCTCGTGCCGTTTGCGTGCAAGCTCAACGCCGATCTCGTCGAGCAGCTGAAGGCTCGCGCCGAAGGCCACCCGGGCGGCGTGAACGGCCTGCTCGCCGAATTGCTGGAAGCCGGGCTCGCACGCGACGCGTCCTGAACGCTCACCCGCGGCGAGCGCGCAAAAAAAAGCCAGAGCAGATGCTCTGGCTTTTTTATGGCTGGGGTCGCGCGCGGCGCTGCCGCCTCGTGAACCCTGTCGCGCGAGGGCTTTAGTTTGCCTGGCCCTTGTCCGACGTGCCGGCGGCCGATGCGCCTTCCGACACAGCGGCGCGCTTGCCGTGGTGCTTGAGTTGCTTGTGCTGCTTCTTGGCATGTGCCGGTGCGCTGGCTGCCGGTGCGGTTGCTGCCGGTGCCGAAGCGTCTTGTGCAAATGCCTGAACCGAGATCAGTGCTGCGGATGCTGCGACGAGCGAGGCGAGAATCTTTTTCATCTGTTGTTCCCCAAACCTGACAAATAATGACCGGCACGTTGTGAATTAGAACAGCGTGAAACCGCGAAACGATCCGCTTGCCGATCTGAGCGGGCGTTTCGCGCGAAGCAGTATTACGCAGCGTAGGGCGTTTGTCATCCGCTAACGGCCGGGTGTATTTTCCGGGAGACATTTCCCTTTCAATTCGGATACGATCGCCACTACGCGTTCGTTTTCCGGAAGTTCGTTGTTTTTTCACGTAATACGCTGAATCGGCCTGCCCCGATCGAATTCGGGCCAGATTGTCACCCGGTTCAGATGCAATCGCGAAAAAAGGGCGACCCAGCCCTTGCGCAACAGGACACCGCGCCCCACGCGCGCCAACCGTCGAAAACGCTGTCGCGCCCATTTCCCGCGAAAAGAGATCTCCGCTTGCAATCCGCTACCCGCCGTCACCTGCGCGCCAATCTGCTGATGCTGACCGCCGCCCTCATCTGGGGCTCGGCGTTCGTCGCCCAGCGACTGAGCCTCGACGCCATCGGCCCGTTCCTGTTCACCGGCCTGCGCTTCCTGCTGGGCGCCGGCGTCGTCTCCTGCTTCTTGATGGCCCGCGGCCAAGCCCGTGGTCGCCTGGCCGCGGGCAGCGGCAACGCGGCGGCCCCGGCGCTGTTCAACGGCGCGCTGCTGCGCTCGGGCACCGTACTCGGCCTCGTGCTGGCCGTCGCTATCTCGCTTCAGCAAATCGGACTCGGCTACACGAAAATCGCCAACGCCGGCTTCATCAGTTCGCTCTATGTCGTGATCGTGCCGATGCTGGGCGTAGTGCTGCGCCATCGCACGGGAATCGGCACATGGGTCGGCGCGGCGCTCGCTGCGGTTGGGCTCTATTTTCTCAGCATCAACGAGCACTTTTCGGTGATGTACGGCGACTGGTTCCAGCTCGGCTGCGCGCTCGTGATCTCGATCCAGGTCATGCTCGTGGGCCACTACGCGCCGCGCCACGACCCGCTCGCGCTCTCGATCGTTCAGTTCGTCGCCTGTGGCGTGGTGTGCCTCGCAATCGGGCTCGCGTGCGAACCGCTGCGCGCGGCCGACATCGTGCGCGCCGCGCCCACCATCCTCTATGGCGGCGCGCTTTCGGTGGGCATCGGTTATACGCTGCAGGTCGTCGCGCAGCGCGACGCCGCGCCCGCGCATGCCGCCGTGATCTTCAGTATGGAAGGCGTGTTCGCCGCGCTCGCGGGTTGGGCAGCGCTCGGCGAAACGCTCACGCCGCGCGCACTCGCCGGCTGCGCGCTCATGCTTGCCGGCTTGCTCGCCTGCCAACTGCTGCCGGCCTGGCAAGCGCGCCTTCGCGAGCGGCAACGTGCAACCGCGCAGCCTGCCGAAACGGTGTAAAACGCGCCACGATTTTTCGGCGTTGATATCGCGCTCTGCAGTTCTTTTTAACGAATGGCGTCGCTACCAAGCGGCGCCATTTTTTTTCGTGTGGATAACGTGTGACCGAGCCGCACCGGGCCAGGTTATCCACGTCCACCTCTGGACAACCTGGGGATGACCTGGCGAACGACCTGTGGACCACTTCTTGATAACCACGTGCCTGGCGTTGCGATCTGAAAAGTTATCCCAGGAGCCCGCAACGCGTACAAGCTTTGTCCGCATGGCTATCCGTTTTGCATCGGTATGAGCCGACAGGTGATTTTCCTGTTGTCCACAGTAAATGCCAGGACTTGTTAACTGCTACTACTTATAAATATAAATACTGAAAAGACTATGGGAAACACGTGACGCTCGCTGCGCTCGCGTGCTGCGCATTCGCGCAAAGTCATTGCGCGCTGTGTCATGCCAGCAAGAAATGAAAAAGGGCGTGCCCGCGAGGAAGCACGCCCTTGCTGAATGCATCGCGTGACGCCTACCGTGGGCGCTAGCCGCCCGTCATCATCCGCTCGATAGTCGGTTCGAGATCGAGCAAACCGACGGTCGCGGGCTTGGCCTCTACGACGCCGAAGCATTCCGCGCGGCGCGGCGCCGGATCGACGAGGAAATTGCGCGCGTAATGCCCACAACGCTCCGGTGGCAAAAGCCGCTCGGGCGGGATCACCTCGAACGCCGTCCCTACTGCGATGAAGACATCGTCAGGCGTCATGTTGCGCTGAATGCGCCAGAGCGTCTCGTACTCGGGCGCCGCCTCGTTGAAGAACACCACACCGGGCTTCACGCCCTCCACCTGACCGCACGACGGACAGGCGGCTTGTGGATCGAGTGCCCGGCCGGAGGCCGGGAAGCGATAGTCGCAGTCGGTGCACAGAAGCGAAATCATGTCGCCGTGCAGATGCGTGACCTGGCGCGCACCGGCCTGCTCGAGCATGTCGTCGATGTTCTGCGTGACGAGATGCACGCGCTCGGTGCCCCAGACGTCCTGCCACTTCACGAGCAGCTGGTGGGCGGCGTTCGGGCGCGCGTCGCCGCATTCGGAGATGCGCTGATTGTAGAAGCGGAAAACCGCGGGCCGGTTGCGGCGCCACGTGAGGTAGTTGCAGACCTCGTCGATGCTCGCGTTGGACCAGATGCCGTCGCCGGTGCGGAACGTTGAAATGCCGCTCTCCGCGGAGAGGCCCGCGCCGGAAAACACGAACAGGCGGGGTAGTCTGCCGGAGTGCCCCGGTTGCCGGGATTGCGCCACGTTTGCCACTTTCGCCTCCTTGATCGAACGGCGACATTATGACCTTACAGCGGTGTTTCGGCTGAGGATCGCAATGGCGATCCGCCCACGGTCCCAACGAGCGCGTTGCGCGGCCTCAGGGGCGTCGCAGCGCGTCAGATCATCCCCGCGCACGCAGCAGACCACGGCAGCCGCCTGAGCGGCCTCTCAACGGCTCCTGCGGCGATCGACAAAACAAAAAGGGGATGCCGTAATGGCATCCCCTTTTTCAACAGGCACGATCAGTGCGCGAAAAATCTCACTCCACCGTCACCGACTTCGCGAGATTGCGCGGCTTGTCCACATCGGTGCCGCGCACGCACGCCGTGTGATATGCGAGCAGTTGCAGCGGCACGACGTGCAGGATCGGCGAAAGCAGCCCGTAGTGCTCCGGCATGCGAATCACGTGGATGCCGTCTTCGCTCGTGATGTGCGTATCGGCATCGGCGAACACGTAAAGCTGGCCGCCGCGCGCGCGCACTTCCTGCATGTTCGACTTGAGCTTTTCGAGCAGCGCGTCGTTGGGCGCCACCGTCACCACGGGCATCGCCTCGGTCACGAGCGCGAGCGGTCCGTGCTTGAGTTCGCCGGCCGGATACGCCTCGGCGTGGATGTACGAGATTTCCTTGAGCTTGAGCGCGCCTTCGAGCGCGATCGGGTAATGCAGCCCGCGCCCGAGGAAAAGCGCGTTTTCCTTGCGCGCGAACTCTTCCGCCCACGCGATGATCTGCGGCTCCAGCGCGAGCACGCCGTTGAGCGCGGCCGGCAGGTGACGCAGCAGTTTCAGATACGCCGCTTCCTGCTCCACATTCACGTGACCGCGCAGCTTGCCGAGCGTGACCGCGAGAATGAAGAGGCCAACGAGCTGCGTGGTGAACGCCTTCGTCGACGCCACGCCAATCTCGCGCCCCGCGTGCGTGAGGAACTTGAGTTCGGTGAGGCGCACCATCGCGCTCGTCGCCACGTTGCACACCGCAAGCGTGTGCGCCATGCCGAGCGACTGCGCGTGCTTGAGCGCGGCGAGCGTGTCGGCGGTTTCGCCCGACTGCGAGATCGTCACGACGAGCGCGCGCGGATTGGGCACCGACTCGCGATAGCGGTATTCGCTCGCGATCTCGACATCGGTGCGGATCTTCGCCACCGACTCGAGCCAGTACTTCGCCGTGAGGCCCGCGTAATAGCTCGTGCCGCACGCGAGGATCAGGATGCTGTCGATACCCTTGAACACCTCGGGCGCGTTGTCGCCGAATAGCTCGGGCGTGAACGTGTCGGTGGCGGGAATCGTGTCGGAGATCGCGCGCGGCTGTTCGAAGATTTCCTTCTGCATGTAGTGGCGGTACGGGCCGAGATCGACCGCGCCGCCGTATGCGCCATAGGCCTGCACGTCGCGCACTTCGCGCGTCACGATGCTGCCCGCGCGATCGGCAATGCGCACACCCTCAAGCGTGATCTCGCACACATCACCTTCTTCCAGATAACTGATGTGCTCCGCGCTGCCCGCAATGGCAAGGCCGTCCGACGCGATGAAGTTTTCATCCTTGCCATAGCCGACCACGAGCGGCGAACCGGCGCGCGCGCCGACCACCGTATGCGGCTGGCTCTTGTGCACCACGCCGATCGCATACGCGCCCGCGAGCTGCTGCACGGCCGCACGCACGGCGGTGAACAGGTCGCCTTGATAGAGGCTGTGGATCAAGTGGGCGATGACCTCGGTATCGGTCTGCGAAACGAACTCGTAGCCCTTTGCGCGCAGCATCTCGCGCAGCGACTCGTAGTTCTCGATGATGCCGTTGTGCACGATCGCGAGTGTGTCGCGCGAGAAGATCGGGTGCGCGTTGTTCACCGTGGGCGCGCCGTGCGTAGCCCACCGCGTATGCGCGATGCCGGTCACGCCTTCGAAGTGAGCCTCGCGGACCTGCTCGTCGAGTTCGGCCACGCGAGCGACGCTGCGCACGCGCTGCGGGCCGTCGGCCGTCACGACGGCCACGCCGCACGAGTCGTAGCCGCGATATTCGAGGCGCCGCAGTCCTTCGATCAGGACGGGAACGATGTTACGTTGCGCAACCGCGCCGACGATGCCGCACATGGATTCGATCCTTTGCAATGAGAGGCGTGGGCGCCGCGCGGCGTTTCAAGGTTCACGCGAGCGGCGCCGGGTTTCAACCGTTCAGTTCTTTTTCTTGACCGGGCGAACGTAGCCGGTTTTCGCGATCTGCGTTTTCTCGTTGAGTACGAGCGTGGCTTCGGGCACGTCCTTCCACACCGTCGTGCCCGCTGCGATGGTCACGCCGCGACCCACGCGCACGGGAGCGACGAGCTGGGTATCCGAACCCACGAACACGTTGTCCTCGATGATCGTGCGGTGCTTGTTCGCGCCGTCGTAATTGCAGGTAATGGTGCCCGCGCCGATGTTCACGCCCGCGCCCACGTCGGCGTCGCCTACGTAGCTCAGGTGATTCGCCTTCGAGCCAAGTCCGATGTTCGCGTTCTTCACTTCGACGAAGTTGCCTACGTGCACGTCGTCGGCGAGCTTCGCGCCGGGGCGCAGCCGCGCATAGGGACCTAGCACCGCGTTCGCGCCAACCACCGCGTTTTCGATGTGCGTGTAAGCGTCCACGCGCGTGCCCGCGCCGATCGACGCGCTGCGGATCACGCAGTTCGGGCCCACGCTCACGTTGTCCGCCAGCGTCACCTCGCCTTCGAACACGCAGTTCACGTCGATGAACACGTCGCGCCCACACGTGAGCGAGCCGCGCACGTCGATGCGCGCCGGGTCCGCGAGCGTGACACCCGCCACGAGTAGCGCCTCGGCCACCGTGCGCTGATGCACGCGTTCGAGTTCGGCAAGCTGCTGCTTGCTGTTCACGCCGAGCGTTTCCCATTCGTCGTCGGGCTGCGCGGTCACGGCCGGATGACCGGCGGCGATCGCGGCTTCCACGACATCGGTGAGGTAATACTCGCCCTGCGCGTTGTCGTTCCTGAGCGCCGAAAGCCAGCCCGCGAGCGGCGCGGTAGGCGTCACGATGATGCCGGTGTTGATCTCGGCGATCTTGCGCTGGGCTTCGTTCGCGTCCTTCTGCTCGACGATGCGCTCGACCTTGCCCGCCGCGTCGCGCACGATGCGGCCGTAACCGGTCGGGTCGTCGAGCGTGACGGTGAGGATGCCGTAACCGTTATCGCCGGCGGTGTCGACAAGACGCCTGAGCGTGGACGTACGCGTGAGCGGCACGTCGCCGTAGAGCACGAGCGTGGGCACGTTCGCGTCGAGCAGCGGCAGCGCTTGCGCGAGCGCGTGGCCCGTGCCGAGTTGCTGCGCCTGTAGCGCGAACTGGACGTCGGGCGCGCCAACGGCTTCGCGCACGGCTTCGCCGCCATGGCCAACCACGACGACGAGCCGCGTGGGCGAAAGCGTGCGGGCAGTATCGATGACGTGCGAGAGGAGCGGCTTGCCGGCGAGCGGATGGAGCACTTTCGGCAGCGCGGAGTGCATGCGTTTGCCCATGCCTGCCGCGAGAATCACGATGTTCATTGCATCGGTGACTGGATGAGGAATGAAGCGGCTGATTTTAGCATGCGGGATATCCCCGACCCGCCAGCCAGGCGGGCTGTCGTGCCCCGATAAACACTGTTTTACAACTGCTTTTCAGGACATCGGCTCGAAATGAAAAACGCTCCGATACGGGGTCGGAGCGTTTGAGGCAAACCCAGTGCCGGTTTAAGCCGCGCGGCTCAGATATCGTCGAACGGCGTGAACTTGATCGCAGTGCCTTCCGCGGGCGCCGGGTCGGTGGAGCACGGCTCCTCGTCGAACGCAATATCGCCGGCCGGATCGGCCACGCCCGTCGCGCGCAGGTCCGCGAAGTTGAACAGGTTCGCGTCCATGAGGTGCGAGGGTACGACGTTGCCGAGCGCGTTGAACATGTTCTCCACGCGGCCCGGGAAACGCTTGTCCCACTCGCGGATCAGCGCCTTCATCTCCGCGCGCTTCAGGTTCGGCTGGCTGCCGCACAGGTTGCACGGAATGATCGGGAATTCGCGCAGCACGGCGTACTTCTCGAGATCGGTTTCCTTCACGTACGCGAGCGGCCGGATCACGACGTTCTTGCCGTCGTCCGACTGCAGCTTGGGCGGCATGCCCTTCAGCTTGCCGCCATAGAACAGGTTCAGCAGCAGCGTCTGCAGAATGTCGTCGCGATGATGGCCGAGCGCGATCTTGGTCGCGCCGAGTTCGCCCGCCACGCGGTACAGAATGCCCCGGCGCAGGCGCGAGCACAGCGAGCACGTCGTCTTGCCCTCGGGCACGAGACGCTTGACGATGCTGTACGTGTCCTGGTTCTCGATGTGGTACGGCACGCCCACCTTGTCGAGGTACTCGGGCAGCACATGCTCCGGAAAGCCCGGCTGCTTCTGGTCGAGGTTCACCGCGACGATGTCGAAGTCGATCGGCGCGCGCTCACGCAGGCGCAGCAGCACGTCGAGCATCGCGTAGCTGTCCTTGCCGCCCGACAGGCAGACCATGACCTTGTCGCCGTTCTCGATCATGTTGTAGTCGCCGATCGCCTGGCCGACCTGACGCACGATGCGCTTGAACAGCTTGTTGTTTTCGTAGGCTTCCTTCTGTTCGCGGCGCGTGAGCACCTGGCGGCCCGTCTCTTCGGTCGCGGCGTCCTCGCCGACGGGGAGCGTTTCGGGGGCGTTCATGAATCAGTCCTCTTTGATGCGAAAGACCTCGACGCCCACCGCGTCGCAGTCAGGATAAACGTCGGGCTTCTCCGTCGAGACGCGCACCGCGCGCACGAGTTCGTGCGAGAGCAGCGCCGCTGCGAGATCGTCGCAGAGCGTCTCCTGCAGATGGATATGGCCACGGCCCACACGTTCGGCAACGGTCGAGCGCATGAAGTCGTAATCGACGACTTCGCGCAGCTTGTCCTCATGCGGCGTGGTCGAAGCGAGCGGCACGAACAGATCGACATTGATGACGACGCGCTGTTCGCCGCGCTTCTCGAAGTCATGCACGCCAATGTTGATGTGCACTTCGTAGTCGCGCAGAAAAAGCCGGCGGCAATCGGCGAGCCGCGGGTGAAGCAAAACGGTGGACATGTAGGTTCCAGTCGATAAAAGCGTGCGTTCTTTCGCACGTATGCCGGCGCAGCGCGCCCGGCGGGTCGTTCAGCCGGTCTGCAAAACCGCTCGTGCGCGGCGGCTTGCGTTCCTTTGTCTTCGCCAGCGCCACTGGCTCGCAGTCCTGCGCGCAGCGGGCTATGCATTTAGTTGCAAATCTTGATGCAACCAACGTTCGGGCTTTAGCCGCCCGTCAAAAACATCACGTCGCGCGGCAGCGGCACGAGGTGCTGGCCGCCGTCCACGACGAGCGTCGTGCCCGTGACGCCCGAAGCCCGCGCGAGATACAGCGCAGCTTCCACGAGATCCGCGGGCCGCGACGCGCGCTTGAGCGGCGTGACCTGGTGCGCGGCCGCGAAGCTCTCCGGCGTCTGGTCGCCCGACTGCAGCGTGAGGCCGGGCGCGAGCCCCACCACGCGCACCTTCGGCGCGAGCGCCTGAGCGAGCGCGACGGTGGCGTTCTGCAACGCGGCCTTCGTCAGCGTGTACGACAGATAGTCGGGATTCATGTTGTACAGCTTTTGGTCGAGCACGTTGATCACACACGTGCGCAGCGTCTCGTCCTCCACCGCTGCCTCGGGCGTTGCCTCGTACAGCATGCGCGCCAATACGAGCGGCGCGCCCACGTTGATCGCCATGAGCTGCAGCAGCTTCGTGTAGCCCACATCCCGCGCGGTGTCCTCGTCGAAGCGCGACGCATTGTTGAGCACGCACGCAGGGCGGCCGAGCGCCGCGGCGCAGTCCGGCACGAGCCGCGCCACCTGGGCTTCGTTGCCGAGGTCGGCGTGCAGCGCCACGGCCCTGCGACCCAGCGCCGCGATTTGCGCGACGACTTCGTCGGCGGCCTCGCGCGACTCGCCGTAATGCACCGCGACGTCCCAGCCGCGCGCCGCAAAGCCGAGCGACAGCTCGCGGCCAATGCGGCGTGCTCCGCCCGTCACCAGCACGACGGGCGCCTGGGCGTCGGAATCGGGGCGCGATCCTTCGCCGGATGCGCTCATGTCGGCGTCAGCCGGGCGGATGCCGGGAGTTGCGCTCATTTACAATGCCGGGATGAATCCGAAAGCTCACGAACCCGATAGTTTACCTGTTCCCGAGCCGATCGCGCTCGCGCAGTCCGAGGCGCTCGCGGCCACGCTGCGCGCTGAGATCGCGGCCGCGGGCGGGTGGCTCCCGTTCGACCGCTACATGGAACGCGCGCTGTACGCGCCGGGACTCGGTTACTACAGCGGCGGAGCGCGCAAGTTCGGCCTCTTCGCCGACGACGGCAGCGACTTCGTGACCGCACCCGAACTTTCACCGCTGTTTGCCGCGACGCTCGCGCGCGCCGTGGGCGAAGCGCTCGCCGCCAGCGGCACGCGCCGCCTGATGGAATTCGGTGCGGGCACTGGCCGCCTCGCGGCGGGCGTGATGCTCGCACTCGACGCGGCAGATGTGCCGTTCGACTCCTATGCAATCGTCGATCTGTCGGGCGAGTTGCGTGAGCGCCAGCGCGAAACCATTGCGCGGCTCGCGCCGCCGCTACTCGATCGCGTGACGTGGCTCGACGCGCTGCCTGCGCAGTTCGAAGGCGTCGTGATCGGCAACGAAGTGCTTGACGCGATGCCGGTGCGCCTCTTCGCGCGCAAGGACGCGGTGTGGCACGAGCGCGGCGTGAGCGTAAGCGCAGAAGGCGCCCTCGCCTTCGCCGATCAGCCCGCGAATTCGGGACGCGACGCCAACTGGCCCGAGAGCGCGCTCGCGGTTGTGGACGGCAGCGAAGACTACGTGACCGAAACGCATGAAGCCGCGCTCGCGTTCACGCGCACCGTTTGCGCGATGCTCCAGCGCGGCGCGGCGTTCTTCATCGACTATGGATTTCCGCGCCACGAGTACTACCATGCGCAGCGCGCGCAAGGCACGCTGATGTGCCACTACCGGCACCGTGCGCACGGCGACCCGTTCCTCTATCCCGGCTTGCAGGACATCACGGCGCACGTTGAATTCACGGGGATTGCCGAAGCGGGCGTCGAAGCAGGAGCGGATCTGCTTGGCTACGCCACGCAGGCGCGCTTTCTGATGAACGCGGGCATTACCGAAGTGCTTGGCGAAATCGATCCGCGCGACCCGCAGCGCTTCCTGCCCGCCGCGAACGCGGTGCAGAAACTCGTTTCCGAAGCGGAGATGGGCGAGTTGTTCAAGGTGATCGCGTTTTCGCGCGGCATCGACGAAACCATCGCGGCGTTCGCGCGCGGCGACCGCAGCCACACACTCTGACGCTCACGCCACGCGACCATGATCCGCTGGTTCCTCACCACCTTCATCGCTGTCGCGATTCTCTCCAGCGCGCAGCCGTGGCTCAAAAAGCTCGGCATCGGGCGGCTGCCAGGCGACGTCACGCTGCGCATTTTCGGCCGCGAGTATCCGCTGCCGTTCATGTCGACGCTCGTGCTTTCGATGGCGCTCTCGTTTCTCGTGCGCGTGCTCTGAGCGAGCGCGCTCAACTCGCTCGAGCCGTAGTGAGCGCGCCCTCCACCGCCGCCACGCGTGCCTCGTGCACCGCTTCCTTGATCTTCTCGGCACCGCCACGCTCGATCGAGCGCGCAATCGCCCCCGCATCCACGCCGCGCGCGGCCACGAGCGCCACGCGCAAGCGTTCGGCCTGCGGATAAGGCGCGTTCTCCCAGTTCAGCCGCCCGCGCAAATCCGACTCGCAGGACTGCAGCGCCTCGGCAAAACGCGCCGGTTTGCGCAGCGCGTCGCAACGCTCGAGCATGCGCACGAGCGCCGCCGCTCCCATGTCCATCACGCGATGCACATTGCCATGCTCGCGCGCGACCAGCACCGCGAGTTCGCGGCAATCGTTCGGCACGCGCAGACGGTCGCAAAGCGGCTTGAGCAGATCGACGCTGCGCCCTTCGTGGCCAATGTGACGCGGCAGCACGTCTTCGGGCGTCGTGCCTTTGCCGAGATCGTGCATCAGCGCAGCGAAGCGCACCGGCAGCGTGTAACCCTGCGCGGCCGCATGGTCGATCACCATCATCACGTGCACACCCGTATCGATTTCCGGGTGATAGTCGGCGCGCTGCGGCACGCCCCATAGCGCGTCGAGCTCGGGCAGCACGCGCGCAAGCGCGCCGCAATCGCGCAGCACTGCGAACATGCGCGAGGGCTTCGCCTCCATGAGACCGCGGGCGATTTCCTGCCACACGCGTTCCGGCACGAGCGCATCGACTTCGCCCGAAGCGACCATTTCGCGCATGAGTTCGAGCGTCTCGGGCGCGACGGTGAAATCGGCGAAACGCGCGGCAAAGCGCGCGATACGAAGAATGCGCACGGGGTCTTCGAGAAACGCGTCGCTCACGTGGCGAAACACGCGGGCTTCGAGATCGCGCGCGCCGCCGAACGGATCGACGACATCGCCCGTCAGCATGCCGCCAGGCTGCACTTCCTGCGCCATTGCGTTGATCGTGAGGTCGCGCCGCGCGAGGTCTTCCTCGAGCGTCACGTCGGGCGCGTAGAAGAACTGGAAGCCGTGATAGCCCGCCGCCGTCTTGCGCTCGGTGCGCGCGAGCGCGTACTCCTCATGCGTTTCGGGATGCAGAAAGACCGGAAAGTCCTTGCCCACCGGACGATAACCCTGCGCGGCCATCTGCTCGGGCGTCGCACCGACCACGACATAGTCGCGGTCGCGCACGGGCAGCCCGAGCATCTCGTCGCGGATCGCGCCGCCTACAACGTAGATCTTCATTCGTCGTCGCGTTCGTCGTCGGCGACGATGTGCGTTTCGCGGCGCGCGGCTTCCACCCACTCGGCCACCTCGGGCAATGCGCTCACACGCTGCGCGTACGCCGCCGCTTCGGGCGAGAGCGTCGGCTGGTAGCTATTGAAGCGCATGACGACCGGCGCGTACATCGCGTCGGCAACGGTGAATTCGCCGAACAGGAACGGCCCGCCGCTCGCGGCCAGGCACTCGCGCCAGAGCGCGTCGATGCGTGCAACATCGGCGAGCGCGCCCGGCGTTGCACCGGCGCCGGGCTTGACCTTGCGGATGTTCATCGGCATGTGGTTGCGCACTTCGCCGAAGCCCGAATGCATCTCCGCACTTACGCTGCGCGCGCGGGCCCGTGCGTTCGCGTCACGCGGCCACAACGCGAGTTGCGGGAAACGCTCGGCAAGCGTCTCGGCAATCGCGAGCGAATCCCACACGGAAAAGCCGTCGTCGGAGACGAGGCACGGCACCTTGCCCGAGGCCGAGAACGCGAGGATCGAGGACTTGGTGCCCGGCTCGTCGAGCTCGATCAGCACTTCCTCGAACGCAATGCCGAAGTGCTTGAGCAGCACCCACGGGCGCATCGACCACGACGAATAGTTCTTGTCTCCGATTACGAGCTTCATTGTTCACATGACCGTAGTGAGTTGAAAGGGCGCCGGCTGGTCGTCCGCCTATTGGCTATCGACCGGCACTGGCGCGAAAGATGTTCAGCCGCGAGCGCAGCGAGGCGTCGGCGAGATAGAGCGGCGCGATCGTTTCGATGCTCGCCGGTTCGATATCGAGTTCGGGTGCGAGCGGCCCGGTGAGCACGCTGTCCACCTTCATCGAATCGAGATTATCGCGCGTGAGCACCGGCACGCCGGGCGCCATCTCGAACGACAGCGCCTGCAAGCGTCCAAACGCGTCGGGCAGCCGAACGATGCGTGCATGACGGCCCACCACTTCGCCGCAATAGTGCAGCAACTGCTCGAGCGTGTAGACCGTCGGGCCGCCGAGTTCGTAAGTGTGCCCGCTCGCGGCATCGAGATCGAGCACGTTGACGATCGCCTTTGACACATCGCCCACGAATACCGGCTGGAACTTCGCGTCGGGCATGGCGAGCGGAATCATTGGAAAGAGCCGCTGCAGCAGCGCAAAGCGGTTGAGGAACGTGTCTTCGGGACCGAACACGACCGAAGGCCGGAAGATCGTCGTGGCAAGCGCAGTGGCCGCGTGCACGGCTTTCTCGCCGTCGCCCTTCGAGCGCAGATACATGCTTGGCCCGCGCGGATCGGCGCCGAGCGCGCTGATGTGGATGAGGCGATGCACGCCCTTGCCCTCGCAGGCGGCGACGATCTTCGTGGGCAAGTCGACATGCAGCTTCGCGAAGCCCGGCCCGTAGGGATCGCCGCGGCCGCCATTGAGCGTGCCGACGAGATTGATGACCGCGTCCGCGTTTTCGACGAAGGCCGCGAGCGCGACCGGATCGGACACATCGGCCTCGACCACGTCGATGGGCAGCAGGGTGAGATGGCGCGCGTTGTAGCGGCGGCGGGTGGCGACGCGCACGTCCTTGCCCGCCTCGACGAGCGCGTTGACGAGATGGCTGCCGATGAATCCCGAACCGCCGATGACCGCAATGGCTTGATGTCTCATCTTCGACCTCCTCGGGCAGACGGCGCCGCCGCGTACGAGGTCCGGTTCGTCCCGCAGCGCGCCGGCCGGAAGGCGGAGCACGCAGCGTGCCGTCATGCCGCGCGCGATCCGTATGAAGGGAAGCGGTGCGGCGTGACGACCCGGCGCTTACGGCGAGATATAGCCGAGACGCGCCTTCAGCGATTGCGGACGGCCCTCGAACAGCGCCGCATAGTAGACCGTGTTCGACAACACGTTTTTCACGTAGTCGCGGGTTTCCTGGAACGGAATGGTTTCCGCGAAGATGGCGCCCTCGACGCCGCCCTGCAAAGTCTGGCGCCATGCGCGCGGGCGGCCCGGCCCGGCGTTGTAGCCCGCGGTGGCGAGCACTGCGGAGCCGTCGAACTGATTGTAGATCATCGACAAATAGTTCGTTCCGAGCAGGATGTTGGTGTCGAGATCGTTGAGCTGGTCGCGCGACAGCGGGCCGAGGCCGATCTTCTTCGCCACCATCTGCGCCGTGGCCGGCATGATCTGCATGAGGCCGCTCGCACCCACGCCCGACTTCGCGTTGAGAATGAAACGCGATTCCTGACGGATGAGGCCGTAGGCCCATTCGACGTCGAGGCCATTGGTTTGCGCGTCGCGCTCCACGACGTCGCGGAACGGCGCGATGTAGCGCAGCGAGAAGTCGTGTTCCGTTTGCGTGCGGTCGGCCGTATTGACGGTGCGGTCGAGCAACTGGATGCGCTTCGCGTATTCGGCGACGGCGAGCAACTGGCGATCGCTCATGCCGCGCAGCGGCCAGTTCCATTCGCGGTTGCCTTCGAGCCGCAGATTCAGCGCGTACAAGCGCTGTGCGAGCGCGAAGCCCGGCGTTTGCGCCGCTTCAGCGATTTCGGCGTCGCTCACCGTGGTCTTGGGCGGGATCGTGATCTTCCGGCCAAGTTCTTCGGTGGCGAGCTGGCCGTAGAAGTTATAGCCCTGCGAGATCGACGCGAACTCCTGGTTCGCCAGGCCCGTTTCGCCCGCCTGCTTGAGTGCGCGTGCGTGCCAGTAGACCCACGACGGTTGCGCGCGCAGCGCGGCGGGCATCTGCTCGATCGACCAGCGCACCATCGTCCAGTCGCCGCCCAGCAGCGCGGCGCGCGTACGCCATTCGTAAGCCGGGTTCGAAAGCGGAGCGTTGGCCGAGAGGCGATACCAGTCGAGCGCGGCGGGCAGGCGCTTTTGCGCCGCCTGATAGCCGATCGTGCCCCAGCCGATCGCGCGCTCCGGCGACGCGAGCTGCGGCGCGACGGCGGCGTAGGTCGCGGCGGCCATGGCCGGATCGTTGCGCGCCATCACGGTGACGGCGAGCAACGCCAGCTGATGTGACTGCGGATCGGCGCTGACGCCTTGCGCGAGCGTGAGCGGCGGTGTGTTCACCGCCTGGCTGAATGCCGTCGGGTCGGGACGCTGCGAAAGGCCGTCGACGAGCTTTGCGCCGGTCGAGGTCTGGTTCTGCTCGTAGGCGAGGCGGATCTGCTGCCACACGTCGTCGCTCGAGAACTGGCCTTTGATTGCAAGCGCGGTGATGAGATCGACGCAGCCGTCGCCGTAGTAGCGCGGGTCGTTGAGCAGTGCGCGCGCATCGTTTGCGACGTTCTCGCCGCGCGCCGCGCGCGATTCGAGCGCGTAGCACTTCACCTGAGTGTCGTCGTTGAGCACGAAGCGCGGGTATTGCTGGTCGAAATTCGCCCAGTCGTGGCGCGCGCCCAGCACGAGCAGATAGTCGTTGCGCAGACGGTCGGCGATGGCCTGGCCGTCGTAGCGCTGCAGGAACGACAGCACCGGCGCATCGGGCGCGTCCACGCGCGCGTGGCCTTGCGAGTCGAACAGCTGCGGCTTGAGCTGGAAGTATTCGAGATACGACGGCGCCGGGTAATCGGGAATCATCGCAGCGAGTTGCGCGGCGCGCGCGGGATCGTTATTGCGCGCGGCTTCGCGAAGCTGGATGAAAGTCTGATCGTCGTTGGAAAGAACTGCGCCTACGGGCAGTGCGACGGGGCGCACGGCGTCCGCCGTGCTGCATGCTACGAGTGCCGCGGCAGTCAGTGCGAGACCGACCACGCGATATACTCGGACAAGGCGTTTGGACATCGTTATTTCTGGAGCGCGAGGTGAACCCAAGCATAGCACGCAACCCTCACACGGAATCCAAAAAGGACTGGCGTGCAAGGCTGCTTCCTCGGCGAATTGAGGCGGCTTCCGACGTGGCAATCGACGCGGCACTGACAGCTCGTCTCGATGCGCTCGTCGCGCATTTTTCGCCGCGTTCGATCGGGTTCTATTGGCCCTTGCGCGGCGAGTTCGATGCGCGCGTCTGGATCACCACCTGGCTCACCGCCGATGTGTCACACCGCGCCGCCCTGCCCGCCATTCCCGAGCGCCACGCGCCGCTCGTGTTCCACGCCTGGACGCCGAGCGCGCCGATGCGCGAAGGCCACCACGGGATACCCGAGCCGCAGTCGCAGGAGGTGATCGTGCCCGATCTGCTCCTCGTGCCCTGCGTGGGTTTCGATCGCGACGGCTATCGCCTCGGCTACGGCGGCGGCTACTACGATCGCACGCTGGCCGCCTGGCCAGGCACGACGTTGCCCGTCACGGTGGGCATTGCCTATGAAGCGTGCCGCATCGACGACGGCGTGCTCGCGCGCGAAGCGCACGATCTGCCGCTCGACGCCGTGGTGACCGAAGCCGCCACGCATCTTTGCCAACGTTCACGCGAGCGCTGAAAGCGCCTCAGTGGGGCAAAGCGTCAGCCTCAAAGCGAAGCCGCCGCGCGCGCGGCCGTGTCGTACAGCCCCGACGCGTTGCGCATGAGCTGCGCGGCTTCGCCGATCTGCTGGTTCGTGAGGCCGCTTTCCTTGAGCGTCGCGATGAGGCAGCTCTCGCGCACGTCGCGGTAGCGCATGCACAGGTCGTGCCCTTCCGGCGTGACCGAGAAGAAGACTTCCTTGCCGGTCTTTTCGCTTTTTACATACCCTCTGGAGACGAGCTTCTTCAACGCATACGTGGCCACGTGCGTGTCCTCGATGTTGAGTACGAAGCAGATATCCGCGAGTTTCTTGCGCCGCTCGCGATGGCCGACGTGATGGAGCAGCGACACCTCGATAGGCGTCATGTCCTTCACGCCCGCCGCCGACATGCAGCGCACCATCCAGCGGTTGAACGCATTGCTCGCCATGATGAGCGCGTACTCGAACTCGGAAAGCTCGGCGCTCGACTCGGAGACGAGATGTTCGGACGAAACGATCTTGGTCGGCTGGCGCGACATGGCAGATAACCCGGTAGTCGGTGGTCGAAGAGGCAAAGCGGCGTGGCGTGAGTGTAATTGCAGCGCGTTTTGAGTGCGCCTGGCGAAAACGCTTATTGATAAATTGTAGATAATTTATCAACAATGTACGCTAGGAAGAAACGGCGCCGGGCGTCTGCCTGCGCAAACTTTCGACCGGTCGAACCCGTCCCCTGATCGATCCAACATGCCGAATTCTGACCCCCGCATTTTTCCTCTTGGTGACGAAGCGCTCGTCTGCGAAGCGCCGCCGCCCGCCACGCTCGAGGTCCAGCGCCGCGTCTGGGCCGTCGCGGCGCTCGCGCGCGGCTGGGCGCCGGTACGCGAGGTGGTGCCCGGCATGAACAATCTGACGATCACCTTCGATCCGCTCAGGGCCGACGCCGCGGCGCTCGCCGGCGCGCTGCGGGACGCATGGCGCGACGCCGAAGACGCGAGCGAGGCCGGCCGCGAGGTCGAGATACCGGTCGTCTATGGCGGCAACGATGGCCCCGATCTCGAAGCGGTCGCACAGCACTGCGCGCTCGCTGCCGCCGACGTCGCTGCGCGCCACGCCGCGGGCGTCTACACGGTGTTCTTCCTCGGCTTTCAACCCGGCTTCGCTTATCTCGGCGGGCTCGAACCCCTGCTGCACACGCCGCGCCGCCGCGAGCCGCGTCTTGCCGTTCCGGCCGGGTCGGTGGGCATCGGCGGCGAGCAGACGGGCATTTATCCGGCCGCGTCGCCCGGCGGCTGGCAACTGATCGGCCGCACCACCGCGAAGCTGTTCGACCCCGCGCACAACCCGCCCACGCTGCTGATGCCAGGCGACCGCGTGCGTTTCACCATCGCGGAGCTCCACGCATGATCGAAGTATTGCGCGCGGGCCTGCTCACCACGGTCCAGGATCTCGGCCGCCCCGGCTACCGGCATCTGGGCGTCGCCACCGGCGGCGCGCTCGATACGCTTGCGCTCGAAGTGGGCAACCGCCTCGTCGGCAACCGGCCCGACGCGGCCGGCGTCGAAATCACCTTCGGCCCCGTTGCGCTGCGCTTCGCGCGCGCCACGCGCATCGCCATTACGGGCACCGACTTCGGCGCCACACTCGGCGGCCGCCCGGTCTGGTCGTGGTGGAGCCTGCCTGTGGCCGCCGGCGAAGAACTGGTGCTGGGCGGTGCGAAGCGTGGAATGCGCGCCTATGTATGCGTGGCGGGCGGCATCGACGTGCTGCCCATGCTCGGCTCGCGCAGCACCGACCTCGCAGCGGGCTTCGGCGGCCTTGCGGGCCGCGCGCTCAAAGATGGCGACCGCCTCGCCACCGGCGCTTCATTCGCGCCGGGCCGCGAGCGCGCCGCGCTGGATCCCGGCGCGCCGGCCTTCGGCGTGAAGGCGCCCGTGTGGTGCAACTTCGCGTTGCCCGACGAACCGCATCACCGGCGCGGCCGCCATCCGGATGGCATCACATGGGCCGTGCCCGTGCGCGTGCTGCGCGGCCCCGAGTACGACAGCTTCACGGCCGAGGCGCAGCACGCGCTCTGGTCCGATGAATGGCAGATCACCCCCAACAGCAACCGCATGGGCTTTCGGCTCACGGGCACACCACTCGCGCGCACGAACGGCGCGGACCTGCTCTCGCACGCGGTGCTGCCCGGCACGATCCAGGTGCCGCCGAGCGGCCAGCCCATCGTGCTGATGGCCGACGCGCAGACCACGGGCGGCTACCCGAAGATCGGCTCCGTGATTCGCGCTGACTGGTGGAAGCTCGCCCAGGTGCGGCTGACCGGCGGCGTGCGTTTCGTGGAAACGACGCCGCGCGCCGCGCGCACGGCGCTGGAAGAGGAACGGGCGTATTTGCGGCAGATCGACACCGCGATCGCCATGCACGACGAACGCTATGCGAGCCGCCGCGCGAACGCGGTTTCAAGCGCGGCCGCGAGCGCGTGATTTTCAAGCACCATCGGTAAGACGAGCAGTAAGAGGAACACATCATGACCACCATCGATCTGAACGCCGATCTCGGCGAAGGCTGCGGCTCCGACGAGGCGCTGCTCGACCTCGTGAGCTCCGCCAACATCGCGTGCGGCTGGCACGCCGGCGGCGCCAATGCCATGCGCGAATGCGTGCGCTGGGCCGTGGAAAAAGGCGTGTCGATCGGCGCGCATCCGAGCTTCAACGACCCCGAGAACTTCGGCCGCAAGGAGATGAACCTGCCGACCGAGGAGATCTACGCGGGCGTGCTCTACCAGCTCGGCGCGCTCTCCGCGATCGCCCAGGCCGAAGGCGGCCGCATCGCTCACGTGAAGCCGCACGGCGCGCTCTACAACCAGGCTGCGCGCGACCCGCAGATCGCCGAGGCGATCGTCTCCGCCGTGCATGACTTCGATCCATCCGTGACGGTGTTCGCGCTCGCGGGCAGCGGGCTCGTGACGGCGGCGCGCGAGGCGGGGCTCGTCGCGATCGAGGAAGTGTTCGCCGACCGCGGCTACCGCGCGGACGGCTCGCTCGTGCCGCGCAGCGAGCCAGGCGCGCTGCTCGACGACGAAGACATCGTGCTCGCGCGCACGCTCGCGATGATCCGCGAGCGGCGCGTGCAGGCCGTGAACGGCGCCTGGGTGCCGCTGAACGCGCAGACCATTTGCCTGCACGGCGACGGCCCGCACGCGCTCGCGTTTGCGCGGCGCATCCGCACGGCGCTCGACGACGCGGGCATCGGCGTGCGCGCGGCGGGCGCAGGCGAAGTCTGACGCCGCCCGGCTTCAATGCACCAAAGCGCGCGGCAGGCGCCGCGCGCGGCTCGAACGGCAATACCCAAGGTTTTCGCAAGGCAATCCCACGGCAGCGCAAGCTGCGGACGTAGTTGTACCCAGCAGGTTCGTAGTTGTACGAACGGCCATCAGAGCCGCGAAGTCAACGCCGCTACCCGCGGCAATCAACGACAAGTCAATACGTTTGGAGATCCACATGCAGAGCACCGTCAACTTATGGCCGCTGATCGGCGTGGCCGTCATCATCGCCGGCTTCTTATTGCGGTTCAATCCGATGCTGATCGTCGCCGCGGCGGCGGTCGTCACCGGTTTCGCCGGGGGCTTTCCGGTGGCGAAGATTCTCGCCGCCATCGGCACCGGCTTCATCAAGACCCGCAACATCCCGCTCATCATCCTGCTGCCGCTTGCCGTGATCGGATTGCTGGAGCGCCACGGACTGCGTGAGCGCGCGCAGATCTGGATCGGCAGCATCAAGGCGGCCACCGCCGGGCGTCTGCTCATCGTCTATCTGCTCGTGCGCGAACTCACCGCCGCTGTCGGCCTGACGGGACTCGGCGGGCATCCGCAGATGGTGCGCCCGCTCATCGCGCCGATGGCCGAAGGCGCCACTGAAAACCGCTTCGGCAAGCTGTCGGACGCCGTGCGCTACAAGCTGCGCGCCTACTCGGCCGCGACCGACAACGTCGGCCTCTTCTTCGGCGAGGACATCTTCGTCGCGTTTGGCGCGATCGTGCTGATGGTCACGCTGCTCAAGGAAGCGGGCGTTTCGGTCGAGCCGATCCACGTGGCGTTCTGGGGCATCCCCACGGCGATCTGCGCGTTTCTGATCCACGGCACGCGGCTCTGGCTGCTCGACCGCAAGCTCGAACGCGAACTGGGCGGCGCGAAGCCGGCCGGTGCGAAGGCGTCGGCAGCAGACCAACGACAGGGAGACGAAGCATGACGCTCACTCTCAACTGGCTCTTCTGGCTGCTCGGCATCGTGCTGCTCATCGTGGGCGGCATGATCGCGATGGACCGCGAGCACCCGCGCCGCTTCACGGCGGGCGGCTTCTGGATGCTCTACGCGCTCATCTTTCTCGTCGGCGACCTGCTCCCCGCCGAAGTCGTGGGCGTGCTCGTGCTCGCCATGGCGCTGATCGCGGGTCTGGGCGGCGTGACCGCTGCCAAGCCCAAGGTGCTCTCGCTCGAAACGCGTATTGCCAGCGCAAAGCGGCTGGGCAACAAGCTCTTCGTGCCCGCGCTCACCATCCCCGTCATCACCGTCGTGCTCACGCTCGCGGCCAGCCATCTCGTATTCGGCGGCAAGCCGCTGATCGACCCGAAGAACGTCACGCTGATCGGGTTCGGCATTGGCTGCGTGATCGCGCTCGCGATTGCCTGCATCATCACGCGCGACACCGTCGGCCAGTCGATGAAGGAAACGCGCCGCCTCGTCGACGCGCTCTCGTGGGCCGCCGTCCTGCCGCAGATGCTGGGCATGCTCGGTCTCGTCTTCTCGGACGCGGGCGTGGGCAAGGCCGTCGCGCACGTGACGACGTCGTACATCAACATGGACGTGCGCTTCGTCGCCGTCGTGGTCTATTGCGTGGGGATGGCGCTCTTCACGATCATCATGGGCAACGGCTTCGCCGCGTTTCCGGTGATGACGGGCGGCGTGGGCGTGCCGGTGCTGGTGGGCGTGTTCCACGTCAATCCCGCGATGATGGCCGCCATCGGCATGTTCTCGGGCTACTGCGGCACGCTCATGACGCCGATGGCCGCGAACTTCAACATGGTGCCCGCGGCGCTGCTGGAGCTGCCCGACAAGAACGCGGTGATACGCGTGCAGGTGCCCACGGCGCTTGGCATTCTCGCGGCCAATATCGTGCTGCTGAATCTATTCGGGTTTTGACGAACCGAACACGCGTAGTGATGGAAAAAGCAGTGGAAGAAGCCGGCGAAAGCCGGCTTTTTTGCGCTTATTTCTACATTCGGCCAGTGCGCAGCGAAGCGGCGTCGAGCGCCTCGCAAAAGTGCGGAAAATGCCGCGCGACGAGCACCTCGGGCAGCAAGTACTGCGGAAAGCATTTCGACGTGTTGTGAGCATGGAGCACATGCAGGCACAGGCCCACGTCGTCGGTGGCAAGCGCGATGCGCGCGCCGCGCGAGCGCGCGGCCGTGATGAAGCGACCGTCTTCGTTGAACGAACGCGGCTCGAACGGCTGTGCCGCCCACAACCGCTTCGTATAGACGTAGCTGAAGCCGTAGCCCAGATGGTTGTCAGCGAAGGACGGATTGTCTTGCGGGAAGTTGAGCACTGTCATGGGCTGTTCGCTCCAGCAAAAGTGCAGGCCGCTCTTGCGCATCAGGTCCCAGTAGGCGAACTGGCCGTACACGCGACTGTAGAGGAAGAACGCGCCGAGCTTCACGAACTGCGCGTCGTGCAAACGCATTTGCCCGAGCATCGTGCTCAGATAGCCGGGCGCATAGACCTCGTCGTCGTCGAAATGCGCGATGACTTCGCCGCGCGCAAGCTCGGCCGCGAGATTGCGCTTCTCGCCAATCGTCAAACGCGTGCGCAAATGGCGATACACCACGCGCGCGTCGTTCAGATTCGCCATGAAGGCGCTCGGCGTGTCGCTGTCGTCGATCACGATCCATTCGAGCCCGGGCGCGCGCTGCGACGCGAACGAACGGTACGCGAGCGGCAAGAACGCTTCACGGTTCCACGTGGGCGTGACGACGCTCACGCAAGGCGCGTTCGCCTGAGCGGCGGACGAAGGGAACATGACGGCAACCTCAGCAGCACAAAAACCGCATGGTAGGCGCGCGCTCAAGCGGCCGATATCGAACGTTGACTAAATGTGCGCACCTTTGATCGAGCGCAAGGGCGCGGGCAGCAGCGCTGAGGCCAGCGCTCAACCCGGGTCGACGTTGAACCCACGCTGGCGCAGCAACTGGAGCACGCCTCTCGGGCCGCCCAGGTGCAGGGCGCCGACGGCCACGAAGAGCGGCTTGTTGGGCGCCACGTACTGCTGCATGCGCGAAACGAAGCGCCGGTTGCGCTCGTAGACGATGCGGTTATCGACCGACGCCGCCACCCGCGCATCGTGCGAGAGCTTTTCGGTGCGCGCCGATTCCCAGGCGGCGATTGCGTCAGCGTCGCCCACGCGCCACAGGCGCAGGAGCGTCTGCACGTCGGACACGTTTTGCGCCGGTGTTTGCGCGAGATCCTGTGCGAGCATCTCGCGCTGCTGCGCAAGGCTCAGGTTCGTGAAGGCGCGCATCTGCTCGGAGAGCGTCTCCAGCCCGACGATGCGGCGGCCCTTCCAGCGCAGGAACACGTTCTGCAGTTGCGCCTCGGTGCCGTATTCGGTCTGCAGGCCGGCGCTCAGCGAATCGTAGGTTTCCACGAGCAGCGCGGCGAGCCACGGTCGCATCTTGCGGATCTCAGCAAGCGCCTCGGGATTGCCACGCATGCGCGCTTCGAGCTTCTGCCAGAGCGGATCGGGCAACAAGTTCGGCAGACAGGGCCTCTTGCACACCCCGTATTTCGAGACGTCGTCCTGGGAAACGAGCAGATCGTCGGGGGAAAGCTCGAGCGCGAGAATGGGTGAGGCGGCGAGCGCCGCGAGAATCGGCGGGCGAAACGGCTGGCCAGGCGGGTAGTCGGCGGGGTCGCCCACATGGAGCGTGCCGAGCAGATAGATCGTGAGATTGCCGCGCGTGGCGACGTAGAACGGCATGCGCGCAGGCTGCGTGCGCACCGGGCCGCCAGCCGTCGTCCCGGAGGCGTAGCTCGGGACCGCAGGCGCGGCGTGAAAGCCGGGAATGCCGCCGTTCGCGCCGCGCGCAGCACCTGGCGGCACGGGGACAGCAGGCCGCACACCGGGCGTATCGGCGACGGCGCCCCCGGCGAATGCCGCGCCCGGCGCGCCTGCGAGCACGCCGAGCGCGAGCATCAGCGAGAGCGCTGCGCGTAGCGCCGCGCTCGACGCTGCCTTTAACGCCGCACGCAACGCCACAGCAAATGCCACACCGAATGCCAAACCCGAAGCCACACCGAATGTCACGCGACCAGCCGTATACAGCCCGGCAACCACGGCAAAAGCGGCAGCCGGAATGATGGAAAGAGCGGCGGAGAAAACGGTGGAAAAAAAAGTGAAAAGGGCGGCGCGACGGCCGCCCATCAACTGGTGGCGCGTAACACTAAAACGACGCGCCGCCGTCGCTTCAGGCCGGCATGGGCCGCCCATCCTCTTCCCCCACCTCCTCCGCACGATGGCAGGATACCTGACGGCCGTCCACTTCGCGAAGTGCAGGAACTTCCTTACGACACCTGTCGATCGCGTATGGACAACGTTGGTGGAACGTGCAACCGGATGGCGGGTTCAGCGGCGAAGGCAATTCGCCCTCGAGCTTGATCTTCACGCGGCGGTCCGCTTCGAAAATCGCGGGCGTGGCCGAGAGCAGCGAGCGCGTGTACGGATGGCGCGGCCGCGAGATCACCGTGTGCTTGTCGCCCAGTTCCGCCACGCCGCCCAGATACATCACCATTACGTCGTCGGCAATGTGTTCGACCACGGCCAGGTTGTGCGAAATGAACACGTAGCTCGTGCGGAACTGCTCCTGCAAGTCCATGAACAGATTGAGAATCTGCGCCTGGATCGAGACGTCGAGCGCGGAAACGGGCTCGTCGGCCACGACGATCTGCGGATCGAGGATCATCGCGCGCGCAATCGCCACACGCTGGCGCTGGCCGCCCGAGAACATATGCGGATAGCGCTTGGCGTGCTCGGGTCGCAGGCCGACGATGCGCATCATGTGCGCGATGCGGTCCGCGCGCTCGCTCGCCGTGAGCCGCGTGTTGATGGCGAGCGGCTCGCCGAGCGTCTGCTCCACAGTCTTGCGCGGGTTGAGCGAGGCGAACGGGTTCTGAAACACCATCTGCACGCGGCGGCGCAGCGCGGCGATCTTCGCCGCGTTTGCGTGCGCAACGTCTTCGCCGTCGATGGTGAGCTTGCCCGCGGTGGGCGGCTCGATCATCGTCAGCTGGCGCGCGAGCGTCGATTTGCCGCAGCCGGACTCGCCCACCACGGCGAGCGTGCGCCCGCGCGTGAGCGAGAACGACACGCCGTTGAGCGCCTTCACGGTGCCCGTGCCGAACATGCCGCGCTTGACGGCGTAGTGCTTCTTGAGATCGTCGGCGATGAGAACCTTGTCGTCGTGATGGTCCTGATGAGCCGCGTGTTGCTGGACTGCGTTCATCGCGCGCCTCCATTGGATTGAGTCACCGCCGCGTTCAGCGGCTTGATGCAGCGCACTTGCGCATAGCCGCTCTCATCGGTCACCGCGTCGAGCGCGGGCCGCCCCTTCATGCAGTCGTCGACCACGTATTTGCAGCGCGGCGCGAAGAGACACCCGCTCGGCCGGTCGTCGCGGCCGGGCACCATGCCGGGTAGCGCGGCAAGCCGCATCGCCCCCTTGTTGTGCTCGGGAATCGCCGCGAGCAGCGCTTCCGTGTACGGATGATGCGGACGCGAAAAGATGTCCGGCACGCGGTTCGTTTCGATGATCTCGCCCGCGTACATCACGGCCACGCGCTGCGCAACTTCCGAAACCACGGCCAGATCGTGCGAGATCAGCACGAGCGCCATGCCGCGGTCCTTCTGCAGGCGCACGAGCAGCTCCATGATTTGCGCCTGGATCGTCACGTCGAGCGCCGTGGTGGGCTCGTCGGCGATCAGGAGCTTCGGGTTGCAGGCCACGGCCATTGCGATCATCACGCGCTGGTTCATGCCGCCCGACATCTGGTGCGGGAAGTTGTCGATGCGGTTCTTCGCGTCGGGAATGCCCACCTGGTCGAGCAGTTCCAACGCGCGCGCGTTGAGCGCCGAGCCGCGCAAGCCTTCGTGCAGCTTGAGCACTTCCTTGATCTGATAGCCGACGGTGTAGCTCGGGTTCAGGCTCGTGAGCGCGTCCTGGAACACCATGGCGATGTCCTTGCCGACGATGCGGCGGCGCTCCCTGCCCGAGGCATTGAGCAGATCGCGGCCGTCGAACGTGATCGAGTCGGCGCTCACCTTGCCGGGAGCGTCGATCAAGCCCATGAGCGCCATCATCGTCACGCTCTTGCCCGAGCCCGATTCGCCGACGATGCCGAGCACTTCGCCTGGCGCCACGGAAAGATTCACGCGGTCCACGGCGGGCAGGCCGTTGAAATTCACGGCCAGGTTGCGGATAGTCAAAAGGTCTTGAGTCATGTCATGCCATCCGCTTGAGCTTGGGATCGAGTGCGTCGCGCAGCCCGTCGCCGAGCAGGTTGATCGCAAGCACCGAAATGAGGATGGACAGACCCGGCATCGTGACGATCCACCACGCGCTGTCGATATAGTCGCGCGCCGAGGCGAGCATCGCGCCCCACTCCGCGCGCGGCGGCTGGACGCCCAGGCCGAGAAAGCCGAGCGCGGCGGCATCGAGAATCGCCGAGGAGAAGCCAAGCGTTGCCTGCACGATAAGCGGCGCCGTGCAGTTGGGCAGCACCTGCGAGAACATCAGGCGCAGCGTGCCCGCGCCAGCCACGCGCGAAGCAGTCACGTACTCCTTGTGCAGTTCGCCCAAAGCCGAACCGCGCGTTAGACGCACGTAGCCTGGCAGCGCGACGATCGCGATGGCGAGCATCGTGTTCGTCAGACCCGGGCCGATGATCGCGACCACAGCGACCGCGAGCAGCAGCGAGGGCAGCGCGAGCAGCACGTCCATGAGACGCATGATCGGCGTATCGGCCCACTTCTCGAAGAACGCGGCCACGAGCCCGAGCACGATGCCCGGAATCAGCGCGAGCACGACCGAGACGCAGCCAATCCACAGCGAGAGCCGCGCGCCGTACATGAGACGCGAGAGGATGTCACGGCCCGCTTCGTCGGTGCCGAGAATGAACTTCCAGTTGCCGCCGTCCAGCCAGGCGGGCGGAATCTTCACGTAGTCGCGATATTGCTCGATGGGGCTGTGCGGCGCGATGAGCGGCGCGAAGATCGCGATGACGATCAGCGCGAGCACGATCGCGCCCGCACCTACGGCGCCCTTGTTGCGCGAGAAGTTCGCCCAGAATTCGCGCAGCACGAGCGCACGGCCCGAAGGCGGCGTGACGGCGCCAGGCACGGTGTTCTGAATGTCAGCCATCATGCCTCCTGGTTTTGAATGTCGTGTTGTGGGGTTCGCATTTCCATGGCTCGCTTACCTCGTATGTCGAATGCGCGGGTTGAGCACGCCGTACAGCAGATCGACGAACAGGTTCACGACGATCACGAGCGTCGCGATCATGAGAATGCCGCCTTGCACCACCGGGTAGTCGCGCCGGCTGATCGCGTCGATCAGCCATTTGCCGATGCCGGGCCAGGAGAACAACGTTTCGGTCAGCACTGCGCCCGCGAGCAGCGTGCCGACCTGAAGGCCGATCACGGTCACCACCGGAATAAGCGCGTTGCGCAGTGCATGCACGACGATCACGCGCCCGGGCGAAAGACCCTTGGCGCGCGCGGTGCGGATGTAGTCCTCGCGCAGCACTTCGAGCATCGAAGAGCGCGTCATGCGCGCGACCACGGCGAGCGGAATCGTGCCGAGCACGATGGCCGGCAGGATCAGGTGGCTCAGAACCGACCTGAACGCGCCTTCGTCGGTGCCGGGCAGGAGCGAGTCGATCAGCATGAAGCCGGTCACGTGCGGAATGTCGAATTCCACGGCGATGCGGCCCGACACAGGCGTCCAGCCGAGCTTCGACGAGAACACCATGATGAGGATGAGTCCCCACCAGAAGATCGGCATGGAGTAGCCGGTGAGCGCGGTGCCCATGACGCCGTGATCGACGACGGTGCCGCGCCGCAGTGCCGCGAACACGCCAGCGGGCAAGCCGATCGCGAGCGCGAAAATGAGCGCGCAGATCGAAAGCTCGACAGTGGCGGGAAAGCGCGCGAGAAACTCGCCCATCACGCTCGTGTTGGTGATGATCGAGGTCCCGAGGTTGCCGTGAATGGCGTGCCAGACGTAGTGGAAATACTGCATCGGCAGGGGCTCGTCGAGTCCCAGGCGGTGCATCGCCTCGGCGTGCATTTGCGGATCGACGCCGCGCTCGCCCATCATCACTTCGATGGGGTCGCCCGGAATCAGGTGGATGAGTGCGAACGCAAGAATGGTGATACCGATGAACGTAGGTATGACCATGCCGATGCGGCGCAATACGAAGCGGAACATGTGGTGTTCCCCCAAAAGCTTGAAATGAAACGCAACCGGCGACAGGGGCTCGTGACCCCGGTCGCCGGACCATATTTCGCCCGCTTTCCGATCAGGTGAAAGCTGGGCGAAAACTACCCTATAAACATTACTGCATGCCGACGCCGTCGAAGCGCGCGTAGCCGAGCGGTTCGATGCGCATGTCGGTCACCTTCTTGCTGACCGGCTGGTAGACGGTCGAGTGCGCGATCGGCGAGAACGGCAGTTGCTGCGCGAAGATGTGCTGCGCGTCCTGGTAGAACTTGGTGCGCTGCGCAACGTCCGACGTCTGGCGGCCCTTCTGGACGAGTTCGTCGAACGGCTTGTAGCACCACTTGCCGAAGTTGTTGCCGTTCACGGCCTCGCAGCCGAGCAGCGTGCCGAGCCAGTTGTCGGGGTCGCCGTTGTCGCCCGTCCAGCCGATCAGCATCGAGTCGTCCTCGCCCGCGTGTGCGCGCTTGATGTACTCGCCCCACTCATACGTGACGATCTTCGCCTTCACGCCGATCTTGGCCCAGTCGGCCTGGATCATTTCGGCCATCAGACGTGCGTTCGGGTTGTACGCGCGCTGCACCGGCATGGCCCACAGCGTGATCTCGAAGCCGTTCGACTGACCGGCCTTCGCGAGCAGCGCCTTGGCCTTCTCCGGGTCGTACGCGTTGGCCGGGAGGTTCTTGACGTAGGACCATTGCGTCGGCGGCATCGGGTTGGTTGCGAGCTGGCCCGCGCCCTGGTACACCGAGTCGATGATCGCCTTCTTGTTGATCGCCATGTCGAGCGCGTGGCGCACGTCGGCGTTGTCGAGCGGCTTGTGCGTGACGTTGTACGACAGGTAACCCAGGTTGAAGCCCGGCTGCGACGGCATCGCGATGTTCGCCTCGGCCTTCAGCGGCGCGATGTCGGCGGGACGCGGATAGCTCATCACCTGGCATTCGTCGCGCTTGATCTTCTGCACGCGCACGCTCGCGTCCGGCGTGATCGAGAAGATCAGCTTCGAGATCTTCACTGCGCCCGGCTTCCAGTAGTCAGGATTGCCGTCGAAACGGATCGTCGCGTCCTTCGTGTAGCTCTTGAAGATGAACGGACCCGTGCCGACCGGGTTCTGGTTGAGGTCGGCGGCCTTGCCGGCCTTCATCAGCTGGTCCGTGTATTCGGCCGAGAGGATCGAGGCGAATTCCATCGCCATGTTCTGGATGAACGGCGCATTCGGCTCGTTCAGCGTGAACTTGACCGTGTACGGGTCGACCTTCTCGACCTTCGCGATCAGCTTGTCGAGGCCCATGTCCGTGAAGTACGGGAACGAGACCGGGTACGCCTTGCGGAACGCGTTGTTCGGGTTGAGCATGCGGTCGAACGTGAATACGACGTCGTCGGCGTTGAATTCGCGCGAAGGCTTGAAGAACGACGTGGTCTGGAACTTCACGCCATGACGCAGATGGAACGTGTAGGTCTTGCCGTCAGGGGAAACGTCCCACGATTCTGCGAGGCCCGGTTCGACCTTCGTGCCGCCGCGCTCGAATTCGACGAGGCGGTTGTAGACGGTGAACGTGTTCGCGGTGAAGTCGGTGCCGGTCGTGTATTGCGCCGGGTCGAAGCCAGCGGGGCTGCCTTCCGAGCAGTAGACGAGCGTCTTGTTCGGAATGCTTTGCGCGGCGTGCGCGAGCGGGGCTCCAGCAATCGATGCCGCTGCGAGCGCCACGAGAGACGTCATTCGTGCAGCACGCAACAGTTTGTTTTCTTTCATGTTTCCTCCAGTTCAATGCCAGCTTGCGCCAGCGTGGCGTGATCTTACTTGAGCACGTGCCGCAGTCACAAGCAAGCCAAAAGTCCCTTCGCTTGTGGAAAACGCCGGGTTGACAGGATCACTTGTTGCCGCATGGTGCGGTGCAGCGTAGTTTTGCCCCTTTTTATTTCGCCGGAACACGACAATAGCGCGCCGAATTGACGTGCGCTCCAGGACGGCTCAGCGTTCCTGATGCAAGTCACCCGGATCGCGCTATCCAAAAGAAAACTGCGCAAAAGAAAACCGCGCGGCCCCGGAGTCCGGGAACCGCGCGGTTCGTTGCCGCCTGGCTCGTCGCGAGTGAGGGCCTTAGAACCCCAGCCGCTCGCAAATCGTTTTGGTGGCCTGCGCCGCGTTGAGCGTGTAGAAGTGGATACCCGGCACGCCCGCCTCCATGAGGCGGCGGCACAGGTCCGTCACCACGTCGAGCCCGAACGCGCGAATCGACTCGCGATCGTCGCCAAAGCTTTCCAGACGCTTCGCGACCCAGCGCGGCACTTCGGCACCGCACATCTCGGAAAAACGCATGAGCTGCGAGTAGTTCGTGATCGGCATGATGCCGGGCACGATGGGAATATCCACACCCAGCTTCTTCGCGTCGTCGACAAAGCGGAAATACGCGTCAGCGTTGAAGAAGTACTGCGTGATCGCCGAATTGGCGCCCGCTTTCACCTTTTGCGCGAACGCTTCGAGGTCGTGGCGCGGCGAGCGCGCCTGCGGGTGGTACTCGGGATACGCGGCCACTTCGATGTGGAACGCGTCGCCGGTTTCCTCGCGGATGAAGGCGACGAGCTCCGACGCGTAGCGCAGCTCGCCCACGGCCCCCATGCCCGAGGGCAGGTCGCCGCGCAGCGCGACGATGTGGCGGATGCCGTGCGAGCGGTACTCGCCGAGAATCGCGCGCAGGCTCTCTTTCGAGGAGCCGATGCACGAGAGGTGCGGCGCCGCTTCGATGCCGTCCTTCGCGATATCGACGACGGTGTCGAGCGTGCCCTGTTGCGTCGAGCCGCCGGCGCCGAACGTCACCGAGACGAACTTCGGCTTGAGCGTGGCGAGCTGGGCGCGCGTGGCGCGCAGCTTTTCCACGCCGTCCGGCGTCTTCGGCGGGAAGAATTCGAATGAGAGTTCGATCGGTTTCATGTTGATGAGGCCAGTGAGGCCAGGCCGCGTACGTGAGCGGCCCGGGCCCGCATCAGCCGAGGCTGCGGTTGCCGAAAATCAGCGCCGAAAGCAGCCACGAGACGATGCTGTACAGGATCGAGCCGAAAAATGCCGACCAGAAGCCCGACACCTCGAAGCCCTTGAGGAGCGACGCCGCCAGCCAGAAGCACAGTGCGTTCACCACGAGGATGAAGAGGCCGAGCGTGAGGATGGTCACGGGCAGCGTGAGCACGATCAGCAGCGGGCGCAGCACGGCATTGATGAGGCCGAGCACGATCGCGACGATCAGCGCGGTGCCGAAACTGCGAATATGGATCGACGGAACGAGCCAGGTGATGATCAGGAGCGCGAGCGCGTTGATCAACCAGGTCAGCAGCACGGTCATAAGGACTCCTTTTGCGTCGTTGCTTTTGTATCGCCAGGTGCCGGCAGCGGATGCCGCCCGCGGTCCCCGCACGTTGCGCGTGCGGGGATTGGGGTCAGCATCCGCTTGACCGCTTAAACGCGGCTTAAAACTTCAAGCCGCGTTGTAGCGCTTTTGTATCCAGCCGTAACGATCCGCTTAGTAACGGTAGTGGTTCGGCTTGAACGGACCGTTCTTGTCGACGCCGATGTACGAAGCCTGGTCGTCGGACAGCACGGAGAGGTTCGCGCCGATGCGCGCGAGGTGCAGGCGCGCCACCTTTTCGTCGAGGTGCTTCGGCAGCACGTACACCTTGTTCTCGTACTTCGCGCCCTGCGTGAACAGTTCGATCTGTGCGAGCGTCTGGTTCGTGAACGAGTTCGACATCACGAACGACGGGTGGCCCGTGGCGCAGCCGAGGTTCACGAGGCGGCCTTCGGCCAGCAGGATCACGCGCTTGCCGTCCGGGAAAATGATGTGGTCGACTTGCGGCTTGATGTTGTCCCACTGGTACTGGCGCGTGGAAGCGACGTCGATTTCCGAGTCGAAGTGGCCGATGTTGCAGACGATCGCGTTGTGGCGCATCGCCTTCATGTGGTCGTGGTTGATCACATGGTAGTTGCCCGTTGCCGTCACGAAGATGTCGGCCTTGTCGGCGGCGTATTCCATCGTCACGACGCGGTAGCCTTCCATCGCAGCTTGCAGCGCGCAGATCGGATCGATTTCCGTGACCCACACGGTCGCGCCGAGGCCACGCAGCGATTGCGCGCAGCCCTTGCCCACGTCGCCGTAACCGGCCACGACCGCGATCTTGCCCGCGATCATCACGTCCGTTGCGCGCTTGATGCCGTCCACGAGCGACTCGCGGCAGCCGTACAGGTTGTCGAACTTCGACTTCGTGACCGAGTCGTTGACGTTGATGGCCGGGAACGGCAGACGGCCTTCCTTCTCCATCTGGTACAGGCGGTGCACGCCCGTCGTGGTTTCTTCGGTCACGCCCTGGATGTGCGCGAGGCGCTTCGAGTACCACGTCGGGTCGATGTCGAGGTGCGCGGCGATCGACTTGTACAGCGCGACTTCTTCTTCGTTCGTCGGCTTGGCGATGACCGAGCGGTCCTTTTCAGCCTTCGAGCCGAGGATCAGCAAGAGCGTTGCGTCGCCGCCGTCGTCGAGGATCATGTTGGCGAATTCGCCATTCGGCCACTCGAAAATGCGGTGCGAGAACTCCCAGTATTCGTCGAGCGATTCGCCCTTGAACGCGAACACCGGCGTGCCGCCCTGCGCGATGGCAGCGGCAGCGTGATCCTGCGTCGAGAAGATGTTGCACGAGGCCCAGCGCACGTCGGCACCGAGCGCCGTCAGCGTTTCGATCAGCACGCCCGTCTGGATGGTCATGTGCAGCGAACCTGCGATGCGCGCGCCCTTGAGCGGCTGCTGCGCCTTGTATTCTTCGCGGGTTTGCACGAGGCCCGGCATTTCGGTCTCGGCGATGTTGAGTTCCTTGCGGCCCCATGCGGCGAGCGACATGTCGGCGACGATGAAATCTTTGGCTTGATCTTGCGGAACTGCGGCGTTCATCACGCCCTCCTTTCTAAAAGTGACTAGAAATTAAAGACGTGAGCGCCGTTTTTCAGTGCGGTGACTTCGTGGCATCGCGCCCTCGAATCGACCGTATTGAGCGCCTTCGAGCCTGGCGGGCCATAGAAAGCCCGTCGCAACGCTCCTCGAAGACGAGGCGTGATTGTAGCAAATTGAGACGGCCGGTTGGATGGCGGCTGCGCGAAGGACCGGCTGCCCGCCCGCCTCAAAGGGCCGGGTCCCGCAAGCCGAGCCCGCGCGTCTGCTGGACGCTCGCCATCGCCGTGGCGAGAAAGGCTTGCGAGGCGCGCAGCGTTTCGCCCTGCAGGGCCGCCTGCACTTCGCTCAAGCCCAGCTGAATGCTCAGGGAGCGTTCCGCATGCATGCCCGCGCGATAGTGCAGACGCACCCGCTTCGCGTCGATCAGGCGGCGCTGCCCGAAGGCCTCGCTCAGCGCCCACGCGAGCGCCCCATCTTCGCCGCCGTGCCGGCGAAAGGTTTCGTCCATGGGAAAGCCGCCCAACGCGAGAAAGGCGCCGCGCCGGATCACGAGACTGCTCGGCACCGTGTTGCTGATCGCTTCGGTATGCCTGGCGAAATCAGGGTGCGCGGCGAGCCGCTCCGGAAAACCGGCATAGTCGACGTCGAGCCGGATCGCGGCTTCGTGCGGATGCCGCTCCAGATGTGAGTGCGCGGCGGCGAGCGCGTGAGGCAAGTACTCGTCGCCTGCGTCGAGGAACGCGATGTACGGCGTGGCCGCCTGCAGCGCGCCCCAGTTGCGTGCGCGGGCCGCGCCACCCGAGTCGGACATCTGCACGAGCCGCACGCGGGGCTCGCGCAGCGCGTAGATGCGCGCGATGTTGGCGGAAGCGTCGGTCGAGCCGTCGTCGACGACGAGAATGCGTTCGGCTTCGGGCTGCGCGAGACAGCTGTCGAGCGCGCGGGCAAGCGTGGCCGCGCCGTTGTGGCACGCGACGATGATGGTGATGGGTTGCATGGAACTGGATGAGGGTGACCGGAAACGCCCGTAAGCCGCATCCGAGAGCGGCTTACACGACAACGCGGCGAATCCTACCCGCGTCCGGAAAAGGCCCATCCTGATAAAGTTCGCGCGCGCCGGGCGAGCGCGCCCCGGTTCAAACCGGCAGGAATCCCAGCAGCGGCGCGAGCAGCACCATCACCACGCCGGCGATCATCATCGTGAGGCTCGCCACCACGCCCTCTTCGCTGCCCAGCTCCCGCGCCTTCGCCGTGCCAACGCCGTGCGCCGCCGCGCCAAAGAGCGCGCCGCGCGCAAGCCGCGTGCGCAGCGGCACGAGGCCAAGCACCAGTTCGCCGAACAGCATGCCGCACACGCCCGTGGCGATCACGAAGAGCGCGGTGAGGTCGCGCGGCGCGTGGATCTTGTCCGAAACGGCGAGCGCGAACGGCGTGGAGATCGAGCGCGTCATCAGGCTGCGCTGCAGATCGGGCGAAAGGTGCAGGAGTTTGGCGAGTGCGAGCGAGCCGCCCACCGCCACGATGATGCCGACCGTCACGCCGACCGTGAGCGAAATCCAGTGGCGCTTGAGCAGATCACGGTATTCGTAGATCGGCACCGCGAAGGCCACCGTGGCCGGGCCGAGCAGCCACATCAGCCAGCGCGTGTCCTGGAAATAGACGGGGTAGGGAATATGGAGCACCAGCACGAACACGCCCAGCACCGCGGGCACCGCGACGAGCGGCGTGAGCCACGGCGAGCGAAAGCGCGCATAGAGCGCCTTCGAGGCGAAATAGAGTGCAACGGTGAGGATGAAACAGCCGGCGGCGATGAGCCGCGCGGCGTCGTCGGCGAACAGGGACGCGTAAAACGCGTTCATGACGGATTCCCCCTCTCTCTATTCAGGACGCTGCAGCCTCAAGCCCGCGCCAGATGGCGCGAGTGCCGCGAATCACGCACGCGGCGCAGCGCGAGACGCCGTTCGAGCCTTGCGGCCTGTTCGACCGCGAACGCCACGGCCACCATCACCATCAGCGTGCCGCCGATCACGACGAGCGCGAGGCGCCAGCCGTCGGCGCGGAAAAGGCCGCCGTATTTCACGGCTGCCACGGCGGCCGGGATGAAGAACAGCAGCATGTCGGAGAGCAGCCAGTCGGCGCCCGCCTTCACCCAGCGCGGCGTGACGCCGCCGCAAAAGAGCAGCGCGAGCAGCAACACGAGGCCGACCACGCCACCCGGCACCGGCAGGTGCGTGACGCGCGTGAGGGCGTCGGCGGCGTACCAGACGAGCGCGAGCAGCGCCGATTGCCCAGCAATGCGGCCGATGCGGCGGCCGAGGCTCGCCACGCCGCCCGCGTCGCGCGGTGCGCTTTCAGAGGCCTTCGCGGTCGTGGTCGAAGTAGTCATGGCAAACCCTAAGTGACACTGGAATGGAAGTCAGTATAGGGTGCAGCGCACCATAAACATAATGACTTAAGATCATCTGTTATATTCCATATTGGAATGCACCAACTCAGCACCCGCTGAGTGAGCTTCTTGCACATTTGTGGAGTCCCGATCGTGGAACTGCGCGCGCTTCGCTATTTCATCGAGGTGGTGCGGCAACAGAGCTTCACCGCCGCGGCCGAAAAACTGCACGTCACACAGCCGACCATCAGCAAGATGGTGAAGGCGCTCGAGGACGAAACCGGCACTCAGCTCCTGCTGCGCGATGCGCGCCAGATGGTGCTCACCGACGCCGGGCGCATCGTGTACCAGCGCGGCCAGGACGTGCTCGCCGCCCAGGCGCAGCTACAAGCCGAACTCGCCGATCTCGGCACGCTCGGGCGCGGCGAACTCACCATCGGCATTCCGCCGATGGGCGGCTCGCTCTTCACGCCCGCCATCGCCACGTTCCGGCAGCGCTATCCGAAGATCGAGCTGAAGCTTTTCGAGCACGGCTCGCGCGCCATCGAAGCCGCGCTGATCTCGGGCGAGCTGGAGCTGGGTGGCGTGCTGCTGCCCGTCGATCCCGCGCTCATCGACGTTTTGCCGATCGCGCACGAACTGCTGTGGCTCGTCGCGAGGCGCGGCTCGCGCTGGGACAACAAGCTCGCCGTGCCGCTCGCGGAGCTGGCCGGCGAGCCCTTCGTGTTCTACGGCGAAAGCCTCGCGCTCAACGACGTCGTGCTGGGCGCGTGCCGCACCGCCGGCTTCGTGCCGCAGGTGGTGGGGCGCAGCGGCCACTGGGACCTGATGGCGGCGCTCGTGCTCGCGGGCGTGGGCATTGCGCTGCTCCCCGCGCCCTATGTGCGCCGGCTCGACGCCGAGCGCTTCACCTGCCTGCCCGTGAGCGAGCCGCAGATCACCTGGGACATGGCGATCGGCTGGAAACGCAGCGGTTATCTTTCGCACGCGGCGCGCGCCTGGCTCGACGTTGCGCGCTCGGAGTACGGCAAGCCGTTCACGTTTCTCGATGACTTCGTGCATCCACCGGGAATGGAGAAGCAGCCGGGGAAGACGGGCTGAAGGCGCACCACGAAAAAAGCCGCCCGGCTCGCGCCGGACGGCTTCTCGCACCACTGGAATACGTCGCGTAGTCAGTACTTCGGACTACTTCGCGACGAACTCGATGCGGCGGTTGTGAAAGCGGCCGCTCTCGGTGTCGTTGCTATCCACCGGATTCGCGTCGCCATAGCCCTGCGCCGCGAGCCTGCCGAGCGACACGCCCTGCGACGCGAGATAGGTGCGCACCGCGAACGCGCGCTGCTTCGAAAGCGCCAGGTTCGCCGCCTTGTCGCCCACGTTGTCCGAGTAGCCCGCCACTTCGAGCGAGACTGGCTGGCCGCGCTTCGCGCACGCGATGAGCGCACGCGCCGACTGGCGCAGATCGTCGGCTGCGGAGGCCGGCACGATCGAGCTGCCCGTCTTGAAGTTCACGACCTGCAGGTTGAGCACCTTCGCCACATCGGCGCCCGCGCACGAGCTGTCCGTGGCGAACAGGCCCTTCACGGCGTCGCGGAACGACTGCGTCGCGTCGGCCACGGCCTTCTGCGCGTTGAACACGCCGATGTCGAAGCCCGAGCCGAACAACGCCTTGAGCTTGTCGAGCCAGCCTGCCTTTGCGTCGGCGGCCGCGCCGCTCAACTCGACGTGGGTGCCGTCGATCTTCACTTCCGCGCCGGGCAGCGCCATGAGCGGCAGCAGGCCGTCGAGGTGCGCGAGCCACTCTGCGGGCTTCGTCGCTGCGTCGGCATTCACGTTGGCCGTGAACTTGCCTGCGCCGAACTGCTTCGTGAGAGCGTCGATCAGTTGCGTCTTCTCGGCTTCGGTGCCCACGGTCGCCGTGATCGCCGGCACGCCGGACTTGTCGACCGTGAACGACAGATGCGCGTCCTGGGTCGGCGCGGGAGCGGCATCGCTCGCAGTCGCGACCGTGCCGGAAGCGACCGCGCCAGAAGCGAGCGCGCCCGGTGTCGCTGCAGGCGCCGAAGCGTCATCGGCCTGCGATGCCGCATCCGATGCGGCGACCGCACCCGGCGCCATCGCGCTGGCCGAAGCGGGCTGAGCGGCGTCCTGCGTCGCCGCCTCATCGTGCTGGCACGAACGCAGCGCAAAGAAAGCGACGATCAGTGCAAGCGCGGCGAGCAGCCACCAGAGCCAGTGATGGCCGCGCTTCTCCTCGGCGATGGGCGGCGTAGAGTCGGCCACGGTCTGCGGCGGCACCGAGTCCGGCACCGGACGCACCACGGGGTGCGGATGATCGAGATGCGCGGAGACATCCTTCAGACGGCTCATGATCGAGCCCGCGAACGCGGCGGCGCTGCCAAGGCCAATGGCGCTCGCGAGATGGTCGGTCAGGCTCGCGTTGACCGAAGGGAGTTGATGGCCAAGCAGCGTCGGCAGTTGTCCGACGAAGCCCTGGGAAGCGGTGAAGTGCTGCTTGAGAATCCCCATAACGGCCGCGCCGACCACACCGGCGAGCGAGAAGGCTGTGGACTGGGGCGCGCCCGTCTGCGCGGCGACCGCGTCGGCGAGCGCGCCGACATTCGCGCCGGTGGCCTTCTGGAGCAGTTCGCGGCCGGTGGCTTCGAGCTGGCCCAGACCGGCCGTGCTCATGAGCAGTTCAGGCAGTTGCTTGCCGATCAGCGGATTGGCGTCGGACGACATGATGGTGGAAAAGAGGCTGCGCGCGCCTTCGGGCGTGGCGCCGCGATGCATGATGGCGGCCACGATGGCGGGTGCGGCGGCGCCAGCCACCTTGCGCGTGAAGTCGGGCGTAAGCCCGTAACGCGCTGCCATCGTCCTGACGACGTTGTCGCTCAGAACGGTTTCCAGCAGTTGAAAGACATTGATGCTCATCGAGGCGGACCCTCCAGTTCGCGGACGCGCCACCTGACACGCCCAAATGCGAGCGCGATTATAGGGAGTGCGAAATCTCGAAAAAGCACGCAAGCGGCAAACCGCACATTGTTTGACGAAAAGCCCTGAAAACAGGACTAGTCGCGACGCTGCACGATGCGGCGGTTGCAACGAGACGACGATGCGCCTCGCGAGCAAGCCTGCGATGACACACGCGATGAAGTAGGAAAAAGCGTAATCGTGCGTCAGGCGTCGGCGCGCTGAAGCGCCGTATCGCGCGCGTGTCTCGCTTGTGCGATGAAGTCGGCCGCACGCTCGCCGATCATCACGCTCGGCGCGTTCGTGTTGCCGCCGATGAGTGTCGGCATGACCGAGGCGTCGGCAATGCGCAGACCCGTCACGCCGCGCACGCGCAACTGCGGGTCGACGACGGAGCGCGCGTCGCCGCCCATGCGGCAGGTCGCGACGGGGTGATAGATCGTATCGGCATGGCGGGCAATCGTCTCGCGCAATTGCGCGTCGCTCTGCTCGCCATGCGTGTAGAGTTCGCGGCCGCCCAATTGCGCGAGCGCGGGCGCGTCGAGTATGCGCCGCGCGAGGCGGGCGCCCTGCGCGAGCGCGTCGAGATCGCGCGTATCGGAAAGAAAGCGCGGGTCGATCACGGGCGCCACGCGCGTCGGCGCTCGCGAGCGTGACCGTGCCGCGGCTTGCGGGGCGCAGCACGCATACGTGCAGCGAATAGCCGTGGCCCCAATGCAGGCGGCGGCTGTGATCGTCGACGAGCGCCGTGCAAAAGTGCAACTGCAGATCGGGCCGGTCGAGTTCAGGGCGGCTCTTCAGAAAGCCGCCCGCCTCCGCCACGTTGGTCGTGAGCATGCCGCGCCGCCCGCGCAGATAACGCACGAAGCCCGCGGTCATGCGCGCCGCGCCGCGCAGCGAGTAGCCCACGGTATCGCTCGAATGCACGCGCTTGTTGAAGGTGAAATCGATATGGTCGATCAGATTGCGGCCGACTTCGGGCGCGTCGTGGCGCACCGCAATGCCGAGTGCGCGCAGTTCGTCGGCGGGGCCGATGCCTGAGCACATGAGCACTTGCGGCGAGTTGAACGCGCCCGCCGCGAGGATCACCTCGGCGCGCGCCTGCAGCGTCTCGATCGCGCCGCCGCGCGCCAGTTCCACGCCGCTCGCGCGGCCGCCGTCGAAGGTCACGCGCAGGACCGTCGCGTTGGCGATCAGATGCAGGTTCGGCCGCTCGCGCGCATATAGATACGCACGCGCCACCGTACAGCGTTCGCCGCCGCGCTGCGTCACCTGATAGAAGCCGACGCCCTCCTGTTCCTCGCCATTGAAGTCGTCGTTCAGCGCAAAGCCCGCCTCACGCGCGGCCTCGACGAAGCGCGAGGCCACCGGATTGCGCTCGCGCAGGTCGGCGACACCTAGCGGGCCGCCCGCGCCATGCCACGCGCTCGCGCCACGCTCGTTGTCCTCGGCGCGCAAGAAGTGCGGCAGCACGTCGCGCCACGCCCAGCCCGTGCAGCCGAGCTGCGCCCATTCGTCGTAATCGAGCGGATGGCCGCGCGTGTAGATCATCGCGTTGATGGTGCTCGAGCCGCCAAAGCCGCGGCCGCGTGGCTGGTAACCGCGCCGTCCGGCGAGTCCCGGCTGCGGCACGGTTTCATAGGCGTAGTTGTTTTTCGTGCGAAACGGCACGAGCGCGGCGACGCCGAGCGGCATGTTGACGAACGGATTGCGCGCCGTGTGCGGCCCGGCTTCGACGAGCGCGATGCTCGCTTCCGGACAACGATCGGCCAGCCGGCCCGCCAGCGCCGCGCCGCCCGAACCGCCGCCTACGATGATGTAATCGTATTGCATCGTCTCCCTCCGGTCCCATGCATAGCGATCGGCCGGAGTTAGCGCTTTAGCGCTTACCCCGGTCCCACGCAAGCACGGTGGCGCGCTATTTGAACGCTCGTTCGTTTTCGGCTTCAATGGCGCATTGTAGGAAGCGTCTGATTTCGAGGTTAGCTTTTATGTCAGAGCATCCCCTCTAAATCTGACGTCGGATCGCCGCCTATGATGGAAGGCGGTTCAGCCGCCAGCGCTGAAGCCCGAAAGGTTCCAGCAGGCAGCAAAGGCAAAACACAACACGAACGGCCGCGCGTGAAGCACGCCGCGCCCGCAGCAGCAGCCTTGCATCGGAGACAGGCAGATGGACCCGACGGAACTCACACATCGCCCCGGCACGACCCACGAAGTCACGAATCAGGCGCCGCCGCTCGCCGACTACAACCTCTTCACCACCGACGCCGCGCTTGGCGAGGCCCTCGCGCGCGCGGGCGCGGACTGGCATCGCGAAACGCTCACGCGCCATGGCGAAACGCTCGGCAAAGCCGAAACGCTCGCGCTCGCCGACCTCGCCAACCGCCACGAGCCCGAACTGCACACGCACAGCCCGCGCGGCGAGCGTATCGACGCGATCGAATTCCACCCCGCCTGGCACGAACTGCTGGCGCTGCTGCGCGAGCAAGGGCTGCACGCATTGCCGTATTCGGACCCGCAGCCCGGCGCGATGGCCGCGCGCTGCGCGGGCTACTTCCTGCATGCGCAGCTCGAATCCGGGTCGCTGTGCCCGTTGACCATGACGTTCGCGAGCATCGCCGTGCTGCAGCGCGAACCGGCGCTGTTCGAAACGCTGCGCGCGCCGCTCTTCGCACGCGAGCACGACGCGCGCGACCTGCCGCTCGCGCAAAAGCGCTCGATGATGATCGGCATGGGCATGACGGAGAAGCAAGGCGGCTCGGACGTGCGCAGCAACCGCACCGAAGCGCGTCCGGCGGGCATCGAAACAGGACGCGGCGCCGCGTATCTGCTCACCGGGCACAAGTGGTTTTTCTCGGCGCCGCAGTGCGACGCGCATCTCGTGCTCGCGCGCTCGACCGAGCACGATGGCCTCTCCTGCTTCTTCGTGCCCCGCTACCGGCCGGACGGCACGAAAAACGCGGTGAATGTGCAGCGCCTGAAGAACAAGCTCGGCAACCGCTCAAATGCGAGCAGCGAAGTGGAATTCTTCGACGCGTACGGCGTCATGATCGGCGATGAAGGCCGCGGCGTGCCGACCATCATCGAGATGGCAAACTACACGCGGCTCGACTGCGTGATCGGCAGCGCGGCGCTCATGCGTGCGGCGCTCGTGCAGGCGATTCACCACGCGCGCTACCGCATCGCGTTCGGCCGTGTGCTTGCCGAACAGCCGCTCATGCAAAACGTGCTCGCCGATCTCGCGCTCGAATCGGAAGCGGCGACGGCGCTCTTCATGCGCCTTGCGCGCGCATTCGAAGACAGCGCCGACGCGAAACCGGGCGACACGGATGAGAAGTCGCTCGAAGCGCGCGCCTGGCGGCGCATCGTCACGCCAGCGGCGAAGTTCTGGGTCTGCAAGCGTGCGCTCGCGTTCACGGGCGAGGCCATGGAGGTATGGGGCGGCAACGGCTACGTCGAGGAAGGGCCGATGGCGCGCTTTTACCGCGAAGCGCCCGTCAATTCGATCTGGGAAGGCTCTGGCAATGTGATGTGCCTCGACGTCCTGCGCGCGCTGGAGCGCGAGGCCGACGCCGCCCAGGCGCTCTTTCTCGCGTGGCGCCGCGACGCGCAGACTCACCCGGTGCTGAACGCCGCGCTCGATCGCCTCTCGGTCCTGCTCAACGGCGCGCCGGGCACGCGCGAGGCGAGCGCGCGGCGCATCGCGCAGCAAATCGTGCTGATCGCGCAGGCAATGCTGCTGCGCGACGGGCCGCCGGAAGTGGCGCAAGCGTTCATCGCCACGCGCCTCGACGAGCACGACGCCGACTGCGACCGCGTATTCGGCACGCTGCCCGCGCGCTTCGACCACGCCGCGATCATCGAGCGGGCGTTCCCGTCGCGCTCAGCGTGACCCGATTGCATGACCCGATTTTGCGGTTCGCGCACGCGCCGCAGCGCGCGCGAACCCCACGAGGACCGACCATGAAGCAGGACCTGCCCGAAGACTTCGCCCGAAACGTCCACGACGCGCCCGAAGACCCGCGCGCCGCGCTCGATGCCCTGCTCGCCGCGCAGCGCGAAGCCTTCCTGCGTGACCCGTTCCCGTCCTGGGACGCACGCGCGCGCCATCTCAAGGCGCTGCGCGACGTGCTGTTCTCGCACCGCGACGCGCTCGCCGAGGCAATGAACGCCGACTTCGGCCAGCGCTCGAAGGCGGAGGTCGCGCTCGCGGAATTCGTCGTCCTCAAGCAGGAGATCGATGCGGCGCTCAGGCTCGGCGCGCGGTGGATGAAGCCGCGCCGCCAGCCGGTGGGCAAATGGCTGCTGCCGGGCCGCGCGAAGGTGGTGCCGCAGCCGCTTGGCGTGGCGGGCATCGTCGTGCCGTGGAACTACCCGCTGCTGCTCGCCGCGAGTCCGCTCGTGTGCGCGCTCGCGGCGGGCAATCGCGCGATGATCAAGATGTCGGAACTCACGCCGCGCACGTCCGCGCTCTTCGAGGAGCTGATCGGCAAGACTTTCGCCCGCGACCACGTGGCGGTCGTGAACGGCGACGCGACAGTCGGCGCCGCCTTCAGCGCGCTGCCGTTCGACCACTTGCTCTTCACCGGCTCGACGCGCGTGGGGCACGAGGTCATGCGCGCGGCCGCCGCGAACCTCACGCCGGTCACGCTCGAACTGGGCGGCAAGTCGCCCGTGATCATCGGCGAAGAAGCGCGCCTGAACTACGCCGTGGACAGCCTGCTGCTCGGCAAGACGCTGAACGCGGGGCAGACTTGCATCGCGCCGGACTACGTGCTGCTGCCGCGCGGCAAGGAGGAAGCGTTCATCGCTCGCGCGCGCACGCGCTTCGCCCAGCTCTACCCGGACTTCGCGAGCAACCGCGACTACACGTCGATCATCTCGGCGCGCCACTTCGAGCGCCTGCAACGTCTCGCCGACGAAGCGCAGGCAAGCGGCGCGCAACTGCACGCGCTCGGCACGCACGACGCCGCCACGCGGCGCTTCGCGCCCGTCATCGTGACGAGCGCCGGTGCGCAAACGGCGCTCATGCAGGAGGAAATCTTCGGGCCGCTCTTGCCGCTCGTGCCCTACGACACACTCGACGAGGCGTTGCGCTACGTGAACGCGCGCCCTCGCCCGCTCTCGCTCTACCTGTATGCCGACGACGCGCGCACGGTCGAGCGCGTGACGCGCGAAACGGTTGCGGGCGGAATGTCGGTGAACGAGACGCTCATGCATATCGCCGCCGAAGGGCTGCCGTTCGGCGGCGTCGGTGCGAGCGGCATGGGCGCATATCACGGCTACGAGGGCTTCGTCACGTTCTCGAAGATGAAGCCCGTCTTCACCCAGGCGCGGCTGAACGCGCGCGGGCTCATCGCGCCGCCCTACGGCAAGCGCTTCGCCCTGCTGATCAAGTTGATGTTGAAGGGTTGAACGGCAGAGCCGGGCGGCCGCTGCCGGTGCCGCCGACCCTGCGCACGTCGCTGATGTCACGCACGGCACTGCCGGCTGCGGCGTCGGCCGCCGAGCCGTTTTGCGCTTGCGCGGCCGCTTTGGCTTTCGCGTCGTTGTCCGCTTCGAGGCGATGCAGCCAGGCGAGCAGTTCGGCCACCGCCTGGTAAAGCTGCGGCGGGATCTTCGCGTCGAGGTCCACGCGCATGAGCAGCGAGACCATCTCCGGCGCTTCGTGCACGTAGAGGCCCGCTTCCTTCGCGCGTTGCACGATCATCTCCGCGACGAGGCCGTAGCCCTTGGCGACCACGCGCGGCGCGCCGTCGCCTTCGGGGGCGTCGTAGGCGAGCGCGGCGGCGCTCCTGCGGTGCGTGCGGCTCATTACAACTCCCAGTCCTGGTTCCGGTGATCGTTCGCGTCGGCACTCGTTCGCGTGGCGGACGCATCCGGCGCAGCGCCTGCCTGCGCGGCCTGCGTAGTCGATGCGGCGGAGGTGTCTTGCGCAGCGTAGGCGCTCGCGGCTCTCGCCGCCTCCGCCGGACTTGCCGCCGCGCCGCTGCCGATCTCGCGGATCGAAAGCCCGGCGAGCGTGAGGCCGAGCGCTTCGAGCCGCCCGCGAAGCGATTCGCTATCCGAGGTGAGGCGCGCGGCGCCGCCGGCACTCGCCTGCACGCGAACAGCGAGCGTCGAGCCAGTGAGCGTGAGTTCCGCGTCGACGGTGCCAAGCTTCGGCAGCGCGAGCGTGAGGCGCGTGCGCCATGGAATGTCGTCGGCGTCCACGGCGGACGCGCCCGAGTGCGGGTCGCGGGCGTCGTAATCGTCTTGCTGGATGCTCCAGTCCACGCGCACGCCCGGCCAGGCCTCGCCATTCCAGCGAAACTCGCCGGTCGCGAGCAGATCGAGCTGCTGGCGAACGAGCGGAATCACGGCCGGATGGACCGTCGGGCCGGCGGCCTGCGCTGCGGCCTCGTGCATGGCGGGCAGCAAGGTGTCGGCGAGCGCCGCGCGCGCCTGGGTCTGCGCTGTGGCCGCTTCGCCGTGCAGTTCCGCCAGCGCGGGGAACGCCCGCGCCAGTGCGGCATTGACCGCGCTTGCCGCATTCGGAGCATTGCCCGCGTCCCCGCGCGCGCTGCCCGGCGTGTTGGAGAACGTTTCAGTCCATTGCACGTCATCGATGTCCTCTGCGTCGAGGCTCCAGTCGAGCGGCAGTTGCGAATGGCCGCCGAGCAGGCGGTTCTGCGGCTCGTCGGCGAGTTCGGCGGGGGAGATCTGGCCGCGCAACCATTGCGCGAGGTGGGCTTCGTAGAAGAGTCCGCTCGTGCTCACGGTCTGCGCGAGCGACGCGGCGAGCGCGGCGACCGGGCCGGCTTGCGCGGCGGCTGCGGTTTGCGTGGTTTGTGCGGTTTGCGCAGTCTGGTTGCTTTGTCCGGCTTGCGGGCTTTGCGGGGACGCCGTTTGCGCGGAGGAAGCGGTCCCGGCGTCGGCCGTCCCCGCCGGCGCGTCGCCGGCCAGACTCCCGGCTGCGAGCGCCACGTCCGCGAGCAACGCGGCTTCCACCGCCTGCGCCTCTTCGCCGGCGAATCCCGGCAGCGGCGAAGCGGCCGCGCCGCCGGGCGCCGCGTCGGCATCGGGATTGGCCCAGAGCGGTGCGCTGCCCACCACGGCGGGCGTCGCTTCGCCGCCCGAGCGGACGATGGCGTCGAGCGCAATCGCAACCGCCGAAAGCACGGTCTGCGTGGAGTCCTGCGTACTGTTGCTGCTGGCTGCGGTGTCGGCGAGCGCGGCGGTGCCCGTTGCGAGCGCCGAGACGCCCGTTTGTGCCGCGCCGGAGGCGCCCTGCGGGCCGACTGGCGTGAGCGCCGCGATGCGGCTCGCAAGGAGCGCGGCGGCTCCGGTGTCGATTCCGTTCATGGTGTTCCGGATCTGCGCACGGCGCTGACCTGCCGGTTCATGGGGCGTTGCGCGCCGTCGCCTCGCGAGGCGTCACGCGCCGCGCTAGCGGGCTCCGTAGATTTCCTGCAAGACCCGCGCGGGCTGCACGGTGCCGTAAAAGAGCGCCGAAAGCCGCGCCATGCAAGGGCTTGCGAGATCGCGAATGGCGGCGTCGTCGGCGAGGATCTGGCGGATCAGCTCGTACTTGCGCGCCCGCTCGGAAACCGTGAGCCGCACCGCGGATTCGGCGTCCTTCAAGGCATCGACGAGGATCCGGTACTCCTCCTGCAAGCCGATCAGATCGTTCCAGTGCGCATCGCGCGCCGCGTTGAGCATCTGCTCCGACACGGCCGCTATCGCTTCGTAGCGGGCGAAGTAGTCTGCTTTTGAACTCATCTCATGAATGAGCCGTGCGATGACGCGGACGACTGTTCAGCCATCCTCGCCACTTCCGGCGCTATCCCCAACCAGGCTTCTTCGAGCGTAGCCAGCAGTCCGTCGACCTCGACCAGCATGGTCTCGCTCTGTTTAATATTGGCTTCCAGCAGGCGCTTCGTCATGTAGCTGTACAGCGAATTCAGGCGTTGAGCGATCTCGCCGCCCGCCTCGACGTTCAACGCGAGCTGAAGTCCGCTCTCGACAATCCGGATCGCCTTGGCGATCGCCTCGCAACGCGGGCCGACGTTGCCGGCCTGCAAATGCATACGTGCCTGCGCGATGGCCTGGCGCGCTCCCTGATACAGGAGCACGATCAGCTTGTGCGGGCTCGCACCCATGACCCCCGTTTCGACGCCCACGCGTGCGTAGGCGTTAGCTCCAGATTGGGCAGGGGAAAACATCGGCGCTTCTCCTTGATACGTTTGGCTTGAGTGCGGTCGTCCGACGCGCGGCGCATGCACGAGCGACGGACTCTTCTAGCCGGGTTATCGGAACGTAGGGGAGGAAGCTTTAGCGCGTTGACCTGGCAAAGGCCTCGGGCACCGTCACACCTGGATCTGCATGATGTCGGTGTAGGCGGCCACGAGCTTGTTGCGCACCTGCAATCCGAACTGGAAGCCAATGTTGGCTTTCTGCATGTCGACCATCACGTCGTTGAGCGACACATTGTTCGCACCGAGTTCGAACGCCTGCGACTCGCCAACGGCCTTCTGCTGGGCGTCGCTGATCTGGTCGAGTGACGACTTGAGCGCCGCCGCGAACCCGCCGGCCGTGGCCGCGCCCGACTTTTCGTCGGCTGCGGTGGGGCCGCCGGCCGCCTGGGTCGCCATGGACTGCATTTGGGCCAAGGCGGACGTGAGCGGGGATACTGGCACGGTCATGTTTGCTCCACGAAAAGGGGACATGCGGGGTATTCCGGGGACGAGCCCCAAGGCCGGAGTTTCAGCATTCCCGCGGCGATCCCGCGGGTCCGGCCGGCACGGCGCACTGACAGGACGCCGAATCTGGAGGAGAGCATAGCAGCGGGTCCGTTTCGGCAGCCCCGAAACTAGGGGGAAAACCCGGCTCTATTCGCGCAATCGGCTTGCCAGTGGCCCCGGATAATGCGTCACGTGAAAGTCTCCGCCATGCAAGGCGAGACCTGGAAGCCTCCGGAGATACCCGTCGCATGGATTCGACTGCCAATTCTTTGATCAACCCCGACGCCCGCATGGGCCTCGCCACCTCTGGCGCGGGCGCCGCGCCCGGCGCTGGCGCGGGCGCAGGCCTGGGCGGCGCGGAAGACCTCGGCGGCGGCTTCGCGCAACGCCTCGGTTCGCTCTCGTCGCTGCGCAGCGTACGCGGCAACCCGCGCGCACCGCTCATTTTTGCCGTGGCCGTGCTCGTGGCCGTGGTCGCAGGCCTCGTCCTGTGGTCGCGCGCGCCCGACTACAAGGTGCTGTACAGCAACCTGTCGGACCGCGACGGCGGCGCCATCATTACCGCGCTCCAGGCCGCAAACGTTCCCTACAAGTTCTCGGACGCCGGCGGCGCCATTCTCGTGCCCGCCGAGCAGGTCAACGAAATGCGCCTGCGCCTCGCCTCCCAGGGCCTGCCCAAGAACGGTTCGGTCGGCTTCGAGCTGATGGACAACCAGAAGTTCGGCATCAGCCAGTTCGCCGAGCAGGTCAACTACCAGCGCGCGCTCGAAGGCGAACTCGAACAAACCATTCAGTCGATCGCGAGCGTGAAGTCGGCGCGCGTGCATCTGGCGATTCCGAAGCCTTCGGTGTTCGTGCGCGAGCGCGAAGCGCCCTCGGCCTCGGTCCTCGTGAACCTGTTTCCGGGCCGCATTCTCGACGACGGCCAGGTCGCCGCGATCACGCACATGGTGGCGTCGGCGGTGCCGGACCTGCCGGTGCGCAACGTGACGGTGGTCGACCAGGACGGCAACCTCCTCACGCAGAGCGCCACGGGCGTGGGCCTCGACGCCTCGCAGCTCAAGTACGTGCGCCAGGTCGAACACGACACCCAGGCGCGCATCGACGCGATCCTTGCGCCCCTGTTCGGCGCCGGCAACGCGCGTTCGCAGGTGAGCGCCGACCTCGACTTCTCGAAGCTCGAACAGACCTCCGAAGCCTACGGTCCGAACGCCAACCCGCAAGCCGCCGCGATCCGCAGCCAGCAGCAGAACGTTTCGACGGAAATGCAGCAAAGCGGCGCGGGCGGCGTGCCCGGCGCGCTCACGAACCAGCCGCCGCAGCCGGCCTCGGCGCCGATCAACGCGCCGGCGGGTGCGAACGGCGCGTCGGCCCCGGTGCCGGTCTCCGATCATCGCGACACCACCACGAACTACGAGCTCGACAAGACCGTGCGCCACTATCAACAAGCGCCGGGCGACGTGAAGCGCCTGTCGGTCGCCGTGATCGTGAACTATCAGCAGAAGGTGGACGCCAAGGGCCACGCCACCATGCAGCCGCTCGACGCGCAGAAGCTCGCGCAGGTCGAGCAGCTCGTGAAGGACGCCATGGGCTACGACGCCAAGCGCGGCGACTCGGTGAACGTCGTGAACGCCGCGTTCCAGACTGAAGTCGACCCGAACGCGAACCTGCCGTGGTGGCGTCAGCCCGACATCCTCGCCCTGGCCAAGCAGATTGCGACGTGGCTCGGCATCGGCGCGGTGGCCCTTTTCCTCTATTTCGTGATGGTGAAGCCGGCGCTGCGCCGCGCCTTCCCGCCGCCCGAGCCGGTTGCGCCTTCGCTGCCCGGCATGGCCGACGGCGAGCCGTTGCTGCTCGACGGCATCCCCGAAGCCGCGCGCCTCGGCGGCGCCGGCGCGGAAGGCGAAGAAAACGCGGACAACGAAGCCGCCCTGCTCGCCTTCGAAAGCGAGAAGAACAAATTTGAACGCAACCTGGAATACGCGCGCAACATCGCGCGCCAGGATCCGAAGATCGTCGCAACCGTCGTGAAGAGCTGGGTGAACGATGAACGCTGAAGGCGCAACCAAGAGCGCGCTGCTGCTCATGTCGATCGGCGAACAGGAGGCCTCCGAGGTCTTCAAGTTCCTCGGTCCGCGCGAAGTGCAGAAAATCGGCGCCGCAATGGCGGCGCTCAAGAACGTCAAGCGCGAAGAGATCGAGATCGTGCTGCAGGACTTCGTCAAGGAAGCCGAGCAGCACACCGGCTTCTCGCTCGACTCGAACGACTACATCCGCAACGTGCTGAACAAGGCGCTGGGCGAGGACAAGGCCGGCGCGATCATCGACCGCATTCTGCAAGGCGGCGACACGAGCGGCATTGAAGGCCTCAAGTGGATGGATTCGGGGTCGGTGGCCGAACTCATCAAGAACGAGCACCCGCAGATCATCGCGACGATCCTCGTGCACCTCGACCGCGACCAGGCCTCGGAAATCGCCTCGTGCTTCTCCGAGCGTCTGCGCAACGACGTGCTGCTGCGTATCGCGACGCTCGACGGCATCCAGCCGCAGGCGCTGCGCGAACTCGACGACGTGCTCACGAACCTCCTCTCGGGCAGCGACAACCTCAAGCGCAGCCCGATGGGTGGCATCCGCACCGCGGCCGAAATCCTCAACTTCATGACGAGCCAGCACGAAGAAGGGGTGATCGAGAACGTCCGCCAGTACGACGCGGAACTCGCGCAGAAGATCATCGATCAGATGTTCGTGTTCGAAAACCTGCTCGACCTCGAAGACCGCGCCATCCAGCTGCTGCTCAAGGAAGTCGAGTCGGAGTCGCTCATTATTTCGCTCAAGGGTGCGCCGCCCGCGTTGCGCACCAAGTTCCTCTCGAACATGTCGCAGCGTGCGGCCGAACTGCTCGCCGAAGACCTCGACGCACGCGGTCCGGTGCGCGTCTCGGAAGTCGAGGCGCAGCAGCGCCGCATCCTGCAGATCGTGCGCAATCTCGCCGAGAGCGGCCAGATCGTTCTAGGCGGCAAGGCGGAAGACGCTTATGTCTGACAGCAGCTCCGCGAACAGCCATCGCTCGGCGTATCAGCGCTGGGAGATGGCCTCGTTCGACCCGCCGCCTCCCCCGCCGCCGCCGCCCACGCCCGACGAAACGGCCGCGTTCGAAGCGCAGCTCCACGCGCTGCGCGACGCGGCGCACCAGGAAGGATTGCGCTCCGGCCATGTGGCGGGCCAGGCGCTCGGCTATCAGGCCGGGCACGAGCAGGGGCGCCAGCAGGGCTTCGAGCAAGGCCAGGCCGAGGCGCGCGCGCAAGCGGCGCAGCTCGCGGCGCTCGCGAGCCGCTTTAGCGATGCGCTCGAGACGGCGCAGGCCGGCGTGGCCGAGACGCTCGTCGAGCTTGCGCTCGACATCGCGCAGCAGGTCGTGCGCCAGCACGTTCAGCACGACCCGACGGCGCTCGTCGCAGTCGCGCGCGAAGTGCTCGTGGCCGAGCCGCAGCTCGCCGGCTCCCCGCAGCTCGTGGTGAGCCCCGCCGATCTGCCGATCGTCGAGGCCTACCTGCTGGACAACCTTCAGACGCGCGGCTGGAGCGTGCGCACCGACCCGACGATCGAGCGCGGCGGCTGCCGCGCGCAGGCCGCGACGGGCGAAACCGACGCCAGCATCCGCACGCGCTGGGAGCGCGTGACGGCCGCGCTCGGCAAGGCGCGGCCATGGTGAACCACCCCCAACCGCCGAGCCATCAGGCGATCCACACGGGCGGCCTCACGCCGCTCGAGCAGGAACTCGCGCTCGCGTCGTTTGGCCCGCTCGCGAGCGACCCCGCGCAACTGGGCGCGCTGCTCGTGGGCGACCTCGACATCCCGAGCAAGCGCGAGGCGCGGGAGCTGGGCGCCATCGACGCGATCGACGCCGCGCTAGCCGCGGACAGCGCCGATGCACTGCCAGGCCTGACGGGTCCCGGCGCGACCGGCATACCGCCCGAGGTCGAGGCCAAAGCCCCGCCCGCGCCCTACGTGCCGCCAGCAAACTACGACCCGGCCAACCCGTTCCTGACGACGTGGAACGCGCAACTGCGCGGCGTGCGCGAGCGCAACGCGCTCGCCCTGCCGCTGCGCGGCTGCGGGCGTCTCACGCGCGCAGCGGGCCTCGTGCTCGAAGCGGTGGGACTGCGCCTCGCCGTGGGCGCCGAGGTGATGATCGAACTGCCGCCGGGCAGTTCGCTGCCGATGGCCGAAGCGGAAGTGGTCGGTTTCGGCGGCGACAAACTCTTTCTGATGCCGACGACCGAAGTCGCAGGCCTGTTGCCCGGCGCGCGCGTCTGGCCGCTGGAAACCGCGCCGATCGCCGACCCGAAAGCGGGCGCGAAGCGCCTGCCGGTGGGCTGGGGTATGCTCGGCCGCGTGGTCGACGCCTCGGGCCGCCCGCTCGACGGCCTGGGTCCCCTGAACACCGAAGCCGATGCGCCGCTCACCGCGCCCGTCATCAATCCGCTGAACCGCGAGCCGATCCACAAGGTGCTCGATGTGGGCGTGCGCGCGATCAACTCGCTGCTCACGGTCGGGCGCGGCCAGCGCATGGGCCTCTTCGCGGGCTCGGGCGTGGGTAAATCGGTGCTGCTCGGCACGATGGCGCGCGCGACCAGCGCGGAGGTCATCGTCATCGGCCTGATCGGCGAGCGGGGCCGCGAAGTGAAGGAATTCATCGAGCAGATCCTCGGCGAGGACGGGCTCGCGCGCTCGGTCGTCGTGGCCGCGCCTGCCGATGTTTCGCCGCTCCTGCGCCTGCAGGCCGCCGCGTACACCACGTCGCTCGCCGAGTATTTCCGCGACCAGGGCAAGCACGTGCTGCTGCTCATGGACTCGCTCACGCGCTATGCGATGGCGCAGCGCGAGATCGCACTCGCCATCGGCGAGCCGCCCGCGACCAAGGGCTATCCGCCTTCGGTGTTCGCGAAGCTGCCGGCGCTCGTCGAGCGCACCGGCAACGGCCCCGAGGGCGGCGGCTCGATCACGGCGTTCTACACCGTGCTCACCGAAGGCGACGACCAGCAGGACCCGATCGCCGACTCGGCGCGCGCGATTCTCGACGGCCACATCGTGCTCTCGCGTGCGCTCGCCGAGGCGGGACACTATCCGGCCATCGACATCGAGGCTTCGATCAGCCGCGCGATGACCGCGCTGATCGACGACCAGCATCTGAACCAGACGCGCGCGCTCAAGCAGATGCTTTCGCGCTACCAGCGCAACCGCGACCTCATCAACGTGGGTGCGTACGTGAGCGGGCGCGACGCCGTGCTCGACCGCGCGATCGCGCTGTATCCGCGCATCGAGGCCTTTCTTCAGCAGGGTTTTCGCGAAACCGCGAACTATGATCAGAGCGTCGAGATGCTCGGCCAGTTGATCGGAGCCAGGACATGACGAAACAGACCGCGCTGCAAACCTTGATCGGCCTCGCGCAGGACGACGTCGACGCCGCCACGCAAAAGCTCGGGCGCGTGCAGCGCGAGCGCGGCGACGTCGAAAAGCAGTTGGAAGCGCTCATCACCTATCGCGACGAGTATCACATGCGCTTCACCGAATCGGCGCGCAGTGGCATGGCCGCGGGCAACGTGCGCAACTTCCAGGCATTCATCGACACGCTCGACTCGGCGATCGAGCAACAGCGGCGCCTGCTCGAGCAGGCTACCGCCCGCGTGGAGGCCGCCAAGCCCGAATGGCAGCGCAGCAAGCAGAAGCTCGGCTCGTACGAGGTCCTGCAAACCCGCCATGACGATGTGCAGGCCCGCAAGGACGCCCGCCTCGAACAGCGCGACGCCGACGAGCACGCCGCCCGCGTGCTGCGCATGCGAACGTCGCAACATCCGTAATACGTTTTCGAGGCCGCCAGCATGTCGCTCCTCTCTTCTCTCTCCTCGATGTTCGGCGCCGCCGCGGACGCGGTGACGGGCAATTCCGCATCGAACGCCGTGGCAAACACGGCGTCGAACGCCATCGGCCAGACGGACGCCGCCAGCCAGGGTTTCGCGCAGACGCTGCAGCAGCAGATGAACGCGCAAAGCGCGCAGGCCAGCCAGAACGCCCAGGCGGCGCAAAGCGCGCAGTCGAATGCCGCACAATCGGCGGCCGCCGCGCAGTCGAGCTCGAACGCGTCGAGCAGCAATGCCTCGCAAAGCAGCAACAACAGCAGCAGCAGCGCCTCGCAGACGTCAAGCTCGAACTCGAGCCCGAGCACGCAGGCCAGTTCGAGCGCCGATCGCCGCGCCGCCGCGCGCGTGCAGCAAAAGCAGGCCGCGGACGCAGGCGCGCAAGCCGCTGCGGCTCAGGCGCAGCAAGCGCTGCAGGCGCAACAGGCCCAGACCGACACGAGCACCGACGCGAACGCCGACGGCAGCCAGGCAAGCAGCCAGCCGAGCAGCGACAGCACGCTCGCAGGCGTGGCGTCCGCCGCTGCCGCGGCGGCAGCCACAGCAGCAGCCGGCGCGGCAAGCGCGGCAGGCGACGGCACGGCCACGGGCAGCGCTGCTAGCGTCACCTCGAAGTCGATGCACGATGCCCTTCAAGCCGCGCTCGCGCAACTGCGCGGCGGCGCGGGCGCGCTCCCCACGCACGTGGCGAATACGGCAGGCGCCGCGGCAAACACCGCAACCATGGCCAGCACCGGCGCAGGCTCGGGCATCGCCAGCAGCTTCGCTACGCATTTGAGCGCGAACGCCCAAAGCAAGGCGTTCGGCACGGCAATGAGCAGCGGCGCGAGTGCCGACGCGGCCAAGGGCGTCCCGACGAGCGCGGCCAACACCGCGAAGGCCGCAACCGACGCGCTCACGGCAGCGGCGCAGCAGCAGGCAGGCGCCGCCACGCAGACCGATGCCACGGCGAGCACGGCCACGACCGACGCGCTCGCCGCAACCCAGGCCGCAGCGGTCGCCGCCGCGACGGCCGCGCAGGCCCAGGCCGCTCAGGCGGCTAGCGCAACCTCGAATCCGGCGGCCGCGGCCGCCGCCTCCGCGTCGATCGCGCCACAGGTCGGCACGAACGACTGGGAAGACGCGCTCAGCCAGAAGGTGGTGTTCCTCTCGAATGCGCACCAGCAGTCGGCGGAACTCACGCTCAACCCGAAGGATCTCGGACCGCTCCAGGTCGTCCTCCAGGTCAGCGAAAGCCACGCGCACGCCCTATTCGTCTCGCAGCACCAGCAGGTGCGCGAGGCCGTCGAGGCGGCCCTGCCGAAGCTGCGCGAGGCCATGGAGCAAAACGGCATCGGCCTGGGCAGCGCGAGCGTGAGCGACGGCTTCTCGCGGCAAATGAACCAGCAGGCGCAGCAGGACGGCAGCCGCTCGGGCCGCTCGGGCGGTTCCGGTTCGGGCTCGGGCAGCACGCTGAGCGCGGCGGACGCCGTGGACGACACGAGCAGCGCCAGCGCGAGCGTCACGCAGCGCTCCGTCGGCCTGATCGACACGTTCGCCTGACCCGCTTCCGGCCATTTCCCCTCTGCCGGACCTTCCCGGCCGGACCTTCCAGGTAACATTGGGCAACGCAGCCGCGCACGCGGCTGCCTGCGTCTTCCCAGCGCTCGCATCGCACGCCCGGCTTGCCGCGGCGCGCAACAAAGCCAGGAGATAGCCGGAATTCCCCCGTCTATTCCTCCCATCGCTGAAAGGCAAAAGCCGGAACAATGCAGCATGCCCGGACTGACCATCAGGTCGGCGCTCCGGACCCTTGCAAGCATCCCAGGCTGACTTTCCGACATGGCGACCACCACCGCATCCCAGCAAGCCGCGCCCCAAAGCGCGAAACCCGGACCGATGAAGCGCATTCTCCTCATCGCGCTCATTGCGATCCTCGCCGCCGCCGCGGCGGGCGGCGCGACGTGGTTCTTCATGTCGCGCCACGCAGCGAGCGCACCGGCCGCGCCGGCCGCAGCGCCCCCGGTCACATCCGTCTATTACGCGCTCGAGCCGATGACCGTCAACCTGCAGACCGACGACGGCGAATCGCATTATCTGCGCATCGGCCTCACGCTCAAGCTCGACAGCCAGGCCACCCAGGACGCGCTCGTCGCCCGCATGCCCGAGATCCGCAGCCGCCTGTTGCTCGCGCTCTCGAACAAGCATCCGTCCGACCTCGCGCCGCTCGACGGCAAGCGTGCGCTCGCCACCGAGCTAGCCGTGCTGATCTCGCAGCCTTCGGCCGAAAATGAAAAGCCGATGCACGTCGACGACGTGCTGTTCACCGAATTCGTCGTCCAGTGAGCGTGACTGAAATGATTCCAGCGATGGAGGGCCAGTCATCATGACGATGGGCCACGACGAGTTCATGTCCCAGGAGGAGGTCGATGCCCTCCTCAAAGGCGTCACCGGCGAAGTCGATACCGATGCGGGGGCGTCCGATAAGCAGGGCGTACGTCCCTACAACATCGCGACGCAGGAACGTATCGTTCGCGGCCGGATGCCCGGCCTCGAAATCATCAACGAGCGCTTTGCGCGCCTGTTGCGCGTCGGCATCTTCAATTTCATGCGCCGCACCGCCGAAATCTCGGTGGGTCCGGTGCGCGTGCAGAAGTACAGCGAGTTCACCCGCAACCTGCCGATCCCGACGAACCTGAACCTCGTGCACGTGAAGCCGCTGCGCGGCACGTCGCTGTTCGTGTTCGACCCGAACCTCGTGTTCTTCGTCGTGGACAACCTCTTCGGCGGGGACGGGCGCTTTCACACGCGAGTTGAGGGCCGCGACTTCACGCAAACCGAACAACGCATCATCGGCAAGCTGCTCAATCTCGTGTTCGAGCACTACACGAACGCATGGAAAAGCGTGCGGCCGCTGCAGTTCGAGTACGTGCGCTCCGAAATGCATACGCAGTTCGCAAACGTTGCCACGCCCAACGAGATCGTGATCGTCACGCAGTTCTCGATCGAATTCGGTCCGACGGGCGGCACGCTGCATATCTGCATGCCCTACTCGATGATCGAGCCGATCCGCGATGTGCTCGCCTCGCCGCTGCAAGGCGAAGTGCTCGACGTGGACCGCCGCTGGGTGCGCGTGCTCTCGCAGCAGGTGCAGGCCGCCGAAGTCGAGCTCACGGCCGACCTCGCGCAGGTGCCCGTCACGTTCGAGCAGATCCTGAACATGAAGAAGGGCGACGTGCTGCCCATGAACGTCGCGGAGCACATCACCGCCAAGGTGGACGGCGTGCCCGTGATGGAGTGCGGCTACGGAATTTTCAATGGTCAATACGCGTTGCGGGTCCAGAAGATGATCAGCGCAGCCGACACGATGAAGGAAGGTGGATATGAGTGACGTAAACGGCACGAGCGCAGACGAGCCGGTGCTTGACCCGGCCATGGACGTCGCCGCGCAGGATGCAGGCGGCGATTCGTCCCTGGACGACTGGGCGAGCGCGCTTGCCGAGCAGAACAGCAACGACGCGCCCGCCGCGCAGCCCGCGGCCGTGTTCCAGCCGCTCTCGAAGGTCGATTCGACCAGGACGGCCAACGACATCGACATGATTCTGGACATTCCCGTCCAGATGACCGTGGAGCTTGGCCGCACCAAGATCGCCATCCGCAACCTGCTGCAACTCGCGCAGGGCTCGGTGGTGGAACTCGACGGCATGGCCGGCGAACCGATGGACGTGCTCGTGAACGGCTGCCTCATCGCCCAGGGCGAAGTGGTGGTCGTGAACGACAAGTTCGGCATTCGTCTCACCGACATCATCACGCCGTCCGAGCGGATCCGGAAGCTGAACCGATGAAACGCGAGGCTGTTCCCGGCGCCAGGTCCGACGTTGCTTCTGGCGTCACCGCACGACGCGTGGGCATGTCCCGCGGCGCGCGGGTGCTGCGATTCTCGTGGCGTCTCGCCGTGCACCTGTCGCTCGCCGGCGCGGCGGTTTTCGCGGCCATGAGCGCGCGGGCCGCCGACCTTCAGGCGGTCAACGAAGCCACGCGCGCGGCCGCAAGTGCTTCAGGCGCATCTGCCGTGATCGCTGGCAGCGCGGTCCCCGCGCTCGGTTTCGGCGCCGTCGTGCAGACGGTGCTGGGTCTGGCGCTCGTAATCGGCGTGGTGTTCGGCTGTGCCTGGCTCGCACGGCGCCTCGGCCTGCAAGGCGGTCCGAGGAACGCGCTCGTGAAGACCGTGGGCGGCGCATCGCTCGGCGGCAAGGAGCGCGTGGCCGTGGTCGAGATCGGCGACACCTGGCTCGTGCTGGGCGCCGCGCCCGGCAACGTGCGCCTGCTTCACACGCTGCCCGCGGGCGAACTTCCCGCAGGCGTCGCGGCTGCTGCTCCCAACGCCCCCGCCCTCTCGGGCACCTTCGCACAGCGCTTTCGTGACGCGCTAAAAAGCGAAGCGAATAAACGCATCAACGCGCGTTTCATGCGTCACGACGGCGGAGCGCAGTAAATGCACGGCAGTTCCCTTCATGCGCCGATCGCGGGCGGCGACGCTCACGCACGCGCGGCGACCCTCGCAAAGATCGCCAGAACGGCGCTGCCGTTCGCACTGATGCTCGGCGCGGGCGCCATCGCCCTCGCGCTGCCGCACCTCGCTCATGCACAAGCGGCCCAAGCGGCACAACCTGCGGGCCTGCCCGCCTTCAACACGAGCCCGGGCCCGAACGGCGGCACGACCTACTCGCTGAGCGTGCAGACGATGCTGCTGCTCACGATGCTGTCGTTCCTGCCGGCGATGGTGCTGATGATGACGAGCTTCACGCGCATCATCATCGTGCTCTCGCTGTTGCGCCAGGCGCTCGGCACGACGACCACGCCGCCCAACCAGGTGCTCGTGGGCCTCGCGCTCTTTCTCACGCTGTTCGTGATGTCGCCCGTGCTCGACAAGGCATACAACGACGGCTACAAGCCGTTCGCAGCCGGCACGATTTCGATGGACGACGCCGTGACGCGCGGCGTCGCGCCGTTCAAGACCTTCATGCTGCGCCAGACCCGCGAGTCCGACCTCGCGCTCTTTGCGCGCATCTCGCACGCGGCGCCGATGCAGGGTCCCGAGGACGTGCCGCTCACGCTGCTCGTGCCCTCGTTCGTCACGAGCGAGCTGAAGACGGGCTTCCAGATCGGCTTCACGGTCTTCATTCCGTTTCTCATCATCGACCTGGTGGTGGCGAGCGTGCTGATGTCGATGGGTATGATGATGGTCTCGCCCGCGACCATTTCGCTGCCGTTCAAACTCATGCTGTTCGTGCTGGTGGACGGCTGGCAACTGCTGATTGGCTCGCTCGCGCAGAGCTTCACCTGAGGACCCTGACATGACGCCCGAAATGGTCATGACGCTCTCGCACGAGGCGATGTATGTGGCGCTCCTGCTTGCCGCGCCGCTGCTGCTCGTGTCGCTCGTCGTGGGTCTCGTGGTGAGCCTGTTCCAGGCGGCCACGCAGATCAACGAACCCACGCTGTCGTTCATCCCCAAGCTGATCGCCATTGCGGTCACGCTCGTGATCGCCGGCCCGTGGATGCTCACGACCATGCTCGACTACATGCACCGCATCTTCACGAGCATTCCACAGCTCGCGGGCTAGCCGCCCTCGCGCCTCTGCACCCTCCACGCTCACGGCGCAATTCTTCGGGCACACGATGTTCACCGTCACCTACGCGCAGCTCAACGCCTGGCTCACGGCGTTCCTCTGGCCGTTCACGCGCATTCTGGCGCTCGTGGCGGTCGCGCCCGTGGTAGGCAACCGCTCCGTGCCCACGCGCGTGAAGATCGGCCTCGCGGGCTTCATCACGCTGATCGTCGCGCCCACGCTCGGTGCCATGCCGCAGGTCACGGTGTTTTCCGCCGAGGGCGTGTGGATCCTCGTCAACCAGTTCCTGATCGGCATCGCGCTTGGTTTCACGATGCAGCTCGTGTTCGCGGTCGTGACCGCGGCGGGCGACATGATGAGCCTCGGCATGGGGCTCGGCTTCGCGAGCTTCTTCGACCCGCAGGCCAACACCAGCAGCCCGGCGCTCTCCTCGTGGCTGAACATGATGGCGATGCTCGCCTTCCTCGTGTTCGACGGCCATCTGCAGATGCTCGCGGCGCTCGTCGCCACGTTCCAGTCGCTGCCGGTCACGGCGAGCGTGCTCGGCGCCTCCGGCTGGAACCTGATCGCCAACTATGGCGCGACGATCCTGACCTCGGGCCTGCTGCTTTCGCTGCCGGTGGTGGTTGCGCTTCTCATCACCAATCTTTCGCTCGGCATTCTCAACCGCGCGGCTCCGCAGATCGGCATCTTCCAGATCGGCTTCGCGCTCACCATGCTCGTGGGCATGCTGCTCATCCAGCTCATGATGCCCAACCTGATTCCCTACTTCGCGCGCCTGTTCGACAGCGGCATCGACCAGATGGGCCGCGTCGCTGGCGCGCTGCGGCCGCCGGGTTGAAGCCCGTTCGGGCAGTGCGGGCAGCACAAAAAAAGCGGACCGAAGTCCGCTTTTTTTCGACTGCTCAATGCCTCGCGCGTCAAGGATTGATGTACTGGAACAGCGAGAGATTCTGCGTTGCGGCAAAACTCTTCTGAGAAGCCGTGAGCGCGTTCGAGAGCTGCTCGAACTGGCTGATCGCGGCCACCGTATCGGTGCTCGTGAGGTCGGAGAGGTTCGAGGTGACCTGCAACGAGTTGGTCGACGTGACCGTTTGCAGCGCCTTCACTTCCTGCTCGCGGCCGCCCACGGAAGCCTGCACCGTAATCACATTCGACAGCGAGTTGCCGATCTGCGTGAGGCCGGTGTTCAGCGCGTTGTTGAGGTTCGCGACCGCAGCCTGGGAGCCGCTCGTGGGCGTCTTCAGCGCGGCGATGATGCTGTCGATGCTCGCGAACACGTCCGTGTTCTGCGACGCCGTGGCGGGCTTGACCGAGAACGAGTCACCCGCGCTGGGCGTACCCGAGAACGTCACGTTCATGCCCGTGCCCAGCGAGACGGCATTGCCCTCCGTGTACGTGGCCGGAGTCGTCGTCGTCGCCGGATTGGCGCTGCTGTCGGTCACCGTGTAGGTGAGCGCACCGGTCGTCGGGTCGGTGGCGAACGCGATCGAGTAGTTGTCGTTGTTGGTCGCCTGGGTCGGGTCCGTCACCGTCACACCGCTGATCACGCCCGTACCCGTGTTCGACGAACTGCCCGAGGCGACATTGGCCGAACCCACGGCCTGCACGCTCTGGAACACCGTCGTGCCCGTGTCGCCCACCGCGATGTTGCGCGTGCCGGCCACCTGCATCACGCGCTGGCCCGCGTCGCCGTTGTAGGTCACGCCGCCGCCCGACTTGTTCGAGAACACCTGCGAGGTGCTCTGGAAGCCGGAGAAGATGTAGTTGCCTGCGCCGTCCGTGGTGTTGGCGAGCGTGAGCAACTGGTCGCGGTCGCCTTGCATCTGCTGGGCGATCGCCTGGCGCGCCTGGTCGGTGAGCGAGCCGTTCTGGGCTTCGATGATGAGCGAATGGATGCTCTGCATCGTGCTCGTCACGCTCGTGAGCGTCGTGTCCTCGAGCTGCAGCGCGGTGAGCGCCGTGGTCTGGTTCGATGAGTACTGCGTGAGCGTCGCACTCGTGGCGGAAAGCGTCACGGCCTGCGCGGCGCCGAGCGGATTGTCGGCCGGATTCGAAATGGCCACGCCAGTCGAAATCTGCTGCTGGACCTGCAGGAGCTGAGACTGCTGGTTCTCCATCGTCGACACGCTGGAGGCAAAAATCTGGGAAGTCGCGATACGCATGGATTAGCGCCTCACTGGAAAATGCCGATCAAGGTCTGGAACAGCGACGCCGCCGTCTGGATCACCTTGCTGTTGGCCTGATAGAGCTGTTGGTACTGCAGCAGGTTCGCGGCTTCCTCGTCGAGGTTCACGCCCTGCACCGACTGCTGCTGCGAAGTGAGCTGCGTCACGAGCGATTGCTGCGACGTGTTCGACGCCTGCAGCTGGCTAGCGGCGTTGCCGATCGTGTTGACGTAGTTCGCATACGCCGTGGTGAGCGTGGCCGACCCGGTGAACGACGTGCTCGACGTGAGGTTCGCAATCGCGAGCGCGTTGCGGCCGTCCTGCGTGCCGCTCTTGTTGCCTGCGACCGTGAACGCGTCGTTGTTCGAGGGTGTGCCGGTCATTGTGAAGCTCACGTTCGTCGCGGTGCCGTTCGCGCCGGCCGAATCCGTGAGATTCGTGATGGTGTACGTCGCGCCGTTGGTCGGGTCGTAGGGCACACCGGTCACAGGCGGCGTCCCGGCGCTGTTGATCGTCACGGTGCTGGTCGTTCCGCCTGCCGTGATCGACACAGTCGTGCCGTTGGGCAGACCCGTCAGCGTGCCGGTGGTCGAGTCGTACTTCAGCGTGACCGGCAGGTTGGTCGTCGAATAGCCCGTACCTACCGCACCCTGCGTGACGTTGGCCGTACCTGCGTTCGTTGTGCCCGCCGAAACGACGACCGGCGTGGCCGCCGCGATGGCCGCGGGGTCGCTGGTGGCGACGGAGAAACTCGCGAGCGCGCCGGCCGTCGGCTGGATCATGAACGAGTCGCCTGCGCTCACCGTGCCCGAAGGCGTAATCGAGAAGCCGCCGATCGTGATCGGCGCGGTGCCGTTCGGCTGGGTATCGACGACCTTGTTCGTCGCCGTGTCGGTGAGGTTCCAGTTCGTGCCGTCGTAGCTCAGCTTGTAGTTGTCGGTGAGCGGTTGCGTGCTGTTCGTGAGCGTCGCGCTTACCGAGGTCTGCGTGTCGGGGTTCGTCGAGCTGGCCGTGACGAGCGGGTTGCCCACCGTGAACAGGTTGCCGCCCGCGCCGCCCGAGAGCGTGAGGCCGAGTGCGTTCTGCGAGTTCACCTGCGCGGCGAAGCTCGTGACGATCGCGCCGAGTTGTGACTCCGCCGGATCGAGCGTGTTCTGGACGAATGAGACGAGACCGCCCACCGTGCCGCCTTGCAGCGCGGCCGAGGTGAGCACCTGCGGCGTGCCTTGTGCCGCGGCGCTCGCGCCGTTCAGGCCCTGCCACGCCACCGTGAGTTCCTGAGGATTCGTGCTCGAAGGCTGCGTCGTGAGGTTGTAGCTATTGCTGCTCACCACGAGCGGCTGGCCGTTGCCAAGGAAGACGCTGTAGCCGCTGCTGCCCTGCACGACCTGCACGCCGACCAGCTGCGAAAGATTCGCGACGGCTTGATCGCGCTGATCGAGCAGCTGGTTCGGCTGCTGGCCGCCCGAGCTCGCCGCCGTGATCTGCGCGTTGAGGTTCGCGATCTGCTGCGTATAGGTGTTGATTTGCGAGACGGCGCTCGTGAGCTGCGTGTTCACGCTCTGGCGCATAGCGTCGTACTGCGAGCTCGCGGCGTTGATCTGGGTGGCGAGCGTTTGCGCGTCGGAAAGCACGGTCTGGCGCGCCGCAGTATCCGAAGGCGAATTCGAGACGTTCTGCAGGCCCGTGAAGAAGTTCGTGATCGCGGTGGCGATGCCCGAGGTCGGACTGCCCACGAGATTCGAGAGCTGCGTGGCGAGGGTGTACGAAGCCGAATAGGCGCTGCTGGTCGACTGCGCGTTGTTGAGCGCCGTCGTGAGGTACTGGCTGTAGGCGCGCTGCACGGTCGCGGTCGTGACGCCGCTGCCGATATAGCCGCTCGACGTGTACTGACCCGCCGATTCCTGGTACACCGGCTTCTCGACGGTGTAGCCCGCGGTCGTCGAGTTGCTGATGTTCTCGCCGGTGGTCGAGATGCCAATCTGCGCCGCCTGCAGGCCGCTCAGACCGATCGAGAAGATGTTGGACATGCGTGATCCTCGAAAACGGCCTGCCCCCCTGGCAAACCGCGTGATGTACCCACGGTATAACGGCAGCGCACTGCAAATATTGAGCGCCTGATGCGCGCGAAAACGTTAGCGCGCATGCGCGTGCCTCGCCCGTGGCGGGGCGAACCGGCGCAACACGCGTTGCGCCGGCCAGATGCTGCGGATAGTGCGGATGAGGCTGTGCCGATCAGGCGCGGGCGAGCGCGCGGCGCTTCATTTCGAGCTGCGTGATATAGCGCTGCAGCGTGTTCTCGGCGGAGCCGGGCAGCGCGTCGAAGCGAAAGCCCATGTGATAGCGGCGCTCGCCGTTGGGCAGGTCGATGAAGCGCAGCACGACGAGCGCGAGATCCACGCGCAGCTTGCCGTGCGCGCGCAGATCGAGCTCGACGTCGGCCAGCACGAGGCCCATGGCGAGATCCGCGACGCGCTCGTCGGTCGTGCGCAGCCCGAGGCCGCCAAGCGAGAGGTCATGCACCTCGTACGCGAAGCGCGCGCCGCCGCCCGGCAGTTCGCCGCGGCAGATGCACGGCTCGAGCACGGGCGTGTCGACGCGGAAATACTCGCGCCGCTGCATGTAGAACAGCACTTCGGGGAAGTCGGCTTCGAACGCGGGGCGCCCTTCGAACTCGGTGCGCCGCGGCGTGGCCGTCTTGAACTCCACGCGCACCCCATCGGGCGATGCGTGGAAGTGGCACGAGGGCGCGGCGAGCACGCCCGTGTTCTGCTCGGGCATCGCGCCCCAGTCGAACACGAAAGTGCGCTCGCGTCCGTTGACGGCGAGAATGCGCGTGACGAGCTGTCCGCCGCGATACTGGAGCGTCAGGAAGTCACCGCGGTTGACGAGATTGCGTAGCTGGACGCCGATCTCGAGCGGATTGCGGCGCCCAAAATCGGGGACGCCTTCTGCGCCCTCGCCTGCTTCCTGTGGATTCGACTGAACGGTATTCATCGGGCCTGCCGGTAATTCGTGAACGTGCCGGCGCGCCTTTCCGCACGCGCCGTTCGGGCGGCCTGAGCGCCCGATTGCTTTTCCATCTCGCCTGCATTAGCGGCAGGCATTACGAAAAATTTAGGGATTGGCCGTAAAAAAACTGTGGCTTTTCCCTGCATGAAACACACGCGCGCAGATTCTTCCGGCAACTGCGCCGAGGCAACGTTTGCGGTTGCCCAATTGACGCCAACCGCGGCGCCGGCCGTCGAGTCGACCGTCAGGCCATCCGCTGCATGATGGTCAGCAGCTTTTTCGCATAGTGCGGATCGGTGGCGTAGCCCGCGCGCTGCATGCCGTGCGCGAAGCCCTCGGCGCTCTTCGAGCCGTTGATCACCGACGCATAGCGCGGATTGCTCTTGAGCAGCGAGGCGTAGTCGGTCATCGCGTCTTCGTACGAGTCGTACGCGCGGAACTTCTCCACCACGCGATGCGGCTGGCCGTCCACGTACTCGGTCGTGACCGTCGAGACGGTCTTGCCGGTCCAGTCCTTGCTCGCCTTGATGCCGAACACGTTGTGGCTCGTCGAGCCGTCGGCGTTCTTGATCTCGCGCTTGCCCCAGCCCGATTCGAGCGCGGCCTGGCCGAGAATGAAGCGCGCAGGGATGCCCGTGGTCGAGCTGGCCTGCTGCGCGGCGTTGGCGAGCTTGTCGACGAAAGCGTCCACCGAGGCGTCGCCGTTGCCCTTGACCGGCGGCGTGAGCGCGCTGTTGCCGCTGTAGCCCGAGCCGTTGGCTAGCGCGCCATTGGCCGCCGCGTTGCCGTAGGCGCGCCCGAGCGCGCCCAGCATCGCGAGGTTGCCCTCGTTCGCGTCCTTGCCAGAAAGCCCCGAGATCGCGCCCGCCACGCCGCCTGCACCACCCGCACCGCCTGCGCCATCGGCACCCGCGGCGCCGCCCATGCTGCGCATGAGCTGCTTGAGCATCGCGTTCGCCACGCCAATGCCCTTGTTCGACATCTGCTGCGCGAGCTGCTGGTCCATCATCGAGGTGAACTGCGCGCCGTCGTGTGAGTCGAGCGGACCGTCGTCGGGCGTCGCGTCGCGCATGCTCTTGAGCATCATCTGCGTGAAGACCGCGTCGAACTGCTTCGCGGCCATCTTCGCGCCCTGCTGGGGCGAGGCGTTCGCCGCGGCGCGCATCGAGTCGAAGCCCTGCACGTCGAGCGCGAAGCGGTTGGTGAGGTCGAGGCTGCCGCCGCCGATGTTGTTCGTATTATCCAAGTTACACCTCTTAGATGATCTCGAGGTCGGCGCGCAGTGCGCCCGCCGCCTTCATCGCCTGCAGGATCGACATCAGGTCCGCCGGCGTGGCGCCGAGCGCGTTGAGCGCCTTCACGACCTCGGCGAGATTCGCGCCGGCCGTGACGAGCTTGAGCGCTCCGTTGTCCTGCTTCAACTGGATCTGCGACTGGCGCGTCGCCACCGTCTGGCCGTTGGAGAACGCACCGGGCTGGCTCACCGCCGTCTGCGTGTTCACGACGACCGAGAGATTGCCGTGCGCGACCGCGCAGCTCTCCAGCGTCACCATCTGGTTCATGACGATCGAGCCGGTGCGCGCGTTCAGGATCACCTTCGCAGCCGGCGTGGCCGGGTTCACGTTGAGGTCCTGGATCTGCGCGATAAAGCCCACCTGCGAGCCCGGATCGGCCGGCCCGTGCACCTGGATCGTGCGGCCATCGAGCGGCGAGGCCGTGCCCGGGCCGAACATGTTGTTGACGGCCGAGACGATGCGCTGCGTCGTGTCGTAGTCCATGTCGTTGACGGTCAGCGTGAGGAGGCCGCCCTGCTGCGAAACCGGCGAGATCACGGAGCGCTCGACGATCGCGCCGCCCGCAATGCGGCCTGCGGCGAGCTGGTTCACCTGCACCCTGCTGCCGTTGGCCGAGGCGCCTGCGCCACCCACGGCCACGTTGCCCTGCGCGAGCGCATAGACCTGGCCGTCGGCGCCCTTGAGCGGCGTGAGCAGCAGCGTGCCGCCGCGAATGCTCTTCGCGTTGGCGAGCGACGACACCGTAATGTCGATCTGCTCGCCCGGCCGCGCGAACGGCGGCAGCACGGCCGTCACCATCACCGCGGCGACGTTCTTCAGCTGCATGTTGTTGAGCGTCGACGAGGAACCCGACGAGCTCGACGTGTTGTTGATGGAGATGCCGAGGTTCGCGAGCATGTTCGCGAGCGTTTGCGTGGTGAACGGCGCCTGGGTCGTCTGGTCGCCGGTGCCGTCGAGACCTACCACGAGGCCGTAGCCGATGAGCGGGTTGTCGCGCACGCCCTGGAAGGTTGCGAGGTCTTTCACGCGCTCGGCGCGCGCCGGCGTCGCGTAGGCAACGAGCGCACCGCAGGCGACGACGAAGCCGAACGCCACGCCCAGGGCGGCGAGCACGTCCTTCACGCGCGAGCGGCGCGAACGATGGAAGCGGATCTTTACCATGGCGCGATGTTCAGGAAGAAGCGTTGCAGCCAGCCCATCGTTTCTGCTTCGTCGATCACGCCTTTCGCGGAGTATTCGATCTTCGCGTCGGCGACGTCGGTCGAGAGCACGGAGTTGTCTCCGGCAACGGTGTTCGGATTGACGACGCCGGAAAAGCGCACGTATTCATTGCCCTGGTTGATGAGCATTTGCTTCTCGCCGGAAACGACGAGATTGCCGTTGGGCAGCACGTTCGTCACGGTCACGGTGATGACGCCCGTGAACGTGTTCGAAGCGTTCGCGCCGCCCGTGGCATCGAACTGGTTCGCGCCCGTCGTATTCAGGTTCGCGCGGTTGAAGAAGCCCGGCAGGAAGTTCGCGGTCCCCGCGACGCTCGTGCTGCTGCCGCGCTTGGTGTTCGCGCCCGATGACTTGGTCGCGTTGATGTTTTCGGAGATGACGATCGTGAGGATGTCGCCGGTATTGCGCGGGCGCTGGTCCTCGAAGAGCGGCCGTCCCGCGTAGCCCGGGTTGTAGATGGCGCCCGGCGACAGGTTCGTGGGCGGCATGGGCGGCACGGCCGTCATCGGCTGCTGCACGATAGGCTGCTTGTTGGGAATGTAGGCGCAGCCCGCCAGCATCGCGAGCGCCACAGCCGCCACGAGCGAGCGGGCGTTGCCCGGCTGCCGCGCGCGGATGCGAGGATGGTTTCGAACGGACTGCGACATATTCTTCACCGACTTGATTAACCAGGGACTCAGCCTCAGACCTGCATCTGGCTGAGGGTTTGCAGCATCTGGTCAGAAGTGGTGACCGCCTTGCTGTTGATTTCGTAGGCGCGCTGCGTCTCGATCATGTTCACGAGCTCTTGCACCACGTTCACGTTCGACGATTCCACGTAGCCCTGATTGAGCGTGCCCGAACCGTTCTGGCCCGGCGTGGAAACCGTGGGCGCACCCGACGAAGCCGTTTCCGACAACAGGTTCTGCCCGTTCGACTGGAGACCGGCCGGGTTGATGAACATGGCGAGCTGCAGCGTGCCGATGGTCGTGTTGTTGGCCGTACCCGGCGTCGTGACCGTCACCACGCCGTCGCTGCCGATGGTGAGCGAGGTGGCGTTCGCGGGCACCGTGATCGCCGGGATCACCTGGTAGCCGCTTGCCGTCACGAGCTGGCCTTGCGAGTTGGTCTGGAACGAGCCGTCGCGCGTGTAGGCCGTCGTGCCGTCGGGCATCTGCACCTGGAAGAAGCCTGCACCGTTGACCGCCACGTCCTTCGAGTTGCCGGTCTGTTGCAGGTTGCCCTGCGTGTAGAGACGCTCGGTCGCCACCTGCTGCACGCCCGTGCCCACCTGGCTGCCCGAAGGCAGTTCGGTTTGCTGGGTCGAGTTCGCACCCGGCTGACGCAGCGTCTGGTACATGAGGTCCTCGAACACCGCGCGCGAGCCCTTGAAGCCATTGGTACTCACGTTCGCGAGATTGTTCGAGATCACGTCCATCTGCGACTGCTGGGCCTGCATGCCGGTGGCGGCGATGTAAAGCGATCGGTTCACGGTGTCTTTCTCCCGGTCCGGCCTCGCGCGCATCATGCGGCGCGAGGCGGCCTTCATTTAACTTGAAATGGCTTAGCTGAAGTTGAGCAGCTGGTTCGCGCTCTGCTCGTTCTGGTCCGCGTTCTGCAGCAGCTTGGTCTGCATCTGGAACTGGCGCGCATTGGTGATCATCGAGACCATCGCCGCCACCGGGTTCACGTTGCTGCCCTCGACCGACTCGGTCGCGACCTGCACCGTCTGGTCCGCGTCGGCGGGGTTGCCGTCCGACGTGTGGAAAAGGCCGTCGTCGCCGCGCGTGAGCGCGCCTGCCGGCGGGTTGACGAACTTGATCTGGTCGATCATGGCGATCGCGTTGGCGGGGCTACCCGGCGCGATGGCCGAAACCGTGCCGTCCTTGCCGATCGTGACCGCCGAGCCCGGCGGCACGGCGATCGGGCCGCCGCCGCCGATCACCTGCTGGTTGGCGGCGGTGACGAGCTGGCCGTTTTCATCGACGTGCAGGTTGCCCGCACGCGTATAGGCCTCGTTGCCGTCGGCCGTCTGCACGGCGATGAAACCCGCGCCCTGAACGGCGATGTCGAGCGGGTTGCCGGTATGCGAGATCGCACCGGGCGTCATGTCCGAGCCAGGCGTCGCCGAGAGCACGTAGGTGCGCGTGGTCTGGTCGTTCACCGTCGAGCCGTCGCCGAACGACATCGGCACGGCGCGAAAGTTGGCGAGCTGCGCGCGAAAGCCCGTGGTCGAGACGTTCGCGAGGTTGTTCGCGACGACGGCCTGCTGCTCGAGCGCCTGGCTCGCGCCCGTCATCGCGGTATAGATCAATCGGTCCATGATGTGCCCGGTACGTGGTTAGCGCGCGTTACATCTGCAGCAGCGTCTGGTCGACGGTCTGCTGCGTCTTGATGGTCTGCGCGTTCGCCTGATAGTTGCGCTGTGCCGTGATCAAGTCGACAAGCTGGTTCGTCAGGTCGACGTTCGACGATTCGAGCGCGCCGCCCGTGAGCGTGCCGTGGTTCGTGCTGCCCGGCGTGGAGACCTGCGCGACACCCGAAGCGGCCGTTTGCTGGAACTGGTTGCCGCCCAGATTCACGAGGCCATTGGGGTTGTTGAAGTTGGCAAGCACGACCTGGCCGAGCGCCATGGTCTGGCCGTTCGAGTAATTGCCGGTGATGGTGCCGTCCGCGCCGATCGAGAAGTTCGAGAGCGTGCCGCTCGCGTAGCCGTCCTGGGTGAGATTGTTCACGCCGTTGGCCGAGCCGTACTGCGTCGTGCCCGCGAGGTCGAGCGTCAGCGACTGCGGCTTCGTGGAGCCGTCCGTCGGCGTAATGTTGAAGGTGAGCGACGTGGTCCCGTTGCTCGTTGCCGTGCCCGCGGCCGTGATGCTCTGGAGCGCGCCGGACGAGCTGAACTGTGCCGTGCCGATCTGCGTCACCGAGCCGGCCTGACCCGCATAAACGCCCCACTGGCCGCTCGTCGCGTCTTTCGCGAAATACATGTTGACCGTCTGGGCGCCGCCGAGCGTGTCGTAGGCCGTCACCGAGGTCGAATACGTGTAGCTCGTCGAGTCGGTTTCGCTGAAGGGCGTCGTGGTGGGCGCCGTGGCCTGCGCGTTCAGGTTCAGCTGCGCCGTGATGTTCTTCGTCGCAACCGGCGCGATGTTGGTGGTCGGGACCTGCAGCGGCACGGTTTGCGCCGTATTGACCACGCCGGTCGAATCGGCGGCATAGCCCATCAGGTCGTTGCCCGATGCGTCCGTGATATAGCCGTTCTTGTCGAGCTGGAACACGCCGTTACGCGAGTACGTGACCGTGCCGTTGTGCGACATCTGGAAGAAGCCGTTGCCGTTGATGGCGACGTTCAGCGCCTGGCCCGTCGTGTTGATCGTGCCTTGCGAGAAGTCCTGCTGGACGGTCTGAAGCGAGGCGCCGAGGCCGATCTGGTTGCCGACCGACGTCGCGATGGTGTTCGCGTAGACGTCGGCGAACTGCGCCGTGCTCTGCTTGAAGCCAACGGTGTTCGCATTGGCGATGTTGTTGCCGATCACGTCGAGGTCGTTCGACGACGCGGCGAGGCCGCTCAATCCTTGCTGGTAGCCCATGTTTGTCTACTCCGCGTTTATCAGGTTCAGAGAATGGCGCCGACGCTCGAAAGCGCGACTGTCTTGCCGTTGGCGAGCGAGAGGCTCGCCGTGCCGTCCGACTGCTGGACCACGCCCTGCACCTGGCTCGCGACGAGCGCGGTTGCCGTGGCGGACTGGCCGTTGGTCGTCGCGCTCGCGCTGATCGTGTAGGTGCCGTCGGCAACCGTGTTGCCCGCGCTGTCCTTGCCGTTCCAGGTGACCGGCACCGTGCCTGCCGACTGCGCGCCGAGGTCGAGCGTGTTGACGACCTGGCCTGCCGAGTTGGTGATCGTGAGCTTCACGTCCGACACCGCCGCTGGCAGCGTGACGCCGAGTTGCGGCGCCGTGCCGCTCGACACGGCTGCGCTGCTGCCCGGGGCGAGCACGGTCGAGCCGATCAGCAGCGCCGCCTGCGCGTTCTGGCCCGCCGAAAGCTGGGTGGAGAGCGACGACAGCGACGTGTTGAGCTGCTGGATGCCCGACACCGTGTTGATCTGGGCGAGCTGCGAAGTCATCTGCGAGCTGTCCATCGGATTGGTCGGATCCTGGTTCTGCAACTGCGCGACGAGCATTCGCAGGAAGGTGGTCTGCAGGTCGCTCGCGCTCGTGCCGCTCGACGACGACGAGGTCGAACTCGACGAGCTCGTGCCGTTCATGGTGTCGAGCAGCTGCTGCGACACGGTGGCGGTGCTGCCGCCGATGGTTGTGTTGCTGGAACTCAACGCGTTCTCCCTCGATTGCGCTTCGTGCTTGGCGTGTGGTGGTGGCGGGCGTTTCTTCGTTTCGCGCCCGCTGGTCTCTGTATTACTGCGTAGTGCGTGCCGGGCTTCAGGTGGCTGCTTCAGGTCCCCGCTTCAGGTCCCCGCTTTAGGTCCCGATGGTGAGCGTCTTGAGCATCAACTGCTTGGCCGTGTTCAGCGTTTCGACGTTGGCCTGGTACGAGCGCGACGCCGAGATCATGTTCACCATCTCCTGCACCGGATCGACGTTGGGCATCGTCACGTAGCCGTCCGCGTTGGCGGAAGGATTGTCGGGGTCGTACGTCTGCTTCATGGGCGTGGGGTCGTCCACCACGCCCGTCACCCTGACGCCGCCCACCTGCTGGCCCGAGGCCGTGCGCGCGCCGCCGAGCGGATTGACGGCGAACACGACCTGCTTCGCCTTGTACGGCTGGCCGTCGGGGCCGGTCGTGCTGTCGGCGTTGGCGAGATTGGACGCCGTCACGTTCAGACGCTGCGATTCCGCCGTCATGGCGGAACCCGCAACGCTGAAAATGTTCATCAGGGATGGCATGGTTTCGTTGACCTCACATCAGGTGCGCGTCACGCGCGCGTTGGTCGTTCATGGCTTCGTTACTGCGTATTGCGGCTTCGCTTCTCGCGCGGTGATCAGCTCGAACCCGAGGTGATCGCGGACATCATCGTCTTGATCTGCTGCGAGACCACCGTCATACCCGACTCGAAGTGCAGCGCGTTGTCGGCGAACTGCACGCGTTCGGTGTCGAGATCGACCGTGTTGCCGTCGAGCGCGGGCTGCACCGGCGTGCGATACATGAGCTGGCTCTTGTAGGTGTCGGCCGGGCCGCCCGTCGGGATCAGCTTCGCGTCGCCTGCCATGTGGCCCGACTCCGTGGCCGCCATCTGCATGCCGCTCGTCACGCCTGCGGGCTGCGCCATGGCGAGCGGCTGGGCGTTGCCGCCCGAGGTGGCCGCCATGCCCACCGTGCCGCCGGCGCCTTGCTGCCGCAGCGCGCCAGCCAGCGAGGCCGCGAAGTCCACGTCGCGCGCCTGGTAGCCCGGCGTGTCGGCGTTCGCGATGTTCGAAGAGATCAATGCCTGCCGCGTGGCGCGCACGTCGAGCGCTTCGCGCCCAAAGGCGAATTCGGCATCGAGTTTGTCCAGCATCGGGCGTTCTCCGTGAAACGAAAAAGGATTCGTCGTGAGCGCAGCGGGCTCGTCATCGGCGAGGAAAGCGGCGCAAACGTTAGGCGCGCAGCCCGAAGGCCTTTGCGCATGGAGTGGAATATTAGGCGGGGGTGGCAAGAACCAATCGGACGAATAGCCGGTAAAGCGCCCCTCTATTCGACGCTAGCGCGCGGGGGCCGCCGCCTAGAATGCGAGGCGTGTCAATGCATTCGATGGAGAACGACGATGCCGCAGACTGCCACTTTCCGCAGGCCGCACACCGGCCTGGAGCGGCGTGCGCGCGCGCTGTCGTGGGGCGCGTCCTGGGCGTGCGTGCTTGTCTGCGTCTTCGGCGGCGCGCTCGCTCATGCGCAAACCGCGCCGCAATCCGAGGGCGCGGGCCAGATATTTATTGCGGGCAACGGCGACCGAGCAGGCTCCGACGCCGCGCAGATGAACGCGCTGCTCGCCAGCAACGCAAAGAAGCCCGCCGCGGCTGCGGTCACCAATGCTGCGGCGAGTGACGCCGCGCCGCTGCGCGCGGCCAGCTACGCCGATCTGAATTCGCACGGCGTGCCCGAGGATGCGCGCGCGGGTGTCGAGTCGAACGGCATGATTACGATTCCGGGTCCCGGCGAGCGCGCGCCCCAAGGCGATGCGCCGCGCATCGTCACGATTCCCTCGCCGGGCGCGAGCGCCCAGCCCATGCGCGTGCCGACGGCCAACCCGAACAACGCGGGCACGCTCCAGCGCGTGAACCTGCCGGGCGCCGCGAACCGCGTCGCCGCCGTAGTCGTTGACGCTGGCGCGGCGGCAGACGCGCTCGCGAAACCGGTTGCCAACACAAGCACCAGCGCGCCTGCGAACACCAATACCAGCGCCGTCGCCACGAACGTGCAGACCGCGCCGCCCGGTCAGCAGGATGGCGAATCGATCCGCGCCGTCGCGCTCGCCTTCTTGCAGCAGCAGTCGAAGGGCTTGCCGGGCCGCGTGAGCATCACGGTCGCGCCGGTGTTCCCGCGCGGCCTCGCGGCCTGCACCTCGCTCGAGCCGTTCATGCCGCCGGGCGCGCGCACGTATGGCCATACGACCGTGGGCATGCGCTGCATCGGTGCGAAACCGTGGACGCTCTATGTGAGCGCGCGCATTGCCGTGGACGTGACGTACTACGTGGCCTCGCGCCAGATCGGCGCGGGCGAAGCCCTCTCGGCCGCGGACTTCATGCCACGCGCGGGCGACCTCGCGAGCCTGCCGCAGACCATCATCACCGATCCCAACCAGGCGACGGGCGCCGTCGCGCTCGCGCGGATTGCCGCGGGCCTGCCGCTGCGCACCGACATGCTGCGCAGCGCCGCCTCGGTGGTGATCGGACAAACCGTCAAGGTGATCGCCGTGGGCAGCAATTTCACGATCTCCGCCGAAGGCAGCGCGCTCAACAACGCCGAGCCCGGCCAGCAGGTGCGCGTGCGCACGAGCGGCGGCCAGATCATCTCGGGCGTGGTCAAGGACGCCGGCACGGTGCAGGTGCAAATCTAGGGCCGGCAAGATCTGGTAAGGGCCGGGCCGCGGCGGGTTCGGCTCCGCCCGGCGGCCTGATCCGGCGATTTCCGGCTTTGTGCGCCAGCACACGTAACAGCATGTAACGATGGGATTTTCGCGCTAAAGTTCGGCCCGACCTATGCCGTTATCAAGGTCAAATCGATCAGGAAAGCCCATCGTGAAAGTTGACTCCTCCACCCGCAATGATCCACGCCCGCTGCAGGATGGCCTCGCGCGCTCGCAAGGCGATTCGACCGGCGTAAGCGCCGCCAGCACCGACAACGCGGCCGCCTCCGGCGCGGCAGGCAGCGCGAGCGCTGCGGGCGCGAACGTGAGCCTCTCGTCGCTTTCGTCGACGATGCGCTCGCTCGCCGCGAGCGGCTCCGCCGACATCGACACGGCGCATGTGCAGTCGATCAAGGACGCGATCCGCAACGGCACGCTGCAGATCGACTCCGGCAAGATTGCCGACGGCGTGATCCAGACCGCCCGCGACCTCATGAAGCCGACGTCGGGCAACTGACGTCCGACGCACGAGCGGCGCGCAAACTTCGCTTTTTTTGGTGCCTTGCAATGAAAGATGCTCTGTTGGCCACACTGATCGACGAACACGCCACGGTTGAAGCGTTCGCGTCGCTGCTCGCCTACGAAGAGAAGGCGCTCGTGTCGGCAGACGGCATGGAGGCGCTCCCGCAGATCGTCGAGCAGAAGACGACGCTCACGCAACGTCTCGCGGGCCTCGAAAAGGCGCGCGACGCGCAACTGGCAGGCCTCGGCCTCCCCGGTGGCCGTAAAGGCATCGAAATGGCCTGCGACGGCGACACGCGTCTGGCGAGCCAGTGGGCGCTGCTCAAGGGTTCGACCGAGCGCGCGCGCCGCAAGAATCTCACGATCGGCATGATGATCCGCACGCGCATGGAACATAACCGCCGCGCGCTCTCGATCCTGCGCGGCGAAACGGGCAACGGCGCGATGCTTTACGGTCCCGATGGGCGGCTGCCGGCGTTCGGCCTGTAAGCGCTTCGGGCGCGTTGTTCGCCTCGTTCGCCAAAGACAAAAAGCCGAAGCGGCGACGCTTCGGCTTTTTTGTTTGGGGAAATGGATGGCCTGGATGGCCGTTAGGCCTTCATGCCTGCTTGATCGTCGCAACGGGCAGGAATAATCTACGCGGCGCGTCTGTGAACGACTCGAACCCGTATTTTCGATAGAACCCCGCTGCGCTCTCATCGAGCGCATCGACAAGAACACACTGCACGCCCACCGTCTCCGCAGTTGTCAGTACGACGTCCAGTGCGTGCATAAGCAGATATTCGCCAAGGCCCTGACCTTGGTGCCGCATGTCTACCGCCAGTCGAGCGAGCAGGACTGCGGAGACGCTTCTTGGCAGCCGTGCGTCCGGCATTCCGTCCGTTTCCACGGCTGTCGCCGCAAGAGCGTAGTAGCCAGCTACCGTGTGCGGAGCAGACGAAACCGCAGCAACGTAAGTGCGCGATAGATTCTTTTTTTGATGCTGGCTCGCTATGTGGCGAATCCATTCGCTCAACGAATCGACGCCGCAATCGAAGCTGTTGCGGTCATCGCTCTCCCTCAGTTGACGAATCTGCGTTTCCACTCTTGTTCTTCCTGAAGCGAGCCATCGCGCGCTGCAGCGCCTCATTGGGCTTCGGCGGTTCATCCAGCAGCGCGAAGAAGCGCTTCGATTCGTCCATCGTCAGGCGGATGGAACGAATGACCTCTTCCTGCTCGATGACCTGCTCCGCGGCCCTAAGCGCGGCCTGCACAATAAACTGGTTGAGGGTACTGCCCGAAAGATCTGCAGCAAGCTGCAGGATTTCCTGCTTCTCCGCGCTCAACCGGGCAGTGATTCGCCCGCGGCTGGAGTTTTCCATACCGTTGTTGATAGCCATTGTTCATCCTTTTTTCGGGCCGGGCACACGCCTACATCGTTTGGCGGATGCTCCGTCCGAGGTTCAAAAGTAAGACGTGGGCACTCCCCTCGGCGACGACTCGAGTCCAGCTGGACTGCGTCGATCTGCATCTACGGAATGGAGTCACTATATCACGTGTGGTGTCAAATTGTCACCACGCGATTCGATCCGTGCGCCAACAAAAAAGCCGGAGCGCTCTCGCACCCCGGCTCTTTCACCGCACCCGGCCCACGCGTGCAACCGCGCGGCGTCTAACGCCTCAATTCTCCTGCCCGGCCCACGCCATCTCGCGCAGCCGCGTGCGCAGGCGCGCCACCGCCTGGCTGTGCAGCTGGCACACGCGCGACTCGCTCACCTCCATCACCGCGCCGATTTCGCGCAGGTTCATGCCGCGCTCGTAGTAGAGCGACATGAGCAGCTTCTCGCGCTCGGGCAGCCGCTCGATCGCCTCGACGAGCGCGCCGCGCAGGCTGTCGTCGAGCAGCGCCGAAAGCGGATCCGAATGATCGACGCAGTAGCGGTCGAGGAACGGTTCGTCCTCGGCGGAGCGGTCGAAGTCTTCGTAGTAGATGAGCTGGCTGCCGTGCAGGTCCTGCAGCATGCTCTGATACTCGTCGAGCGGCATGCTCAGATGCTCGGCGATCTCCGTCTCGCTCGCCGAGCGCCCGAGCCGCTGCTCCACCTGGTGCACTGCGCTTTCCACTTCACGCGAGGTGCGGCGCAGGCTGCGCGGCAGCCAGTCGTTGCTGCGCAGCTCGTCGAGCATCGCGCCGCGAATGCGCTGGCTCGCATAGGTCTCGAACTGCGCGCCCTGATCTTCCTTGTAGCGGTTGGCCGCGTCGAGCAGGCCGATCATGCCGGCCTGGATCAGGTCGTCGAGGTCCACGCTCGCCGGCATCTTGGCCACGAGCTGCAAGCCGAGCCTTCTGACGAGCGGCGCGTACTTCGCAAGCACGTCGGCCTGCGAAATTTTTCCTTGAGCGTTATACATCGTGCTCTCCACTTCTCATGTCCCTGATTGGCGTCGTCGTGAGCACGTCAGACGTGCTGCGGCGACGTGCGCTGCGCGGGCGTATCGGTCCGCCAGCCCACGTGGGCCGCAGCGGACGCGGATGTTGCATTGGGTGCGGGATGCACACCCGTCACGCTTGCCACGAACGAATCGGCGTTCGCGGCGAGCGTGCTGTGTGCGGCGTTTGTTGCATGCGTAGCGTGTAGCGGGTCGTCGGCGGGTGCGTCGCCCGCCGCTTCATGTTCTTCGTCCGCGGGGACGAATGCAGCACTCGCGCGCGCCGTGGCCGGCGAGCACGCCGAAACCGCGGGTCGCATGGGCCAGTGCGGCAGTTCGGCGGCCACGTGCCGGAAGTCGCGCGCGGCGGCCGTCGAAGGAAACGCATCGACGATGCAGCGCGCGAGCTTGAGCGCCTGCGCCATGTGCAGATCGGCGGCGACGCATCCTGCGCTTTCGAGCGACACGCTCAGGTAGCGGCTCGCCACCCCGGCGAGGTTTTCGATCGCGGTGTGCGCGTCGCTTGCGTTCGCCACATGATTCGCGAGCACGCGAAACTGCGCGATCGCATGCGCGAAGTGCAGCCGCTTCATGCACGCATAGGCGTCCGTGATCGACTGCGCACCGATGCGCATGACGATCAGCACGTCATGCGCGTGCATGGCGAGCGGTGACAGCGCGCCTTCGGCATCGAGCTGCGCGTCGATCAATACGATGTCCGCGGGGCCCGAAATGACTTTTTGCAGCTGTGCGGACGTGTATTGCGCGCGGTTGTCGCGCGAGGCGGCCAGCACGCCGAAGCCGAGCGCGTGACGTCCCACGGCTTCGTCGAGTGTGCGCTCGCCGCGCATCACGGCGGCGAAGTTGCCCGCGCCGCGCACGCTGCCTACCTGCGAACAGACCGAGCGGGGTCCCAGGCACTCGTCGATCACGAGCACGTCTTTACCCTGCGCGGTGAGCGCCGCCGCGAGATTGACCACGGTGGTCGTGCGCCCGGGCGAACCCGCGCCGCCTGTCACCGCGACTACGCGCGAGCCTTCGCGCGCGAGCAGCCGCCGCAGCCCTTCGGCCTGATCGATTACGAACTTATCCAAACCTGACCTCGGGAGCCTGCGAATTCGTACGCGTCGAGAGTGCCGACAGCAGCGCCGGGATATCGTCTGCGTGCGGCACGAACGGCGAACTCTCTCGCGGAATGCAGAAAGCGCTGCGGATCAGGAAGCGGCGCGTCGCCACGTAAAGGTTCTCGGGGACCTTCTGGCCCGTCGAGACGTAATGCACCGGCAGCTTGTAGCGCAGCACGGTGTCGAGCGCGCTGCCGAGGTTGGTCGCCTCGTCGAGCTTGGTGAGGATGCAGCCCGTGAGCGGCGCGTTTTCCGGGCCGCTCTGGTAGGCCTGCACGACTTCGTTGAGCGTGTCGCCGTGGTTGGTCGCCGAGAGCAGCAACAGGCGCTGCACCGGGCGGCCGGCGCCGCACAGCATGGCGATCTGGTCGGCCACGGCGCGGTCGCGCTGGCTCATGCCGATCGTGTCGATCAGCACGATGTGCTTCTTCTTGAGTTCGGTGAGCGCGAGCTGGAGGTCCGCGCCGTCGCGCACCGCGTGCACCGAAACGCCGAGGATCTTGCCGAAGATGCGCAGTTGCTCGTGGCCGCCGATACGGTAGCTGTCGGTGGTGAGGAGCGCCACCTTGCTTGCGCCGAAGCGCATCACGCAGCGCGCGGCGAGCTTCGCCGTGGTCGTGGTCTTGCCTACGCCCGTCGGGCCCATCAACGCGAACACGCCCCCGCGCTCCATGAGCGCCTCTTCGTCTTCGAGCACCGGCAGGTTCGATTCGAGCACCGACTGGAGCCATTCCATGCCGGCTTCTTCAGTTTCGACGTCGGGCAGGCGGTCGATCATCATCTTCACGAGCTGCGCCGAGAAGCCAGCGGCGAACAGCTGCTTGGTGAGCGCGCCCTGCACCGGGCTGCGGCGCTGGCGCTCGCCCCACAAGAGGCCCGCGAACTGCTCTTCCATCATGCCGCGCATCGAGGCGAGTTCGTTCATCACAGTTTCGTTGACGACCTGCTCGATGCGCGCGCGGATCGCTTCGCTCACGGTTTGTGCCGCATCGGCGCCTTGCGCATTGCGGCTGCCGGGCGCGGGACCTGCGGCCTCCGGGCCGTGGCCGAGGCGCTGCGCGGCGCGGCGAGCGGCGACATGAGCGGCCTCGAGCGCCCAGTCGGGCGTGCTGGCGTCGACGTCGGGCGGCAGCACCGGATCGGCGACATTGCCAAGGCCACGCGCTGCTGCGGCCGCGGGCGTCATGCCCGGCACGCGCGGCGCGTTCTGCTGGTTCGCGATACGGCGAGCGTGATCGATCAGCCAGGGGTTTGACTCCGCCATCGTGCGCGGCGCATCGCTCGCTGATGCGGCGGCGGCCTGCTCGAGGCGCGCTGCGGCTTCACGTGCGCCGGCCGGGGCGCTGGCATGCGTGGCCGACGCAAACGATGGCGCAAAGGCCGTCGTAGAGAGCGATTCGGTCGCGGCCTGCAGCGCCATTTGCAACGGCGAGTGCGCATGCGGCACGGCTTGTTGCGATTGCGCCGCCTGCATCGCGGATTGCAACGTCGGCGGCATCGCCGATTGCGCGGCCTGCTGGCCCGCCGCGGCGCGCGAAGAAGGCGACAGCGGCGCGATGGCGGTGGACGCTGCCGCCGGTGCCTGGCCCTGTGCCTGCCCGAGCGAGACAGCGGTGTCGGCGGACTGATCGCCATCCGCATCGGCGTCGGCGCTCGCGCCGCCGTTTTCGGCACCCACTTCCGGGCTCGCGCCGAACACCGATGAGAACACGTCCGGCATGCCGCTCGCGTAGGGGTTCGCAGCGCCGATCGGAGCGGCGTGCGCCGCCGGGGCCGCGCCGAGCGCAGCGCGCGGCGTGCGCTGCATTTGCGTCATGGCGGCGGAGGACTGCGCGAACGGGCCGCCTTGACCAGCCTGAGCACCCTGACCGTTCGAGCCACCCAGCCCTTGCGCCGCGGCAGCATCGGCCGGCGCGATCGCCGCGAGGTCGCGGTCCGCGAGCGCGACGATTTCAACGCTGCCGTCGTCGAGCGTGCGGTTCGACAGAACGACGGCGTCCGCACCCAACGCTTCGCGTACGAGCCGTAACGCGTCGCGGCTGGTGCCACCGATGAATTTGCGAATGTTCAAGCTGAGCCCCTGATGAGGTGAACGGCTTATGCCGCCGCCGGTCGTCCGATGCTGGAATGGCGCTGGATTGCTGCCGGCCGTGCATCGCTCGCAAGGCCTTTTCCGATGTTGGAATTATTTCGAAGGTGAGCGCCCCATGATCGATGGATCAAGGCGGAGAAATGCGGGCAATTCGCGCAATCGGTGGCGGGGGCGCGCGGGCGGGAGAAGTTGTGTGTGGCGACGACCAAGCGGGCTTTGCGCCAACCCCGCACACGGCTGACCCAATGAAAAAGCCCGCAAAAAGCGGGCTTTTTCGAAATCCGGTGCGGCACCGCGCCCGGTGCGATCAATGCGCCCCGATCACATTGACCACCTTCACGTTGCGCGTATCCGGCACTTCGGCATACGAAAGCACCTTGAGCTGCGGCAGGCTGCGGCGCAGGAAGCGCGAGAGCATGGGCCGCAGCGCGTGCTGCACGAGCATCACCGGCGCGAGTCCCAGCGCCTGCTGACGCCCCATCGCCTGCTCCGTCTGCGTGAGCAGCGTATGCGCGAGACCGGGTTCGAGGCCGGGGTTCGGGCCCGAGGTGAGCGTCTGCGACAGCACGCGCTCGAGGTTCGCGTCGAGGCCCATCACCTGCATGTCGGCGTTGCCGGGGAACCATTGCTGCGTGATCGCGCGACCGAGCGCGATGCGCACCGCCGCCGTCAGATCGTGTGCGTCGGTGACACGCGGCGTGTGCTCCGCGAGCGATTCCATGATCGTGCGCATGTCGCGAATCGGCACGCCTTCTTCCAGCAGGTTCTGCAGCACCTTCTGCAGCGTCGTGACCGGCAGCACCTTTGGCACGAGGTCGTCCACGAGCGAAGGCGTGTCCTTCTGCACGCGCTCGAGCAGCGCCTGCACCTCGCGGCGCCCGAGCAGCTCGGCCGCGTGCATGACGACGAGGTGATTCAGGTGCGTCGCCACGACCGTGCTCGAATCGACCACCGTGTAACCAAACACCTGCGCCTGCTCGCGCACGTTCGAATCGATCCACACGGCGGGCAGGCCGAACGCCGGGTCGGTGGTCGGCGTGCCCGGCAGCACCGCGCTCACCTGGCCTGGGTTGATCGCGAGCCACTGGCCCGGATAGGCCTCGCCCGTGCCCACTTCCACGCCCTTCAACGCGATGCGGTAGGCGTTCGGGCGCAGCTCCAGGTTGTCGCGAATATGGATGACGGGCGGCAAAAAGCCGATTTCCTGCGCGAACTTCTTGCGGATGCTCTTGATGCGCTTGAGCAGCTCGCCGTCGGTGTTCTTGTCGACGAGCGGGATGATGCGGTAGCCCACTTCGAGGCCGAGCGTGTCGATGAGCGCCACGTCGTCCCAGGTCGCCTCGGTGTTTTCGACCGGCGCAAGCGCAGCGGGCGCGGCGTCGGCGATCACGGCGCTCGCCTTCCTGTCCTCCGCCCTCTTCTTCATCGTGCGGCCAAGCTGGATCGAGCCGCCGCCGAGCAGCAGAAACGCGAAGTGCGGCATGCCCGGAATCAGACCCATCATGACGATGATCGAGCCTGTGATCATGAGCACGCGCGGGTTCGTGAAGAGCTGGCCGGTGAGCTGCGTGCCGATGTCTTCGTTGGTCGCGACGCGCGAGACGATCACACCGGCCGCCGTCGAGATGACGAGCGACGGAATCTGCGCAACGAGGCCGTCACCGATGGTGAGCAGCGTGTAGGTCTCGCCCGCCGAGGCGAGCGGCATGCCGTGCTGCACGACGCCCACGATCAGGCCGCCCACGATGTTGATCACCATGATCAGCAGACCAGCGATGGCGTCGCCGCGCACGAACTTGCTGGCGCCGTCCATCGAGCCGTAGAACTCGGCTTCCTGGGCAATCTCGCTGCGGCGCTTGCGGGCCGCTTCTTCGTTGATGAGGCCCGCGTTCAGGTCGGCGTCGATCGCCATCTGCTTGCCGGGCATCGCGTCGAGCGTGAAGCGCGCGGAGACTTCGGCGATGCGGCCCGCGCCCTTCGTGATCACCATGAAGTTGATGACCATGAGGATCACGAACACCACGATACCCACGGCGAAGTTGCCGCCCACGAGGAAGTGGCCGAACGATTCGATCACCTGGCCCGCGGCGCCCGGGCCGGTGTGGCCTTCGAGCAGCACGATACGCGTGGAGGCCACGTTCAGCGACAGGCGCAGGAGCGTGGAGAACAGCAGCACGCTCGGGAAGGCCGCGAAGTCGAGCGGCTTCATGGTGTACATGCTGACGAGCAGCACCATCACCGACAGCGCGATGTTGAAGGTGAACAGCAGATCCAGCAGGAACGGCGGCAACGGCAGGATCATCATGCCGAGGATCATGCAGATCAGGATCGGTCCCGCCAGCGCGCGCAGATTCGTGCTTTGCAGCATCTCCGGGCGCCGCGCGAGGAAACCGGTGCGGGCGTTCATTCTGTTGCTCCTTCAGTGCCGTCGCGCGCCGAATTCGTATCGGTGCGGCCGGCGGTGTTCGATGCGTCGTTTGCGTTCGTGCTATTCGCTGCGTTCGCGCGATTAGTGCTGTTTGTGCTGTTTGTGCTGTTGGTCCGATTCGTCCGATCGGCGGCCTCAGCGGCCGTGCGCTCCTCGGGCGTAAGGGCATCGTCGGCTTCGCTGGCTTCGTCCTCGTCGCTCACCGCGCCCTTGTCCATTTCGGGCGGCACTTCGAGGTCGGTCGGCTCCATCGGCACGTCGCCGCCATGCTCGCGGAAGCGCTTGAGCTGATAGACCCATGCGAGCACCTGCGCAACCGCGCCGTAGAGCGGCCCCGGGATTTCGCGATTGATGTCAACGTTGTAGTAGAGCGCGCGGGCGAGCGGCGGCGCCTCGAGCAGCGGCACGTTGTGCTCGGCGGCGATCTCGCGGATGCGCGCGGCCACGAGGTTCACGCCCTTCGCGACGACCTTCGGCGCGCGCATCTCGCCATCGGCGTACTTGAGTGCGACGGCGAAGTGCGTCGGGTTGGTCACGACCACGTCGGCCTTGGGCACCTGGGTCATCATGCGGCGGCGGGCGGCGGCGCGCTGCTGCTGGCGAATGCGTCCCTTCACGTGCGGATCGCCTTCGTTCTCGCGGTGCTCGCGCTTGACCTCTTCCTTGGTCATGCGCAGCTTGCGGTAGTACGACCAGAGCTGATACGGCACATCGAGCGCGGCCACCACGAACATGCCGGCGACTGTCATGCCGCAGCACACGCCGATCAGATGCATCGCGTCGGCGAAAGCGCGCGGCGCGGGCTGCATGGCGAGCCCGAGTATCTCTTCGCGCCGGCTCCATAGCGCTGAGCCGCCGATCACGCCCACCACGAGGGTCTTGGCGAGCGACATGCCGAGCTGGATCGGCCCGTTCACGGAGAAGATCCGCCCGAGCCCGGAGATCGGATTGAGGCGGCCGAAGTTCGGCTGCAGCGACTTCGTCGAGATGAGCCAGCCGCCAAGCGCCATGGGCGCGAGCAGCGCGGCGAGCCCCGTGAGCGCGAGCACCGGCATGAGCGCCATCAAGCCCTCGCGCGCGGCGACGCCCGCGCCGATGAGCATGCGGCTTGTTTCGAACGCGCTCGCGTGATTGAACGTGAACGCGCCGCGCATCATGGCCTGCAGATGCACGCCGATCGTGCCGGAGAGCATCCACGTGCCATAGAAGCCCGCCGAGAGCAGCGCGAACGTCGCCAGCTCCCGGGAACGCGGAACCTGCCCCTCCTCCCGCGCCTTTTCGAGGCGCTTGGGAGTGGCGGATTCTGTTTTCTCGAGATCGCTGTCCTCAGCCACGCATGCTCCGGTCGTGGGCGCGCGCCGCTCGTCGCGGCTGCGCGGCTCGCGCGCGCCCTTTTTCAGTGACAGCGATTATTGCCGCGCAAGCCAAGCACTGATTGACGGAGTAAGCCGGGTAAATCAGGGTATTTCGGCCGATGGAAACGGGGCGCCATCACCGGCGAGCGCAAGCGCGCGATGCGCACAGGCGCTCGCGGGCCGCAAATCCCGCGTGAGGCGCGCTGAGTACGCTACTCAGTACGCCACAAATGGCGCCTTGCCGCCTGACGCGGTCATGTCCATGCCGTAGTAGACGTAGCGGCCGTAGAAGAACGACAACCCCAGGTCGAGGCTCGCGGACGACCCGAACTGCCCGGCCAGGTTGTTGGCCGCATAGTTCGCGCCGTTGCCGAGCAGGCTGTTGGCATTCGCGACGTTGAAGGCCGCGGTGCCAGACGTCGCGCCGTTATTGGAAACGAGCGCCGCGCTGAAGGACTGCGTGGATGAGGGGCAGTAGAACGTGCCGAGATTGCCGCCGCACTGCGGCAGGCTGCTGTCGGCGAAGAAGATCGCGTTAGAGCCCGAATCGAGGAAGGTCTGGAGCGTGCGCCCGTTGAACGTGGAGCTGAGCCTGCCCGATGAGTCCGTGACGAAGCTTTGCGAGGCGCTCATCTTATTGTTCGGTTGCGTGTCGATGCCGAACACGAGCGTGCCCGTCGCGCTGGGGGCACCGCTGTCGGACACGGGCGCCATCTCCAGGATCACGCCATTGCCGTCAGTGCCGAACTTGGGCACGGGGTTGGCCACCAGCTGCGTTTGCGTGGCCGTTACAGAGACGCAGTTCGTGTTGCCCGGGCAAGCGTAGTAACTGCCGAAGGTGTCATAAGGCGCGACGCCGATACCGAGAATGCCGTTCGCGCCCAGGTCCTGCACCGTGTTCTGCGCGGCGCCGAAGCCCGCGCAGGCCTGCGGCACCGAGTTCGAGGCCAGATCGCCGATCACCTGGATCGGAATATTGGATGCCGTCTCGCCGCCGATCTTGACGTCGGCGGGACGCACGGTGCCCCACGTGTAGCCGTCCGCAAAGGCCGTGCACTCGGCGAGGTTGCCGGTGTTGGGCAGCGAGTTCAGCACCGTCGGCAACGCCGACGCGAGCAGACGCAGGCCGAACGACGCCGTATCCACCTGAACGTTGTCGACTTTCTCGCAGGTACTCGTGCCGGCCACGCAAATCGTCACGCTGACGGTGGGAATGTTGGGCAGCGTGCCGGTGAGTCCGCTGTTCACGGTGACGGCCACGGCGTTCAGGTTGTTCACCGCAGTGGGCTGCTGCGTGGGACTGGGAACTGAGGAGCTGCCACTGCCACTGCCGCCGCTGCCGCTCGAACTGCTGCTGTTGTTACTGCTGCCGCCCCCGCCTCCACAGGCGGCGACGAGCGAAACGAGCGCCACGAGCGCGGTGGTCGAAAGGAACCGGAAAGGGCGCAGCCACAAGCTGCGCGAGTGGCGTGAAGTCAGCACTGGAGTCAGCACGTTCGGCCTCCGCTCGTCACTGGATATCGGAGCCGCTGACGCCTGCAGGCAGTGCCTGCGGCAGCCATGCCTGCCCGGAGAAGGCGCCCATGTGGCCGCCCGAATGCACGATGACGTTCGAGTTTTCGACCACGCCCGGCCCGCGCACGAGACCGGCGGCGTGGCTCGCCTTCACCCCGGCCGTGTATTGGGGAAAGTAGCTGCCGAGCAGCGTGGCGAGATTGGGCATCTGCGGGCCGTCCCAGGCAACGCCGAATACGGTGCCGGCCTGCGTGAGGTACTCGCGCACGACGGTGCCGTTGGCGAGCGTGGTCTGCTGAACGGTGTAGGCGGAGGTCGTGGAAGCGCCGGAAGCCGCGGCTTGCACGGCTGCGCGCGCAACGACGGACGCATTGCCGGTCGCGGCGGCCGCCGAGGCGGCGCTCAGGGTGCTGACGCTCGCGCCCGCGGGCGTGGTCATGGGCGCGCCGCCGAGCGCGGCTTGCGCCGGCGGCGCGGCGAGCAGCGCGCAAAGCAGTGCACCAGGAAGCGCCGCGCCGAACGCGCAGCGGGGTGCGGCGCGGCGCGCGAACCGACGCGCCGCCTTGCCACAGAACGATGTGTATGGATACAAGGCGTCCCTCCCTCTGGCGATGGCGCGTCGCACCATTCGCTGTCGGGCCGCGCGGGAACGTCGCGGCGGGGCGCAGCAGGACGGGCAACGGCTGGCTCGGCCTCGTTGCACCACCGCGACGCTCGCCGCGGCAGGGCACGAAGGCATGAGCACTAGTATGCCCGCCTTGGACTACATGCGGCAGCTAACCGAACGGCTAGCTGCGCGTTTTGGGTCAGAAGCCGAGGCTTGCGAGCAGATCGTCGACCTGCGCCTGGTCCTGCACCACGTCGGTCTTGCCTTCCGGATTGATCTGCGGGCCGTTGAGCAGGCCTTCGGGGCTGCCCGTGCTGCTTTGGGTCTCCGCGAGCGCCGCCGCCGTCGCCGCGAACTGCTCGCGCCGCTCCGGCGCGATGTTCTCGACCAGCACGGTGAGCAACTGCTGCTCGATCAGATAGACCACGTCCATGATCTTCTTGATCACCTGGCCCGTCAGGTCCTGGAAGTCCTGAGCGAGCATGATCTCGAGCAGCTGCTGGTTGGTCGCCGCGGTGGCCTGCGGCACGCCGTCCACAAAGGCGCGCGTGTCGTCCATCAGCTGGCGCACTTCCTCGCGGCCGATCGGCGCGTCGTACCACGTCGCCCAGCGGCTCGTCAGCACCTTGGCGTCGCGCTCGAGCGTTTCCTGCAGCGGCTTGGCGATGTCGATCGCGGTCAGCACGCGCTCGGCGGCCTGCTCGGTCATGTTCGCGACATAGCGCAGCCGGTCGCGCGCGTCGGGCACCGCCTCGGCGGCGCGTTCCACGTGCTTGTCGAGGCCGAGTTCGCGCATCGAGTCGCGCAGGCTGCGCGTCAGATGGCCGATGCGCGCGAGGATGCGGTCCGTCGCCAGCTCGCTCGCCTCGCCCGCGGCTGGTGCCCCGAAGTCGAACTCGGGCGGCTGCGGGAGCGGCTCGGCGCCCACGCCTTCCGGCCACTCAGCGCCATGAGCGCCGGACTGCTCACCGGGTTGCGCACTGATGGGCTCGTTCACGTCAGCTCCCCGTCTTGGCCATCTTCTCGAGAATCTTGTTGAGCTTCTCGTCGAGCGTGGCAGCCGTGAACGGCTTCACCACATAGCCGCTCGCGCCAGCCTGCGCCGCCGCGATGATGTTTTCCTTCTTCGACTCCGCCGTCACCATCAGCACCGGCAGATGCGAGAGGTTCGCGTCGGCGCGGATCTCCTTGAGCATGGCGAGACCGTCGAGGTTCGGCATGTTCCAGTCGGAGATCACGAACTCGTAGTTGCCGCCGCGCAGGCGTGCGAGGCCTGCTGCGCCATCTTCGGCTTCGTCGACGTTCGAGTAGCCCAGTTCCTTGAGCAGGTTGCGGACGATCCGGCGCATCGTCGGAAAATCGTCCACCACCAGAATCTTCATTCCCTTATCCATCACGTTCCATTCCTCCAGGCGAAAACCCGGGCAATTATCCAGAGAAGCGCAGTGCCTATCCAGATAAATTAATCGCAAGCGATCGTGCAAGCGTTTGCGGCAAACACGATCACTCGATATTGGTTGTTCATCAGACGCGCTGGACCCGGTCGCCCATCGAGGCGAGGCGGGTCATCACACGCCGGCTCATGTCTGCAAGCGAGGCAATTTCGTCGGCGCCACCCATTGCAATGGCTTCACGGGGCATGCCGAACACGATGCAGCTCGCCTCGTCCTGCGCGAGCGTGTACGCCCCGGCCTGACGCATTTCGAGCAGCCCGGCCGCACCGTCGCGGCCCATGCCCGTGAGAATCACGCCGATGGCGTTCTTGCCCGCATGCAGCGCGGCCGAGCGGAACAGCACGTCGACCGACGGACGGTGCCGGTTGACCGGCGGGTCGTCGGACAGATGCGCGATGTAGTTCGCCCCGCTGCGTGCGAGCAAGAGGTGTGCGTGTCCCGGCGCGATGTAGGCATGGCCGGGCAGCACACGTTCGCCGTGCTCCGCTTCCTTGACGGTGATGCGGCACAGCCCGTTCAGGCGCTGTGCAAACGACTTCGTGAACCCAGGCGGCATGTGCTGCGCGATCAGCACCGCGGGCGCGTCGGGCGGCAGCGGCTGCAGCACTTCGCGGATTGCCTCGGTGCCGCCCGTCGACGCGCCGACGATCACGAGCTTTTCGGTCGAGACGAGCGGGTTGTTGATCATCGGCGCCGGGCTCGCGGCGTGGCCGTGAGCGGCGTGAGCCTGCGCGGCGCCTCCCGCTGCGGCAGCGGCGGGCGCATGGTGAGCGCGCACGCGGGCGCGCGCGGCGGCGCGCACCTTGTCGGCGAGCTTCTCCGAGTATTCGAGCATGCCGTCGCGAATGCCGACCTTCGGCTTCGTCACGAAATCGACCGCGCCCAGTTCGAGCGCGCGCAGCGTGATTTCGTTGCCCCGTTCGGTCAGCGACGACACCATCACGACCGGCATGGGCCGCAGGCGCATCAGCTTCTCGAGGAAGTCGAGGCCGTCCATGCGCGGCATTTCGACGTCGAGCGTGAGCACGTCGGGGTTGTGCTGCTTGATCAGCTCGCGCGCGACGAGCGGATCCGGCGCGGTGGCGACGACCGTCATATCGGGCTGACCGTTGATGATTTCCGTCATCAAACTGCGGATCAGCGCCGAATCGTCGACGCAGAGAACCTTGATTTTTTGCACAGCGTTCACGCCTCCTCTACTGTCCTGGCGTTGTCTTGACCCGATGCGCGCAGTGCGGACGACACGCTCGAGCCAAATAGCTCGATACGAGGCCGCGCGCTCTGCGGCTGGGATTGGGAAATCTGGGGCGCTGCGCTCGTCGCGTTCGCCGCATGTGCCGCCGCCGTCGCGCCCGGGCCCGCGCGCCCTGCGCTGCCGACCCCGAACAGCTCGACGCGCGCGCGGGCACGCGCGAGCCGTTCGGCGCGCGCCTCGGCGGATTGCGCGGCGAGTTGCTGCTCGCGCTCGGCCACGCTCGTGTCCTGCGAGAGACGCAGCTTCTTCACCATCACCTGGCCCGTGCGCGGCAAAAACGCCACCTTGCGCGGATGCGAGCCTTGCAGGTCTTCGGCCACGATGCGGATGTTCTCGGTCGCGAGATAGCGGCGCACGAAAGCGGCGTTGCGGTCTCCGATGTTCATCGTCGTCATGCCCGCGAGCACCGCCGCGCCGCCGAACACCTTGGCCTCGAAGCGCTCGCGCCGGCCGCCCGCCTTGATCAGCTCGTTGATGAGCACTTCCATCGCGTAGGCGCCGTAGCGCATCGCGTCGGAGGCGCCGGTGAGCGCGTGGGCGGAGTCCGCGCCGTCGTCGGGCAGCATGAAGTGGTTCATGCCGCCAATACCGGCCGTGCGGTCCTGGATGCAAGCCGCCACGCACGAGCCGAGCACGGTGACGAGCACCATGTCGTCACCCGTCGTAAAGAACTCGTTGGGCAGCAGCTTGACGCCGGGGCGCTGGAAATGCGTGTCGAAATAGCGATTCGACGCGATCGGGAGGCGTGCGCTCATGCAGGCACTCCGATAGCGTCGTTCGCGCGGCGCGGCGTGGCATTGACTCCGCCGCCGCGCGTGAGTTCGTACACCGTCTGGCCGCGCAGACGGAACGCCTGCGTGACGTAGGTGAAGTTCTCCGAGTGGCCTGCGAACAGCAGGCCGTCCGGCTTCATGAGCGGCTCGAAGCGCGTGAGGACCTGCGCCTGGGTCGGCTTGTCGAAATAGATCATCACGTTGCGGCAGAAGATCGCGTCGAACGTCGTACGCAAGCCGTAGTCCGCGTCGGTGAGATTGAGCTGCTCGAACTTGATCATCGCGCGCAGCTCGGGGCGCACCTTGACGAGCCCCGAGTGAGAGCCCGTGCCCTTGAAGAAGAACCGCTTGAGGCGCTCGGGCGACAGATGCTTCACCTGGTCGAACGAGTAGACGCCCGCGTCCGCCTTGGCGAGCACCTGGGTGTCGAGGTCGGTGGCGAGCACGCGTGCCTCGCGCGCGGCGCGGTCCCCAAGCGCTTCGATGAGCGTCATCGCGATCGAGTACGGCTCTTCACCCGTCGAAGCCGCCGAGCACCATACCGAAACCGGCTGGGAACCTCGGCGCTTCACGAAATCCGAGAGGATCGGGAAGTGATGCGCCTCGCGGAAAAACGCCGTGAGGTTCGTCGTGAGCGCGTTCGTGAACGCTTCCCACTCGTTCGCGTCGTTGCGCGCTTCGAGCTGGTCGAGGTACTCGCGAAAACTGTCGATGCCGAGCGTGCGCAGGCGCCGCGCGAGGCGGCTGTACGCCATGTCGCGCTTGTGGTCCGAGAGCGAGATGCCCGCGCGGCGGTGAATGAGCGCGCGAATGCGCTCGAAGTCCGCCGACGTGAAATCGAAATCGCGGTTGCTCTCGACGCCCTGAGTGCCCGTAGCGCCCGGCTCGCCGGCGTCGTGGCGTGAATTTCGCAGCGCTTTCATGCTGATGCCCCTTCGCATTGCGCGCCGCCCACTGCATGGGATACCGCGGCGCAGGACTGCTGCGCGCCGCGCCTGCCCGGTTGCAATGCGTGCGGCGCATGGGCGGCCTGCGCAACGCGCGTGGACCCTGGGGTCCGGCGCGGCAGGCCTTGCCGTTGTGTAGCGCTCATGTGCATTGCAGTTGCCCGTCGTGTTCAGTACTTCACTACTTTTCTATGCCGCGTTCGATCAGAACGTTTCCCAGTCCGAATCGCCCGAGGCGGATGCCGCCGGGCTCACATGCGTCTCGGCGCGCGCAGGTGCAGATGGCTTGGCTGTCGGCGTGGTTGCTGGTTTCGCTGCGGGCTTCGCTGCGGATTGCGCCGCGGGCTTTGTTGCTGGCTTCGCGGTGTCCGTCGATGCCGCCGGGCTTGCCGTGGCAACAGCCTTCGTCGCAGCCGCAGGCGGCGTCGTGCGTTTCGCGGCGCCCGACGCTGCTGGCGTCACACGAGCGGGGCTTACGCCCACGCTGTGCGCATGCGTGCCACCCGTCGTCCACTTGCCGAGCACGTTTTGCAGCTGACGCGTCTGCTCTTCGAGCGACGCCGCGGCCGCCGCCGCCTCTTCCACAAGCGCAGCGTTCTGCTGCGTGACGGTGTCCATCTGCGTGACGGCCCGGTTGACCTGTTCGATGCCGCCCGACTGCTCTTCGGACGCCGCGCTGATCTCGCCCATGATGTCGGTCACGCGACGCACGGCCTGAAGGATCTCTTCCATCGTCGTGCCGGCCCGGCCCACCAGTTGCGAGCCGCTTTGCACCTTCTCGGCCGAGTCGTTGATGAGTTCCTTGATTTCCTTCGCCGCGCTGGCGCTGCGCTGCGCGAGGCTGCGCACTTCGCCGGCCACCACCGCGAAGCCGCGGCCCTGCTCGCCCGCGCGCGCCGCTTCCACGGCTGCGTTGAGCGCGAGAATGTTGGTCTGGAACGCAATGCCTTCGATCACGCTGATGATGTCCACGACCTTCGCCGAACTCACCGCGATGCCCTGCATCGTGTTCACCACTTCGCCCACCACCTCTCCACCGCGCGTCGCGATGTCGGAAGCGTTGACGGCCAGCTGGCTCGCCTGACGCGCGTTCTCGGCGTTCTGGCGCACGGTGCCGGTGAGCTGCTCCATGCTCGACGCCGTTTCCTGCAGCGAAGCGGCCTGCTGCTCGGTGCGCTGCGACAGGTCGGTGTTGCCCATGGCGATTTCACGCGCGCCCACGTCGATCGAGCTTGCGCCCGTATGCACCGCGCTCACGAGCGTGACGAGGCTTTCCTGCATGCGCTTGACGCCGCTGAAAAGACGCCCGATCTCGTTATCGCTGTAGACCGTGACCGTCTGCGAAAGATCGCCCTGGGCGATGCGCTCGAAGCACGCTACGGCGTCCTCGAGCGGCTGCACGATGAGGCCGCGCATCGCGAAGCGGATCGCCACCACCAGCACGAGCGCGATGACGATCACCGCGCCGATCGCTGCACGCATCATGTCGATACGGTCGTTCGCCGTCGCCTGACGCGTCTGCGCGCCGTCCTGCATCGCCTGCGCGAGCGGGGCGGCAACGTTGTCGTAGTCGACGAACATCGGGCTGATCTTCGTGTCGGCCACGGCGTGGTAGGCCACTTGATCGTTTGCGCGCAGGGCCGCGAATTCTGGCTTGACGCCGTCTTGCATCAGCGTCGCGCGTTTGGCCGCGAGCGCGTCGAGCATCGCGGCGTCAAGGCCGCTCTTCGGCGCGCTCTGGAAGACCTGCCATGCGTCGTTGGATTTCGCGAGCAGTTCGTCGGCACGATCGAACGCCTTCTTCGCATCGTCGGCCTGGCCCGCCGCCGCGAGCGCGCTGCCGCGCTCGAGTGAGACACGCGTGCGCAGCAGATACGACGAGGCGTCGTTGAGCGCATGCATCGCGACGAGATCGCCGCGTGCCATCATGCCGAGCGCATCGCTCGCGCGCCCAAGCGCGTAAAGCCCAAGTCCGCCGACCAGCACGGTCAGCGCAACCAGAATGACCCCGACGCCTGTGAGCGTCGTGCGGATCGACCATCTTTGCAGCATCTCGTTTGCTCCCTGTCCTGTGCGAATCGGGGCGGGCTATGCGGCCAGGCGCGGCAACGCCCACGGCCATGCACGAAGCGCGCGCAAGTACGAAGGGCGGCTTGCCGCTCTTTGGCGGCGGCTTGTCCGCTCTCTCTCACGCTGGCCTCGCGGCCCCCCGGTTTTACCTCTCGGCGCGTTAGACCAGCGCCTCGATCAGAGCCATTTCGCGGCTCGTCATCAGCTTTTCGATGTCCATCAGGATGAGCATGCGGCCTTCCACGGTGCCGAGGCCCGTGAGGTACTCGGTCGTGAGCGTCGCGCCGAATTCGGGCGCGGGCATGATCTGCTCCATCTGCAGCGTGAGCACGTCCGAGACGCCGTCCACCACCATGCCGACCACGCGATGCGCGACGTTCAGGATGATGACGACCGTCTGGTGGTCGTACTCGACACGGCCCAGATGGAACTTGATACGCATGTCGACGATCGGCACGATGATGCCGCGCAGGTTGATCACGCCCTTGATGAAGTCGGGCGCGTTCGCGATGCGCGTCACGCTGTCGTAGCCGCGGATTTCCTGCACCTTCAGGATGTCGATGCCGTACTCTTCCGCGCCGAGGGTGAAGACGAGGAATTCCTGACCGCCTGCGTCGGCCTGCAGCGCGTCGCGGCGTTGCGCGCCGGCAAGCGCGCCGTGCGCGTTGCCTTGAATCGATTGGACTTCTGCCACGTTAGCCCCTGAACGGTTGGGAGATGATTGGTTGAGTGCGTCCGGACTTCACAACGATCACGCGAATTCGGCGAACGCACCCGAATTAGCGCTGGCGCTCACGCCGTGCGTGGCGCGCGTCTCACGATTGAGCGCGGCCACGTCGACGATCAGCGCGACGCTGCCGTCGCCGAGAATGGTCGCCGCCGAAATGCCGTGCACCTTGCGGTAGTTCGTTTCGAGGTTCTTCACCACGACCTGCTGCTGGCCGACCAGCTCATCGATCAGCATGGCGAAGCGACGGCCTTCGGTTTCCATGATCGTGACGATGCCCTGCGTCGGGTCCGTGCGCGCGCCTTCCACATTGAACGCCTTGTGGAGCGCGACGAGCGGCAGGTATTCGCCGCGCACGCGCACCACGCGGTCGCCGTTGGTGACCGTGTAGATGTCTTCGTGGCGCGGCTGCAGCGACTCCATCACGAAGTTCAGCGGCAGGATGAAAATTTCTTCGCCGACCTTCACCGACATGCCATCGAGAATCGCCAGCGTGAGCGGCAGCACGATGCGCGTCGTGCTGCCCTTGCCCGCGTGCGAGGTGATCTCCACGTGGCCGCCCATCGCCTGGATGTTTCGCTTGACCACGTCCATGCCCACGCCGCGGCCCGACACGTCCGTCACTTGCTCGGCGGTCGAGAAACCCGGCAGGAAGATGAGGTTCCAGACCTCGTCGTCGCTCATGGTGTCGCTGACCTGCATGCCCTGCTTGATCGCCTTGGCGAGAATCTTGTCGCGGCGCAGGCCCGCGCCGTCGTCGCTCACTTCGATCACGATGTTGCCGCCGTGGTGCGCGGCGGAGAGCACGAGCTGGCCCGTGGCGTCCTTGCCCGCGGCGCGGCGCGCTTCCACGGTTTCGATGCCGTGGTCGAGCGAGTTGCGCACGAGGTGGGTGAGCGGGTCGATGATGCGCTCGATCAGGCTCTTGTCGAGTTCGGTCGCCTGACCGAAGGTGACAAGCTCGACTTCCTTTCCGAGCTTCGCCGCGAGATCGCGCACGAGGCGCGGGAAGCGGCTGAAGACGTAATCCATCGGCATCATGCGGATCGACATCACCGCTTCCTGCAGGTCGCGCGCGTTGCGCTCGAGCTGCGCCATGCCGTTGTAGAGGCGGTCGTGCAGCGCAGGGTCGAACGTGCTGGTGGTTTCCGCCAGCATGGCCTGCGTGATGACGAGCTCGCCCACGAGGTTGATCAGCTGATCGACCTTTTCAACGCCAACGCGAATCGAGCTGCCTTCCGCCGACGCCGCCGCGGCGGCCGGACGCGCCTTGCGCTCGCTTTCGGTTTGCGCGGGCGCGCTCGCGGGAGGGCGAGGCGCTTCGAGTTCCGGGTGCGGTGCAGGCGGCGCGGCGGGGACCATGGCGCTCGCTGCTACGGGCGCTGCGGCAGGCGCGGCCGTCGGTGCAGCCGCGGGCGCTGCGGCGGGAACCGCGGTGGAAGCTGCTGCCGCTGGCGGTTGCGCGTCGCCCTGCGGCGCGGCGCCACGGCCGATCGAAATCTGCTTCTCGTCGATCACGAAGCAGCACACCGCGATGATGTCGTCGGGCGTCACATCGGTTTCGAGCCAGAGCGTGAGGTCGTCGCCGGTCTTCACCTGCCCGAGAATGCGGCCGAGGTTGCCAAGCTCTTCGACGAGCAGGTCCTGGTCCTTCGCGTCGACAGCGCGCAGCGTGACGCGCAGGTGCGGACCTTCCGCGCCCGCTTCAGCGCTGGCCGCAGGCGCCGAGGCCGCTGCATCGATCGCCTCGCTCACGACGTGCTCGGGTGCGCCCGAGCCTGCAGCCGACAGCGTGCTGTGCATTTCGAAAGCGGCTTCGAGATCTTCTTCCGAATCGCCACCGCTTGCCTGCGGGGCCGGCGCGGGTGCCGGCGCTGGCGCAGGCGCGGGTTCAGGCGCCGATGCGGGCACGCCGCGGCTTTCCGCATAGAGGCGCTCGAGCTTCGCGCGCACGGCGGCAGCCGCTTGCGCGTCGGGCTCGGCGCTCGCGCGGTAGGCGCCGAGCTGGTCGGAGAGCACGTCCTTCGTTTCGAGGAACGTGTCGATCATGTCCTTGCGCAGCACGAGCTCGTTGTTGCGAGCGCGGTCGAGCAGCGATTCGAGAATGTGGGTCGTCTCGGTCAGGGCCGTGAAGCCGAACGTCGCCGCGCCACCCTTGATCGAGTGCGCCGCGCGGAAGATCGCCGCCAGATCCTCGGGATCCGGGCGACCGACGTTCAGGTTCAGGAGAAGCTGCTCCATCTGCGCAAGCAGCTCGTCCGCCTCGTCGAAAAACGTCTGATAGAACTGAGTGATGTCGAGAGTCATTGCTCTTTCACCGCGTTAATTGCCTGGGGGGTGCCGGGTCGGTCGCCGCGCGACACCTCAAGGGTGGGCCTCGCCAAGCGCGCTCGCCAGATCGACGAGCAGCTCGGGGTCCACCGGTTTTTCGATCCAGCCGGTCGCGCCTGCGTCGCGTACGGCTGCCTTGAAGCCTTCGTCCGATTCCGTGGTCAGCACGAGGATGGGCGTTTCGAAGTACGAAGGATTCGCCCTCAACTGCTTGATCAGGTCGAGCCCGCCCATGCGCGGCATGTAAAGGTCGGTGAGCACGAGATCGAAGCGCTGGGCGAGCGCGTGCTCGAGCCCTTCTTCGCCGTCGCTCGCCACCGTCACTTCGTAGCCTGCCGAGCCGAGCGCCGCACGCAGGATCTCCCGCATGGACACCGAATCGTCGATCGCCAGAATGGTCCTGATCATCCGTTCCTCGTTGTCATTGCTCTGCCGGCGCGACGCTCACCGCCGGCACCACCGAAGTGGCGACCTTCGGCGCGATCGCCACCGGGGCGGGCGCGGCCCTGACCGGCACGGCGTCCGGCGTGAGCCCGGGCAGGCTCTTGCCCGAACCCGCTGCGTCGTCGGAGAGCGTGGTGGTGGTCGAGTCGTCGTGCATGAGCGCGTCTTCGGACTTCCTGTTCAACACGATGATGCTGATGCGGCGGTTCTCCGGGTCGAGCGGATCGGCCTTGTTCAGGTTCTGCGTCGAAGCGAGACCGAGCACGCGCAACACCTTCGATTCGTCCATGCCGCCCGCGATCAGCTCGCGGCGCGAGGCATTGGCGCGGTCCGCGGAAAGCTCCCAGTTGCTATAGCCCTTTTCGCCGCCCGCGTAGGGCACGGCGTCGGTGTGGCCCTGCACGACGATGCGGTTGGGCACGTCGTTGAGCGTCTTGCCGATCGCCTGCAGGATGTCGTGCATGTACGGCTCGACCACGTCGCGCGCCGTGGCGAACATCGGGCGCTTCTGCGAATCGACGATCTCGATGCGCAGGCCCTGCAGCGTGGAGTCGATGCGGATCTGCTGCTTGAACTGGCGCAGCACCGGGTTCGCCTCGATCGCCGCCATCAGCTTCACCTGCAGGTCGTGCAGGCGCACCTGCTCCTTGCGTTCGAGCGAGCCTTCTAGCTGCTTCGTGGCGTCGTCGTCGTTGTGCTTCGACTGGTCGCGCACCGAGCGCTCGGTCGCGCCGTCGCTGCGGCGCGTGACGCCCTGATCCTGCGACGAGATGTCACGGCCGCCGCCCTTCAGGATGCTCGAGTCTTCGGCGCTGCGGTCGCCGCCCCAGAGCGTGATCTTCAGCGGCTGGTTGAAGTAGTCGGCAATGCCGCGCAACTGCACCGTCGAAGCCGACGAGAGCAGCCACATCAGCAGGAAGAACGCCATCATCGCGGTCATGAAGTCCGCGTAGGCGAGCTTCCACGCGCCGCCATGATGGCCGGCCTTCTTCGGCGCGGCGCGCTTGACAACGATTGCGCGGTCCTTGTTGTTGCTCATGGGCCGGTCCTTACTTCGCCTTCACGCGGCGCACGTGCTCTTCGAGCTCCGTGAACGACGGACGCTCGGTCGAGAACAGCACCTTGCGGCCGAACTCCACGGCAATGGCCGGCGCGTAGCCGTTCAGGCTCGCGAGGATCGTCACCTTGATGCACTGGAACATCTTGGTCGACTCGGTCACGCGCTGCTCCGCGAGGCTCGAGAGCGGGCCGATCAGGCCATACGAAAGCAGAATGCCGAGGAACGTGCCGACCAGCGCCTGGGCGATCATCTCGCCGAGGACCGCGGGCGGCTTGTCGGCGGACGCCATGGTGTGAACCACGCCCATCACCGCGGCGACGATACCGAACGCCGGCATCGCGTCGCCCACCTTCGCGAGCGCATGGGCGGGCGCCTCGCCTTCGGCGTGGTGCGTTTCGATTTCCTCGTCCATGAGGCTTTCGATCTCGAAGGCGTTCATGTTGCCGCCCACCATGAGACGCAGGTAGTCGGTGAGGAATTCGACGATGTGGTGATCGGCCAGGATCTTCGGATACTGCGTGAAGATCGGGCTCTTCTGCGGATCGTCGATATCCGCTTCGAGCGTGAGCGTGCCTTCCTTTCGCGCCTTCGCGAGCAGGACATAGAGCAGCGCGAGCAGCTCCATGTACACGTCCTTGTTGTATTTGGCGCCCTTGAACAGCGTCGGAAGCACGCGCAAGGTGGCCTTGATGGTCTTGATGCCGTTGCCGAGGATGAACGCGCCGACGCCAGCACCACCGATCATGAGCAATTCCATCGGCTGCATGAGCGCGGCCAGATGGCCGCCCTCGAGTGCGTAGCCGCCGAAGACGCAAAGGATCGTCAAGAGGGTTCCAACGATAATCAGCACTGCCGGGTCCTCACTAGAAATGCGCCGCGAACCGCCGTCGGCCCGCGCCCTTAGCTGGGTTTACGGCAACGGCGCGAAAAACTTTGGGATTGAATGGGCGCGGATCGCAAGCCGGCCGGGCGTCTGCCGTCTGCTTGGCCTCCACATGACGGATGAATCTGGGGCCGGTTCGCGAAGCCGCGTGGGAAAGGGTTACTTCTGGTGCCTGCGGCTGGCCGGAAACGCCTGCGACGGCCCGGCCTCGGCTACGGCAAGCGCTGTTGAGGGTGGCCGCGCGGCGTCTGCGCGGAGACGGGCCGGGTTTATCCGGAGTCTCGGCCTGAACGGGCAGCATCGGGCACCATCAAGCGACGTCACGCCGCGTCGATCCGCCTCAGGCAGCGATCTGCGAGGCAAGCGCGCTGCGCCGCGTGCGTCCGGCCCGCGAGGGCGGCTGGCACAGCCCGCAGACGAAGCCGCGCTGCGGGTCGTGCGCGTGGGCCACGTAGCGGCCGCCGCAACGGCTGCACGGCGTCATCTGCAGCAGGCCCGAGGTGAAGTAGCGCACGAGCGTCCACGCGCGGGTGAGGCTCAGCGCGGGTGTTTCGTCGTGGAGCCGCAGGTGCTCGAGATAGAGCCGGTAGCTCTTCACGATGGCGTGGATCGGCTCACAGCGCGCGTGGCGGTTCATGAACACGAACGTGTTGTAGAACAGCGAAGAATGGGCATTGGGCTGCCAGGTCATGAACCAGTCGGTCGAAAACGGCAGCATGCCCTTGGGCGGCGACTCGCCCTTCACTTCCTTGTAGAGCCGGATGAGCCGGTCGCGCGAGAGCGAGGTCTCCGCTTCGAGCAACTGCAAACGCGCGCCCAACTCGATCAGTTCGATCGCAAGAGCGATCTCCTTTACCTCCTGCACCACACTCTTTGTCGCCATAGACACCCGTTGGAAGCCGCAAAGGAATGCGCGTGGCCCCTGCCGCCGTTCGCGTAGCAGCAAGGGTGCAATGCGCGGCCGCGCGCTGCGGCGCGGGGCGAAGCGGTTCAGCCGATCTGCTCGACGTCCTGGCCCGCCATGATGATCGCCGAGTGGGTCAGCGCCGTTTTGCCCTTGTCGGCAAGCGCGCTCAGGATGGCGTGGTCGTCGAACCTGAAGCGGCAAAGCAGCTGGTTCGAAGCGGCAAGGCGTACGGTCTGTGCGAAAGAGAGATTGGCGAGCACCTCGGCGGACTGCTCCGAGATGCCCATGCGGAACATGCCCGTCGGCTTGTCCTCGCGCAAAAGACGTTGCGCGAGCAACAGGTACGACAGGTTCACTTCCTTGATCTCATTGAGCATGTCGCTGTGCGTCGTCGCGCTCATGGATTCCCCCGAATCAAATCGCGGCGGCTGGTCAGACCGCTGCGGAAAACGTTTGCTCGTTCAGATGCGACCCAAGTGCATCCGAACGGCTTGTTTATGGTCGTGGGTGAATTGTGGCTGGGGCGCGAACAAATGGAAATCGGACGGATGCCGCGACGCGTTGCGAGAAAAACTTTCGCTAACGTGTAGGAATTATTCTGACAAAGAGGCGGGAAGAGCGCTGGGAGGCGGCGCGCGTCATGTCATGCGCATAAGCCGCGTAATTGTCTGGCAATTATAGGCTTTTTCATGGATGTGTCACGCGCACGTGCTATCGGGCCCAGCCGTTGCCCTCACGCCGACGCCTTGTGACCCTTGTCCGCGCGGCCCGGGCACGGTGCTTGCGCAATGCGCGACCTGGCCACGTCACGCTTTGCAATGGCCACTTACACCTGCTGTATCCCGCTGTAACAACATTAAGCGTTTGCAAAACCGCGTGTGTCGGGCCGCGAAATGGCCATAATCGGACTCAGGGATAACCCGACACCGTAGTACCGCCGTAGTGCCGCATCACAGAGTTCGTTGCACACGCGGCTTTTTGCCAGGAGATCGAACAATGCGAATCGCACAAATTGCGCCACTTTATGAAGCCGTTCCGCCCAAGCTTTATGGCGGCACCGAGCGCGTCGTGTCCTATCTGACCGAAGCGCTGGTCGACCTCGGCCACGACGTGACGCTGTTCGCCAGCGGCGATTCGGTCACCTCGGCAAACCTCGAAGCCGCCTGGCCGCGCGCACTGCGCCTCGACCCGACGATCCGCGACGCGCTGGCGCCGCACATGGTGCTGCTCGAGCGCGTGCGCCGCGTCGCACACGAATTCGACGTGCTGCACTTTCACCTCGACTACCTGCCGTTCCCGCTCTTCACGACCATGGACACGCCGTTCGTCACGACGCTCCACGGCCGTCTCGACCTGCCGGAACTGCAACCGGTTTTCGAGCAGTTCCCGAACGCACCCGTGATCTCGATTTCGGACTCGCAGCGCCAGCCGTTGCCAGAGGCCGCATGGCAGAACACGATCTATCACGGACTGCCAAAGAATCTGCTCACCCCGAAGGCCGACCGCAAGCCCGAGTACCTCGCCTTCCTCGGCCGGATCTGCCCGGAAAAGCGCGTGGATACGGCCATCAAGATCGCGGCGCTCTCCGGCCTGCCGCTGAAGATCGCCGCCAAGGTCGACAAGGTCGACCAGGACTACTTCAAGACCGAGATCGAGCCGCTGCTGTCGCAGGCCCACGTGGAGTTCGTCGGCGAGATCAACGAAGAGCAGAAGCCCGCGTTCCTTTCGGGTGCGAAGGCGCTGCTGTTCCCGATCGACTGGTCCGAGCCGTTCGGCCTCGTGATGATCGAGGCCATGGCGTGCGGCACGCCGGTGATCGCCTTCAATCGCGGTTCGGTGCCGGAAGTGATCGACCCGGGCGTGACGGGCTATGTCGTCGAGGACGTGCAAGGCGCCGTGGCCGCGCTTCAGAATATCGATTCGCTTTCGCGCGAGGCGATTCGCAACCAGTTCGAGCACCGGTTCACGTCGCACATCATGGCCGGCAATTATGTCGACACTTATACGGCGCTCATCGAAGCCGCACAGCGTCCGGTACTGCGACGTGTCGCCGCCGGCTGAGTGCGAAGCATTCCGATTTTCGCGATAAATCCAGACGAATGCACGGCGTGAATCGTTTGCGAGTCGTCGAATAGCGCCATTACGCGTCGATTACAGGTGACGCACAAAAAAGAGCCGCATGAATCATGCGGCTCTTTTATTGCATTTGCGGTTGCGGCGGTATGGCGGCAGGGTCGTTCCTCGCCCGCGACATGCCTCAGGCAATCAGGTAGCGTTCGCGGTTCTTGCCCGCGATCCACTTGGGCGGCTTGCCGCGCCCGCTCCAGGTCGCGCCGGATTTGGGGTCCTGATAGCGCGCCGGCAGCGGCGCCTTTTTCGGCGGACGCCCGCGGCGCGCGGCCTCGGCAAAGCCCAGGTCATGGGCGGAAAGGCCATACTCGGCGATCTTTTCCCTGATCGTGGCGATGACGTCCGCGATCTCCGTGCGCCGCGCCTCTTCGGCCTGAGCCTGGAGTTTTGCGATCTGCGCCTTGAGTTCTGAGTATTGCGACATTTCTATTCCCCCCTTCCTTGCTCATGAAACCGACTCGATCGGAGATTAGACGCAAATAACGGAATTCGCAATCGCTATTAATACTGCTTTATCACTCCAATTTCCAAATTAACCATCGATCGCTTGTGGCGCAATTGCACATACATCGATCGCAATAATTCGATCAATTACGTCGAAATTGACAATCCTTGACAGCATCGAAAAGAGCGACTGCCTAGAATCTGGCATTTCCCGGTGCCGGTACTTTACGCGGCCCCTTCAAAATCGACTTTTCGAGGTGTCACGCAATGCACTTATCCAAGCGACTCATTGCCGAGCTGATCGGCACTTTCTGGCTCGTGCTGGGCGGCTGCGGCAGCGCCGTGCTCGCGGCCAACTTCGCCGGCCCGGTCCACGGGCTCGGCATCGGCTTCGTGGGCGTGTCGCTCGCATTCGGCCTGACCGTCCTCACCATGGCCTTCGCCATTGGACATATTTCGGGCTGCCATCTGAATCCCGCCGTGAGCGTGGGCCTGACCGTGGCGGGCCGCTTCCCGGCGCGCGACCTCGTACCGTATATCGCCGCACAGGTGGTGGGCGCGGTGATCGGCGCGTTCGTGCTTGCGCTCATCGCCACGGGCAAGCCCGAGTTCGATCTCGTTGCGAGCGGTTTCGCGACCAACGGTTACGGCGAGCACTCGCCGGGCCACTACGCCATGGGCGCTGCGTTCGTGTGCGAGGTCGTCATGACCGCGTTCTTCCTGTTCGTCATTCTCGGCGCAACCGACAAGCGCGCGCCCGCAGGCTTCGCACCGATCGCCATCGGCCTGTGCCTCACGCTCATTCATTTGATCTCGATTCCCGTCACCAATACCTCGGTGAATCCGGCGCGCTCAACCGGCCCCGCGCTCTTCGTGGGCGGCGAGGCCATTTCGCAGTTGTGGCTGTTTTGGGTCGCGCCGATCGTCGGCGCAGTGATCGCTGGCATCGTCTACCCGGCGGTGGCGGGGCGGCGCGAAGCGGTAGCAGCGGTCGCCGTGCGCGAAACGGCCTGACGCGTTCTCACACGCCTGCGCGGTTCGAACCACGCCGAATCGCGACACTTCATCGTGCAACAGCAAACGGGCGCTTCGGCGCCCGTTTTTCTTGGGGGCTTGGGCGCTGCAAGTGCGCTGTCGGTGCGCGGCTGACCAGGCCCACCGTGGCCGCGCTGCTAGAATCGGGCGACTTTCCCACTGTCTTGCCACCTGGAGCATCACGCCCAGCATGAAGCGCTCACGTCCCCGGCCAATCCGGCTCGCCTCGACGCTCGCCGCAGGGCTGAGTGCACTGGTATGCGCCTGCGCGCCGCTGCCGCAGACAACCGGGCCCGCCAACGGCGGCGAGGCAGCGCAAACGAACACGAGCAGCACGCCCGCTACGCGCGATCCGCAAGACGCGCGCAACGTCGAGACACTCATCTTCGTGAGGCATGGCGAAAAGCCGCCAGAGGGATTCGGCCAGCTCAACTGCAAAGGGCTGAACCGCGCGCTCGCGCTGCCGGCGGTGATCGCAGCCAAGTACGGCAAGCCCGATGCCATCTACGCGCCCGACCCTGGCGAACAGAAGGAAGACAACGGGCATTCGTACTACTACGTGCGCCCGCTCGCGACGATCGAGCCGACCGCGATCCAGTTCGGCATGCCGATCCAGACGCCGTATGGCTATTCAAAGATCGACCAGCTGCAAACGACGCTCGTCGATCCGCAGTGGCGCGGCCGCACCGTGCTCGTTGCATGGGAGCACCGGGAAATCGAGACGCTCGTGCGCCGCGTCGTCGCCACGCATGGCGGCAGCGCGAGCGACGTGCCGCGCTGGGAGAGCGCGGACTTCGACAGCATCTACGTCGTGCGCATTGACTGGAGCGGCGCCGCGGCACGCGCGCGTTTCTCGCACGAGCGCGAAGGACTAGACGGACGCGCGGACGATTGCCCGTGCGCGCAACTGCCCGCCGCGCAGTAGCCAATCGAATTGAATCGCGACAGCGGTGACGGCGCGACTTGCGCCGCGCTTTTATTGCATTTAGCGATTACACCCGTGTGGACTACGACGCGATTTCGTCGTTGAGCGCGAACAGCTTGCGCAGATGATGCGCGACACCGGCCTCGAAGTTGTTGCCGATGCGCGGCACCAAAGGCAGGCGCTTGATGAGATCGGGATTGGCGTTGTTCATCATGAACGGATGACCCGCCGTTTCGAGCAGATCGATATCGTTCATGTTGTCGCCGAACGCGACGCAGCCCGCGGCGTCCACGCCGAGCCGCTCGAGCACGACACGCAGCGCACGCCCCTTCGAAACACCGGCCACCATCACTTCGAGACAATCGGGCAGGGAGTAGGTGACGTAGAGCGCATCACCGAACTCGCGCGCGAGATTCTGCGCCACGTGCGCGAGATCCGCCGGATCGCCGATGTAAAGCGCCTTGGCAATGCCCGCGCCCGCGTAGTCGCGCAGATCCGCCACGCGGTACTCGAAGCCCGAGTCCTGGTGATAGGCGAGCAGTTCACGCGCATCGCGGTCGATCAGCCAGGCGTCGTCGGTATAGAGACTCACGATCACGCGGCCGTGCTCGCCCACGGTATCGGCGGCAACGAGACGCTCGACCATGGGGGCGGTCAGATTACTCGCGTGGATCAGCGTGTCGTCTGGCGCGTGTACGCGCGCGCCGTTCGCGGTGATGAGATACGGCCGGATGCCGAGCACGTCGCGAATGCCCGCCACGTCGCAATAGTGGCGGCCGGTCGCGATCACGAACGGGAGCCCCTGTGCATCGAGGGCGCCCAGCGTGGCAACCGTGAACGGATCGACCTGATGGTCGCTATTGAGCAGCGTTCCGTCGAGATCGGTTGCAATGACCTTGTACATGGTGATGAGGCAGCTAGCGGGAAACGTTCAATCCTAGCATCTGTGGCAGGGCGATGCCCTTGACGTACGTTCCGGCCCCCTTGCCGCGCGCCGCTCAGTTGCCCGCGGCGGCGTGCGTCAGCCGCTGGGCTTCCAGCTGCGCGAGCCGTAGCGCGCCAGTCGTGGAATCGGCGAGCGGGGCGCGCAGGCGCTCACGCACCGCTTGCGGCACCCACTCGCGCAGCGGCTGCCCAAGGCCGCCCGAGAGCGCCGCAGGCAGGTTGCCCGACGGGTCGAGCGCGGTGATGAGCTTCGCGATCTCTACGCCGGCTTCGGCGAGCAGCCTGGCGACGAACGGATGTTCGCGATGCGCGAGGACGACCGGCGCGAGGCTGGCATAGGCGGTCTGGTTGGCCGCGCACTGCCACACGATGAGGCTATCGCGATCGGTCGCCCGCGCGTGTGCGAGCAGGGACCGCGCGAAGTCGTCCATGGGCACGCGCGCGTCGAGCGCCTGCTGCGCCCAGACGATCGCGCGCAGGCCCAACCACGCACCGCTCGCTTCGTCGCCCGAGGGAAAGCCGAAACCGCCTGCAATGCGGCACTGGCCGTCTTCATCGAGCACCGCTGCGATGCTGCCCGTGCCAAGGGCGACCACGACGCCCGGCGCGCCGCCGTGCGCGCCCAGCAGCGTCGTGTAGGCGTCGCTTTCCACTGCGAGCCCGGCCACCGGGGGCGCGGTCGTGCGAAACGGCGCCAGCCAGTCGGGGTTGTTCACGCCTGCGAGCCCGCAGCCGAGCACGCATTGCGACCAGTCAAACGCAACGCCCACCTGCGCAAACGCAGCGCGGCACCCTTCCTCGATCGATTGCCAGGCGCGTTCGATACCGAGCCCGAGTCCCGACGGCCCCGCGGCCGCGCGCGCGAGTTCGACGCCATTCGCGTCGCCAAGCGCGATGCGCGTGCCCGTGCCGCCGCCGTCCACGCCAATCAACCAGGTGTATTTCTGCATGATGTCCGCTGCGCCTCGCGCGCCTGTGAGTCCGGTTGGAAAGCCAAAATTATTGTCGTGCCGCAGAGCCTAACGGCTTCCCCCAGTTCGCACAATCGGCCATCCGGCCAGGGTGGCGGCACGGCACCGATCCGCTATGCTTGCGTGGCCTGAACGACGTCTCGCAAGGAGAACTTACCGTGACACACCGCTGCAACTGGGTATCGGCCGGCGCGTCGCCGCAGTACGTGCAATACCACGACGAAGAGTGGGGCGTGCCGTCACGGGACGACCAGCATCTGTTCGAAATGATCGTGCTCGAAGGCGCGCAGGCAGGACTGTCGTGGTCCACGATACTCAACAAGCGCGAAGGCTATCGCCGCGCCTTCGCCAACTTCGACATCGCGAAGGTTGCGCGCTTCACGCCCAGGCACGTCGAAACGCTCATGCAGGACGCCTCGATCGTGCGCAACCGGGCCAAGATCGAAGCCGCCATCGCCAACGCCCGCGCCGTGCAGCAAATCCAGGCCGAACACGGCTCGCTCGCGAAGTTCGTCTGGTCGTTCGTGAACGACACGCCTATCCAGAACGACCTGGCATCGTATCGCGACGCACCGGTCTCGACCGAAGTCTCGGACGCCCTTAGCAAGGCACTCAAAAAATACGGCTGCAAATTCGTTGGCACGACGATCTGTTACGCGTTCATGCAGGCGGTCGGCATGGTCAACGACCATGAGCGGGACTGCATGCGTCGCGAGGCTTGCGCTGCACTTGGCAAGAAGAAGCGCGGCGCCTGAAGCGCGGCGGACCGCGCCCGCAACCACACAATGTCGCCCACGGCTCGGGCAAGTATCGAGCGGGGCGCGACGCGCCTCGCCAACCCTTGTCTGGCACGGTTTTGCAAGACGCCAGAACGATTGCGTCCAACACCAACCGAGGCAATTTCTCATCGCTACAGTGTGCAGCCCCACTGTTTTCCACTGGCGTGCCGTTATAACGGGAAGTGAATGCAGGCGTGTCAGGGGAACGGGTAGTGATGTCGGCCGGGAGGCCGGCGGCGCCGCATTAGAAGGGTATTAACCTGTGCCTGGCAGCTGGGCAGCAGGGGGCTGAAATGAAAAATGTCCACTTCCTGACTCATCAGGAGATCTTCGACCGCGCGGTGGCCCATCTCTTTGGCCAGGGGCGCGCGGCACTTCTTCCACGCGGCGGCGGCGCCTACCGGGGCGGTGGCTGTGGGGGCGGCCACGGCAGCGCACACAGCTACGGCGGTTGCCCAGTCGGCAGTTTCATCCGGGCACGCGACTATATGAGCGCCATGGAAGGCATACCCGTGCGCTACATCGGCCGTGAGACGAATGACGTGCCGCTCTATATGGATGTGGGCGTTGCCGCACTGAAAAAGGCGCTGCTGCGAGCCCACATCAACATCTACGATTCGGCTACGATCGATCTGCTGAGTTGCCTGCAGAACGTGCACGACGTGTTTGGCGTGTGGGAATGGCGCGAGCGCCTTTGCTCGATTGCCGCGCAGTTCGGCTTGTCGCCCGAACAGCTGAAAGACGCCGCCTGATATTGGCCAGCGTGCAACGCGCACAGGATCGACGCACAAACGCAAACGGCGGCGCAGCTTCTTGCGAAGCATGCGCCGCCGTCTGGCGGAACACCGAAAAGCGAAAAAGCTTAGTGGAGCTTCTTCGGCAGCATCTGGCTGCGCAGGCGCTTGTGCAGGCGCTTAACTGCAGCTGCCTTCTTGCGCTTGCGAACGGCCGTCGGCTTTTCGTAAGCTTGACGCTCACGCAGCTCGGCGATCAGGCCGTTCTTTTCGATTGCGCGGCGGAAGCGGCGAATTGCCACTTCGAACGGCTCGTTTTCCTTCAGAAGAATCGTCGTCATGTATTTCCTAACTCAAATCGCTTAATACGGTTCAAAGGCGTGAGCGTCAAAGCCGCTCACGCGCCGGCCCTCCGGTCGTTCGCCACATTGGGGCTAAACGAGAGGCAAGGCGGCCACGGAGGCCGGAAAAGAGAAGTAGGGGGTTCACAGCGGAACGCGATCAGGTCGACCTTGCTGCAACACACCTGACCGCCGGTTTGCGGCCGCCAACAGTAACGAACACGGCAACAAAACAGGCAAAGATCTCAATTCACTCTCAATGATATCAGGAAAGGATCTGCCTGACCAGGGTTTCTTGATTCTAGTCAGTCACTTGCGCGGCGTGCCGCAGCCGCCGCGCAAGTCCTGTCAATTAGGACACCTGGACGAATGCCCCTCCTCGCGCATCAGGCACTCGCGTCATTGAGCGCCTGGATATCCGCCGGATCGAGCTTCAGCCGCACGGCCGCCGCAAGGCTCTCCAGCTGATCCAGCGAAGTCGCGCTCGCGATCGGCGCGGTAATGCTCGGGCGCGCGATCAGCCATGCCAGCGCAACCGCCGCGAGCGTGCTGCCGTGACGTTCGGCCACATAGTCGAGCGCCGCGAGGATCCGGATGCCGCGGTGATCGAGGTACTTCTCGACGCGCGAGCCGCGCGTGCTCTTCGCGAGATCCTCGCGCGAGCGGTACTTGCCCGAGAGAAAGCCGCTTGCGAGGCTGTAATAGGGCACGACCGCGATCTTCTGCGCCATCGCCACCGGTTCGAGATCGGCCTCGTAGTGGGCGCGGTCGTACAGGTTGTATTCGGGCTGGATGATCTGGTACGCGGGCAGCCCCGACTTCTTCGAAACCGCGAGCGCCTCCTCGACGCGTGCGCCCGTGTAATTCGACGCGCCGATCACGCGCACCTTGCCGGCCTCAATGAGCCGCTGGTACGCGCCGAGCGTCTCCTCGAGCGGGACTTTCTGGTCGTCCTCGTGCGAGAAGTACACGTCGACGTAATCGGTCTGCAAACGACGCAGCGAATCCTCCACTGCAGCCGTGATGTTCGCGGCGGAAAGACCCGGGCGGCGCGGATCTTTTGCAACCTTCGTTGCGATCACCACCTTGTCGCGCTTGCCACTCTTCGCGATCCACTTGCCGATGATCGTCTCCGATTCCCCGCCGTGGTTGCCGGGCACCCACGCGGAGTACACGTCTGCGGTGTCGATGAAGTTGAGGCCGGCGTCGGCGAACGCGTCGAGGATCGAGAACGAGGTGGCTTCATCTGCGGTCCAGCCGAAGACGTTGCCGCCGAACATGAGCGGAGCGACCTGCAATGAGGAAGTGCCGATCCTGCGTAGTTCCATGGGGCCTCCAGAAAAAGGGCGAACGGGAAAGCGTTGAGGATACGCCGCCTCGCGAGGCGCTGCAGCCGGCACGGGCGCGTGGCCAGGAACGCGCCGCTGGCGGCGCTGCGCTAAACCACGTGCAATACCGGCCGTAAACACGCTTGCAAACGGCATTACGCAGTCGTAAGTGCGGGAAAGAGCGGCAGGCACGCAGCGGCGCAACAAATTTTATGCGCCGCGCAAATGAGGTCTCGATTGTCGGTGCTTCCCCTCAAGTTTTTTTTACCCACGCCGACAACCTTCACTGAGGCGGCCAGCAATGAGAGATTGCTTCCGCCGCGGCCATAGTGGCTTGTAACGGGCTTGCAGCCCGCTTAGGAGAATTTCCATGCTCGGAATTAACAGCAATATCAACTCGCTCGTCGCGCAACAGAACCTGACGGGCTCGGGCAGCGCGCTGTCGCAAGCGATCACGCGTCTGTCGTCGGGTAAGCGCATCAACAGCGCAGCTGACGATGCAGCAGGTCTCGCGATCTCGAACATCATGCAGACCCAGATCAACGGTCTGACGCAGGGCGTGTCGAACTCGAATGATGGCGTTTCGCTGGTCCAGACGGCATCGAGCGGCCTCTCGTCGCTGACGAGCAGCCTGCAGCGCATCCGCCAGCTGGCCACGCAGGCAGCCAACGGCTCGATGACCAACGACGACCGCGCAGCACTGCAGCAGGAAGTCGCGCAGCAAGTTTCGGAAATCAACCGTATCGCTTCGCAAACGACGTACAACGGCATGAACGTGCTGAACGGTACGCTCGGCAACGTGTCGTTCCAGGTCGGCGCTAACGTCGGTCAAACGATCAGCTTGAGCCTCACGCAAAACATGTCCGCGGCTTCGATCGGCAGCGGCGTGCCGCAAGCTGGTCAGACGCTCGGCACGTTCAGCGGCCTGAGCCTGAGTTCCGCAGGCGCCTCGGTCGCCGCCTCGGCTGCAACCGTCACCTCCGTCAATGTGGTCTCCGACGGCAGCGGCGGCTTCACGTTCACGGACCAGAACAACCAGGCACTGAGCAACACGGCAGTCAGCGCGCTGTTCACCTCCTCGGGCGCCTCCGGCTCCAGCGGCAACGCGATCCAAGGCTCGGGCGCGGCGGTCTCGCTCGGCGTCACCGCCGCCTTCAATACGGCTGTCGGCTCGGGTGCATCCGCTGCTGTCGCCGCAGTGGCGGCTCAGGTCGACTCCTACAACGTGCCGACGACTGTTGCAAACGTCAACATCAGCACGGCAAGCGGCGCAAGCATGGCCATGGAGTCGATCGACAACGCACTGAGCACCCTCAACAACCTGCAAGCCACGCTCGGCGCTGCACAGAACCGCTTCACGGCAATCGGCACCACGCAGCAAGCTCAGTCGACCGACCTGTCGAGCGCACAGTCGTCGATCCAGGACGCCGACTTCGCACAGGAAACGGCGAACCTGAGCAAGTCGCAAGTGCTGCAGCAGGCGGGTATCTCGGTGCTCGCACAAGCGAACTCGCAGCCGCAGCAGATCCTGAAGCTCCTCCAGTAATACGAGCTTCTCTAGCCCAAGCGTTGCGCGCCCGGCCGCCATACTCGCGCGCGCAACGCAAGCCAATCGGGAGGATCGCCTCCCGATTGGCGTTTTCCAGACTTGAACCGATTCACACTGCAACGCCGACGCACGGAGCCCCTTCATGTCCACCGTATCCAGTTCGACAGCCAGCACGATCGCAAGTAGCGTCGCCGCTACAACCGCCGCGAGCAATGCCGCTTTGCAGGAAGCCGCACAATCGATCGTCAGCGGCTCGACCGGCTCGTCGATGGACGTGAACTCGCTCGTCACCGCGCTCGTCAACGCCAAGACTGCCGGCACGGCCGCTACGATCAGCGCCGAGCAGACCCAGGACAACACTGAAATTTCCGCGTACGGCGCGCTTTCCGCAGCGCTCTCCGCACTCCAGGCAGGCCTCTCGCCCCTCTCAGACGGCACGACCCTCAATGCATTCAGCACGACGGTCAGCGGCACTGGCATCACGGCCACCGCTGGCACCGGTGCAGCAGCTGGGTCATATTCGATCGACTTGAAGCAGGTAGCGCAGGCCCAGGTGCTCACCTCGACCGGCTACAACGCAACAACGGCGCTCGCATCGGGCTCGTCCACGATGACGCTGACGGTCAACGGCGCAAGCACCACGATCTCGCTCGACAGCACGAACAGCACCGTCGCAGGCATTGCGTCGGCGATCAACTCGGCCACGAACAATCCGGGCGTGACGGCAACCGTCGTCAACGGCGCCGACGGTGCGCACCTTGTGTTGCACTCGACGTCGACGGGTTCGCAAAATGGCATCAGCATCGCGATCAACGACTCGAATTCCGGCGACGCGTTGAACAACCTCGCGGTTACGACCACGGCAGGTACGGCGATCACGAGCGCAAGCGCGACTTCCGCCAATCTCACCGCCAACCAGTCGACGATCTCCAGCACGGCCAACTGGACGCAGTCCACGGCCGCTCAGGACGCCTATTTCACGATAGACGGCACCGGCGCCACCAGTTCGACGAACAGCGTGACCTCCGCGCTGTCCGGCGTCACGCTGAACCTCACCGCAGCGGCCGTCGATACGTCGAGCACGGGCAGCGGCGCACAAACGCTGACGGTTTCGCAGAACACGAGCGCCGAATCCAGCGCGATCAACAATTTCGTCACGCTGTACAACACGCTCGTGACGACGATGGCCACGCTCACGTCCTACAGCTCGACCTCGACGTCGCAAGGTGTGCTGCTCGGCGACTCGACGCTGAACATGATTCAGAACCAGCTCGCGACGATTGTGGCAACGGGCGTGAAGAGTGGCAACACCACGACCAGCCTTGCTTCGATCGGCGTCACGTTGAATTCCGACGGCTCGCTCTCGGTCGACAATGACACGCTGAACACCGCACTGCAGAATAATCAGTCGACCGTAGCAGCGCTGTTCAATTCGACCAACGGCGTGGCCGCCCAGTTGAACAACAACATTACGAGCTATTCGTCGAGCACGGGCGTCATCACGATGCGTACCAACTCGATCCAGACTGATCTGACGAACCTCTCGACACAGCAGTCGAACCTCACGAACTACCAGTCGCAGCTCACGAGCATGTACACCGCGCAGTTCACCGCGCTCAACACGCTGATGGCGACGATGAACAGCAACCAGCAGTACCTGACGCAGCTCTTCGGCGGCACGAACAGCGCGGGCGCGCTGGCCACCAACAAGAGCTGAGCGCACCCAGCGGGAGAGAAGACATGGAGTTCGCAGCGCCCATCGATCGCATCTGGCAGATCACGAAGGACATCGAGCAGGCGGCAGCCGTCGGCGAGTGGGAAAAGGCGGCCGAGCTTGCAAACGAACGCTCGCCGCTTCTCATGTCGCTCTCCGCGAAGCAAACGGGCGCCGCGCTCGACGTGCTCAAGCAGGTGCATGCGATCGACACGCGTATCGCCACAGTGGCACAGTCGGCGCAGACTGCATTGAGCGCCGAATTTCGCACGGCCATGCAAGCAACGCGCAACGTGAACCAGTATCAGCGCGTTGCGCAGTTCTGAAGTACGGACTTCGCAACGCGTGCAGGAATAACAACCAACCATAGCGCCCATCGGGGCGCATTCGCGTACCTCGGCCCGCCTCGTGCGGGCTTTTCTTTTGCGCGCCCGCGCGTCTGACAGCGACGGCCGGCCACCCCGACCCCATCTCCGCTCATCGCCTACCCCATCGAATTGGCGGGCGATTTGACGTCAACTCGGCAATTCGTCCCGAGTGAGTGCCCTCGATAATTGGCCTACTTCCGTTACTTGCGGCGCAAGCACGCCTTCGTCATGATCGCTTTCTCCACTCCGACCGAAACCACCGCGCTCACGCCCCAATCGCAAATGGGGAACGACATCCAGCTCGTCATGGAAGCCGGGATCGAACATCATCGCAAGCAGGAATACGACGAAGCTGAGGCGCTCTACGGCATCGTGCTGGAAGCCGATCGCGATCATGTCGACGCCAACTATCACATCGGCGTGCTGTACATGCAAACGGACCGGCCAGCCGAGGCTGTGCCGCATTTCGAAGCGGTGCTCGGCCACACGCCGAACTTTCACCAGCTCTGGGTCTACTACTTCAACGCCCTCACCGCGAGCAACCAGTTCGACGCCGCGCGGATGGCACTCGATGTGGCGCAACAATGCGGCGTCCCCGCGGACGCCATTGATACGTTGAAGGCTCGTCTGCCCCAGCGTGACGCAGCGACGGCAACCTCGCCTGAACCGTCGGCTGCGACCGCGGCAACCGGAGATACGCCGAAACCAGACGCGCCGGACACGCCCGCAGCGAAATTCGATCCGCGACGAGCGAACATGACGGAGTTGCGTCAGTTTGCCGATCTTTTCAACGGCGGAAAGACCGAGGCGGCACTGGAGTTTGCCCGTCGCTTGACGAAGCAATATCCGTCGCACGGCGAATGCTGGATTACGCTCACGCACGCCCTGCAGCGAGCAGGCAAGTATGCGGAGTCCGTGACGTCGTCCGAGCGTGCCACCAGCCTGCTGCCCGACAGTCTCGCCGCCCAGACGATGCTGGCTGACGCGCTGCATATCACGCGCCAGCCCCAGCGAGCCATAGCGCACTGCCGCCAGGCTCTCGAAAAGCATCCCGAGAGTGCAGCGCTGCATCGCACATTGGGTGCCGCCCTACAGGCAACGGGCCGAGCCGGCGAGGGCATCGCATATATGCGCCGCGCCGTGGAACTGGCGCCGGACAATGCGCTCGAGCTCGACGCGCTTGCTAACGCGCTGAACGAAGAGGGCCAGTACGACGAGGCGGAAAGTGCCTTTCGCAAGGCGCTGGAACTCGCGCCGATGCAGGCAGCGACGCACAGCAACCTGCTGTTCTGCCTGATGCACAAGACCGATCTCGACGCAGCAAGCGCATTCGCAGAGTTCAGCGAGTACGGGAGGCGCCAGGAAGCCTCCCTGCGTGCTCACTGGTCGCCGCACACCAACGAACGTAATCCGTCGCGGCGCCTGCGGATCGGCTTCGTTTCGGGCGACCTGATCAATCACCCAGTCGCCTATTTCTTCCAGTCGATCGTGGAGCATCTGGCCCGCGACACAAGCCTGTCATTGCACGTCTATTCGAACTACGTAGTCACCGACGCTTTCACGCTTACGATCCGGGAGCACGCGCAGGAGTGGCACGAAGTCTTCGGCATGACCGACGCCGCGGTCGCGCAAAAAATCCGCGACGACGGCATCGATATCCTGATCGATCTGTCCGGCCATACCGGCCGCAACCGCCTCGTGGCCTTCGCGCACAAGCCCGCGCCCGTCCAGGTGAGCTGGATCGGCAATCCGGCCACGACCGGCCTGACGTCCATTGACTATTACATGTCGGACCGGTTCGTCACACCGCTCGAACAATTCGCGAGCTGCTTCTCGGAAAAGCTCGTGTTTCTGCCTGCTCTCGCGCCATTCAAGCCGTACAAGCAAGCGCCGGACGTGAATGAGCTGCCCGCCTTGAAAAACGGCTTCGTGACGTTCGGCAGCTTCAGTCGCCTGGTCAAGATTGGGCCGGAAGTCGTAGCGCTCTGGGCACGCGTGCTTCGCGAGATCCCGACTTCGCGCATGCTCATTGGCGCGATCACGTCGATCGAACAAATGAACAAGCTGGCCAAACTGTTCGCAAGCGAAGGCATCGACGTGAGCCGGGTCAGCTTTATGCAGCGCAAGGGTACCGATGAGTATCTGCGACAACACCAACAGGTCGATGTCTGTCTCGACGCGTTCCCGTTCGCCGGCTCGACCACGACCATGCACGCCCTGTGGATGGGCGTTCCCACCATGACCCTGCCTGGCGTTTCGATGGCGAGCCGTGGCAGCACGGGATGGCTCTCGCACCTCGGGCTCGACGACGCGTTCGTCGCGCGCGACAAGGACGACTATGTGAGCAAGTGCGTCGCGCTGGCGGGCGACCTCGACGCGCTTGCGACGGTACGCCGGGAGCTTCGCCAGCACTGCGAGCAGTCGCCGATCATCAGCGCAAGCACGATCGCCAACGCCGTATCGCGTGCGCTGCGCACAATGTGGCAACGCTGGTGTGATGGGCTCGCGCCTGAGCATTTCGAGGTCCTCGCGCAGCCGCAAGATGCATCGGCAGAACCAGTTGCCGACACGGCACGCGAGCAGCAACCGGGCATTGCGCCAACCGCCGGATCGATCACATCGATCGACGCGGTGACCGACATCCCAGCAGCGACGAAACCCATCCGCATCGTCTGCGGTACCCGTCGCACCCGTGAGCAGTTTTCGAATGAAACGGCGCTTGGCCGCTCGCTGAAGCTCTACGCACACCTGCCCAACGTCGAACTCCAACTGTTCGACAACAACACGCGCGGATTGTCCAGCATCTACAACGCGGCGATCGAAGAGGCGAAGCAGCGTCCGGCCATACTCGTATTCGTTCACGACGACGTCTGGCTCAACGACTTCTTCTGGACCGAACGCATCCGCGAATCCCTCGCCCGTTTCGAGGTGGCGGGTCTCGCCGGCAACCTGCGCCGTGTGCCGCGCCAGCCTGCATGGGCCTTCGCTACGGCGGATCTGCAGTGGGACGAACGCCAGTATCTGAGCGGAACCGTTGGGCATGGCACAGGGTTTCCGTGCAACATCGCGTCGACCTTCGGGCCCTCCGGACAGGAGTGCAAGCTCCTCGACGGCCTTCTGCTGATTGCGGATAGCGATACGCTTGTGAAGAGCGGCCTGCGTTTCGACGAGCAGTTCAAGTTCCACTTCTACGATGTGGACTTCTGCCGCCAGGCAGAACTCAAGGGCCTGCGCATGGGAACCTGGCCGATTTCGGTCGTGCACGAAAGCGGTGGCGCGTTTGGCTCGCCGAGCTGGCGCGAAGGCTACGAACAATATCTGCGCAAATACGGCGATTGAAGCCACTGGCCTAACAGCGAAGCGACGCTCCGGCGTCGCCCGCGGGCAAACGATTCAGGCTACGTCGAGAAGTCGCGGCACAGCGTTCGATCTCATCTGGACCCGGCGCTAGTGCACGTACGGCGACAGTCAAGCGGAATCCGCTTGGCTGCCGCAACTCTGCAGCTGTTGAGTGGGGCTCGCCGATTTTCAGGTTGTCAGGCGGCGACGTGCGTCTGGTCGAGGACCTGAACACCATCCTCGTGGATGTAGCAGTGCATCTGGAACTGGCCGTGCATGACCGGCACTATCGGAAGGAGCAGGCCGCAAGCACAACTGTGCGCGTGCCTCGAAGATGTTGCGGCAATCGTCGAACACCAGCTCGCCCGGCACGCCTTGATCGGAGCGGCTTGTGGCAAGAGCTGGTTGCTACTATTTCGCGAGGGCGTAGCGGCCAATCTGCAGCACAACATGTGGCGGTTGGCAGCAGCCACGTCATGAACGCGACCGACCTGTCGCACCGTCCGCGGAGCCTGTTTACACCCTCTCGAACTTCAATAGCCTGCTCACGGGATAGCACTCGACGCGGATCTGCACCAGGCACCAGTCCTGGAGCAGGCGATGCCTCGTCCCAAGAAACTCAGGTGACAGCGAACAGAACGTCCTGCGGTAGCAGAGGTGATGTGTCGATCGCCTGCAGCGCACGAATTTTTTCACGCGAGACAACCTGCGGATCGACCCACCAGTCTTCGAACGGAATTGGATCCGGCGAGACGGGCGGGAACAGCACAGACACGTCTCGCGCTACGAGCTCATAGCCGTGGCGATGCAGAATCTCGCGGCTCTCGCTACGAGCACGAAAGTCGCCCGAATACGCATCGGTCTCGAATGTGATCACTGAAAAGCGGTAGCGTTCCAGTGGCAGCTTTTTCAGCACTTGCAGCGTGTTGTGGCTCGGATCAATGTCGAGTTGCAGGTAATCGATTCGTTGCGTGTCTTCACCGAACCATGCGGGCAACGCCTTCGCGTAATCGAGTGCGAGCGCGTCTGCGAGCACGAGCGTATGGTCGGCCCGGTCCTTGAGCCAGCTGCCGAAAAACGTCGGATCGAACTCGATCGATACGCCTTGCCAGTTGTACAGGAGGCCGAGCAGCGCGGTGTTGTTGTTCGAAAGCGGATAATTCGCGCCGACTTCCAGATAGCGGCCGTTCGTGCGGCCATCCAGCATCGACAGCACGAAGATGTCCTGCCATGCCTGCGAAGCGTTGCGATTGAGCGTACCAGCACCCGCGAACGGAAAGCGCAGGTGCTGCTGCATCTGCTGCTGCCACGACCACGCACGCCGCAATGACTGAATATCCATAGAGATGGCGCCTTGCATGCAATTCCTGCCTTAGACGATTTCGATTTCCGGGAACGGGAAAATCAGCCGGCCGCCGCTCTTCAGATACTCGCTTTCACGACGCAGGATGCCGTTCTTGAAGTGCCACGGCAGGACGAGGAAGTAGTCCGGCTTCATCGCACGCGCCTTGGCTTCGGAGATGATGGGGATATGCGTGCCCGGCGTCACGCGACCGAATTTTTCCTCGTTCACTTCGGCGATGGCCGGAATGTCCGCTGTCGTGAATCCGCAGAACTGCAGCACGACGTTGCCTTTCGTCGAAGCACCGTAACCGAGAACCTTCTTACCGTCCGCATTCAGCGCACGGATCAGTCGCGTCAAATCGTCTCGATGACGGAACACGCGTTCCTCGAATTCGCGATAGGGACGCGGCGTATTCAGACCCATCCGGTCTTCCTGCTCGAGCAGCCAGTCGATCACCGGCTGATTCACCTTGATCGAGCGATCGCTGACCTTCGCGGCCGTCACTGCGAAACTGCCCCCGTTGACGGCATTCATCACGACGTCCACCAGCTTGAGTCCGGCCGCTTCCAGAATGGTCTTCACCACGGCGAGCGAATAGTACTCAAGGTGCTCGTGGCAAATCGTGTCGTACGAATTTAGACGCAGCATCGACGGCATGTAGCTTTGCTCGAAGTGCCAAACACCGTCATCGGCGAGAATCGACTCGATCTGTTTCGCGAATTCGATCGGTGCTTCAAGGTCGTAGAACATCGCGATAGAGGTGACAATCTTCGCCGGGCGCCCTTCTACCGAACGGTAAGCGTCAGCAGAGAAAAAGTCAGGGACAAGGCGCACGTCTTCCGGATAGTACTCGCGGAATTTCTTTCCGGTCGGATCGATGCCGATCCGGCGCAGACCGGTGGTGCGGTAAGCCCTCAACGTCGTGCAGTCGTTGCTGCCGATGTCGAGCACCACGTCGCCGGCCGAGAGTGGCTTCAGGCGTTCGAGGTACGCGATCTTGTCGGTCAGATGATCGACCATCGACTGGTTCAGCCCCGATCGATAGCCGTAATTGTCGCCGTACATCTCCGACGGCTCGTACGAATGTGCAAGCTGCAGCAACCCGCTGCCCGGCGACCACACGAGTTCCAGTGGGCCCTGCGTAACCGGTTCGTCAGCCGATTTCGGAAAAACGCCAGTAAGTGCCTGGTGGCCGAGATTGAGCACTGGGATCTGATGGCTGCTGCCGCTCACGCGGCAACCGGGTATGGCGCGATATGAATTCATGGATGGCTCCGAAGCGAAGCGATTTCGGTGGGAAACGGACGGAACGGGGTCACTGCACGCGATCTGCCGTATGCGTGGCGACCGCGGAATCCGAGATCAACATGTTGTGGCCGAACACACCGGCGTTCCTGAAGTGTTCGACGATTAGATAGCTGTGCAGTCGCTCGAGCAGAAAGCCGACCGAGCGGCGTTGATAACCGTCGCGCGCAACGAAGCGCGGCGAGTTCATAAACTCCGACGCGCGCTCAAGCACCGCGAAGATCGAGCGGAACAAGTCGACGTGGTAGAGACCGATGCTGCAGGACGGTACGAAGTGCTGCTGGCAGATGAATTTCAGCGCGTCCGACGAATCGAACAGCTTCTCCCCCATCATGTACTGCGTGAAACTCAGGAAATCCTCGAGTACATGCGCGCCGTGGTATTGGGCAATGACGCCTGCCGCACCGAGGGTGATCGGCGTATTGAAACAACTGTTCGTACGTTGACGGTCGAAGCAGTATGCGTATTTGCCGAGTTCCGATTCGTGAACCACCGTTGCCCACGGCAGATTGGCTGCTTTCGGAGCATTCACCGGCGTGGGCGAAATGAATCGGCGGTACTGAAAGATATTCAGATACTCGTATCCTGACGCGATTGCATCGACGTTGCGATACAGCCAGAAAAGCTGCGCGTATTCCGACAACGCATGCCCGTGCTCGCCGTACAGATCATCAGGCACAATTGCCTTTCTCCGGATGTTGCCCGGCACTGCATTCGGCGAAATCAGTAGATCGACGAAATGCGAGTGCTCGGCCGGAAACGGTACGTGCCCGATGCACACATTCAACGTATTCATTTTGACGAACCCACCAAGCCTTTTTGCGAAGCTAAAGGCTAACGGCTGTCCCCCCCCGTCAATCGACCGAACAGACTGCTCTTAGACGTGCAATTCTTCGGATGCGCTGCTGGCGACACTGCATCGTCATGCGCATGGTCGAGCCCACCTTGGTGAAGTGGGCGAAATCAGGAGTACGTTCGAAGGCATCGCGTTCCAGGCGAACATCTGGCGTTGAGCACGGCGATCGAGGCTTCCCACGCCGGCGAACAGGGTCGCGGCGTCTCGGTGGTGGCCGGGGAGGTGCGCAGTCTGGCGTAGTGCGCGGGTGCCCCCTTCCTCGTCACGGGCAGAAACGTCGCCGCGCGGCTGAGACCAGCATTATCCCCAGTTGGGTTGATGAGTTCGATCGCGTGCCCGGTTTCACTCGCGAAAATGATCGCTGGATCAGGGTGTTGATTCCTCGAACGTTCGCAGCCTTCGAGAGCGCTTTAATTCCTCACTTCCAGTCGCGGCGTCCGCGTGGCGGGAGCTTTTGAGCGCGTAATCCGGCAGTCTGCTGTCCCCGGGGCTGTAGTCAGTCCGGATGCGATTGATGACTGCAAATATGACGTTCAGTTCGCGAATAGCCTTAGCAGTAGCGTGACGCCTTTCGTGGAAATATGACCGGGGATGACGCCTGTTTGTCGAGTCCTATAGGCGTCCTGCTGCAGGACTCAAAGGACTCGCAACTTTGCCGAAGCCAGAACTACTTGGCGCGCCCGGCTGGGATCGAACCAGCAACCCCTGCCTTCGGAGGGCAGTACTCTATCCATTGAGCTACGGGCGCGTTGACTTGCTGGCACCACCATCTGACCGAAGAACTCGGGGAAAGCAGCACCGAAGGGAGACCGAGAGAATAACCGGTTTCGGTTAAACCGTCCACCGCGCGGCCTGCCCGCCGGTTATTCGGGGTCATATTACGGCGCGGCGTGCCACCTGCAACCGCCAGCCCTCCCGCTCCGGGTAAACGCCCGCTGAACTACGTCCGCACACGCCCACCAGCCGGAAAACCTTCCGTCTATAATCGTCGGTGTTTGATCCGCCGCATGGCCATTGCCGTCCTGCTGTACCGCTCACCATAAAACCAACGGGAGTCGAGACAAGCATGAGCGAAGCACCCCACGGAGCCCCGATCAAAACGCCCGGCCAGCTGATCGCCGCTGTCATCGCCGGGTTTGCCGTCCCCATCGTCATCATCATTCTGCTCGCCTATTACGTCGACAACACGACGCGCACCGGCGCGGGCACCGACGAGCTCTCCACCCAGCAGGTCGCCGCACGCATCGCGCCGGTCGCGCAGGTCAACGTGCGCGACGCCAACGCGCCGCGTGTCTATAAGACAGGCGAGCAGGTCTTCCAGGCGGTCTGCTCCGCATGTCACACGTCGGGCGCAGCCGGCGCGCCGAAGTTCGGCAACTCGGGCGACTGGGCGCCGCGCATCGCGCAGGGCTTCGACACGCTGTGGAAAACGGCGCTCTCGGGCAAGGGCGCGATGCCCCCGCGCGGCGGAACGAGCCCCGACGACTACAGCGACTACGAAATCGGTCTGGCCGTCGCCTATATGGCGAACCACGCCGGAGCGAACTTCCAGGATCCGCCCAAGCCCGCGCCGGGCGCGGCGAATGCAGCCAATGCAGCTTCGGGCGCGGCTGCCGCTGCACCCGCCCCGGGGGCACCCGGCGCCGATGCTAACGCCGCCCAGGCGCAAGCTGCCGCGGCGGCGATCGCGGCCATTCCGCAGGCGTCGTCTGCGCCCGCGGCAGGCGGCGGCTCGGAGAGCGCCGACGCCTCGCAGGCGGGCAAGGCGCTCTATCAACAGGTCTGCCAGGCGTGTCACGCAGCAGGCGTGCTGGGCGCGCCGAAGTTCGGCAACAAGGCCGACTGGGCGCCGCGTCTCAAGGAACCGATGGACACCGTCTACAACTACGCGCTGCATGGCAAGGGCCAGATGCCGCCCAAGGGTGGCTCGACCGCGCCGGACGCCGACGTGAAGGCCGCTGTCGATTACATGGTCAGCGCGGCGAAGTAAGCGACTCACGCGCGCATCGGGCAGAAACACGAAGGGCCGCGTCGATCATCGATGCGGCCCTTCGCCTTTTCGGTCAGAGGACAGCCGAGCTCACCCCTTCTGCAACAACGCCTTCAAACTCGCCAAGCGGTCCTTCGGTGTCATCGGCGCTTCCTCGGCGGTTGGCGGCGGCGCGTCGTCGAGGCCCATTTCCGGAATGAAGCGCGACGCCTCGCACACCACCGTCTCTCGCGCACGCTTGCGCTTCTTGCACCAGTTCAGATGCAGGCTGCGCTGCGCTCGCGTGATCGCCACGTACATGAGGCGGCGCTCTTCCTCGATGCGCCCTTCGTCGATCACGTCTTCTTCCGAGCCGCCGCGGTGCGGCATGATCCCCTCTTCCACGCCCACGAGGAACACGTGCGGATACTCCAGCCCCTTCGACGCATGCACGGTCGAAAGGCGCACCGCGTCCGGGTCCTCTTCCTTGCCTTCGAGCATCGACATCAACGCGACGGTCTGGATCAGGCCCATGAGGTTCTTGCCGGTGTCGGCGAGACCGTCGGCGTTGTCATAGCCGGTCGCCTCGCTGTCTTCGCCGATCTCCTGCTCGGGCTTCGTACCCTTGCGCTTGAGCCACTCCAGGAATTCGAGCACGTTCTGCCACTTCGACTGCGCCTGGCGCTCGTCGAAGGCGTCGTACAGATACGCCTCGTAGTGGATCGCGTCCATGAGGTCGTCGAGCACGACCGTAGCCGGATCCTTCTGCGCGCGCTCGGCGAGCCGCTGCAAGAAGTCGCAGAACACACGCATCGGCTCAACCTGGCGCGCCGAAAGCCGCGCCTCGATGCCGCCCATGTACACGGCCTCGAACAACGACACCTTCGCCTGCCCCGCGAACGAGCCGAGCGCTTCGAGCGTGGTGTTGCCCACGCCGCGGCGCGGCGTGGTGATCGCGCGGATGAAGGCGGGATCGTCATCGTGATTGGCGATCAGGCGCAGGTAAGCGCAGATGTCCTTGATCTCGGCCTTGTCGAAGAACGACTGGCCGCCCGAGAGCACGTAGGGAATGCGTTCGCGGCGCAGCACCTGTTCGAAGATGCGCGCCTGAAAGTTGCCGCGATAAAGAATGGCGTAGTCGCGAAACTGCGCGCGCCGCTCGAACTTGTGCGCCGAAAGCCGGAACACGACCGACTCGGCCTCGTGCTCCTCGTCATTGCAGGGCGTGACGGTGATGGTGTCGCCCATGCCGTGCTCGGACCAAAGCTTCTTCTCGAAGAGCTTCGGATTGTTCGCAATGACGTTGTTCGCCGCCGTGAGAATGCGCACCGTCGAGCGATAGTTCTGCTCGAGCTTGATGACGTGCAGCTTCGGGAAGTCCTTGCCGAGCTGCGCGAGGTTTTCGAGCGTCGCGCCGCGCCAGCCGTAAATCGCCTGATCGTCGTCGCCCACGGCCGTAAACGCCGCGCGCGGGCCCGCCAGCAGTTTCAGCAGCTCGTACTGGCAGGCGTTGGTGTCCTGATACTCGTCGACGAGCAAATAGCGCAGCTTGTTCTGCCAGCGGTCGCGCACCTGTTCGTTCTTCGCGAACAGTTCGGCAGGCAGGCGGATCAGGTCGTCGAAGTCGACAGCCTGATAGGCATGCAACGTCGCCATGTAGTTGCGGTACACGATGGCGGCCTGGTGCTCGTCCTCGTTCGAGGCCGTGGCAAGCGCCTGTTCGGGCATCACGAGACCGTTCTTCCAGAGCGAGACGATCGACTGGATCTTGCGGATGAAGCCTTTGTCCGTCGAGCCCACCTGCTCCTGGATCATGGCGAAGCAGTCGTCGGCATCCATGATCGAGAACTGGGGCTTGAGCCCGAGATGCTCGGCTTCCTGGCGCAGGATCTGCACGCCCAGAGAGTGGAACGTGCAGACCGTCAACTGGTTGGTCGGCACCTTGCGGCCTTCCTTGCCGGGCGTGGTGAGCGTCTTGCCTTCGAGCAGCTTGCCCACACGCTCGCGCATTTCGGCGGCGGCCTTGTTGGTGAAGGTGACGGCGGCGATATGGCGCGGCTCGAAGCCTTTCGCTTCGATGAGGTGCGCGATCTTCTGCGTGATGACACGCGTCTTGCCGCTGCCCGCGCCGGCGAGCACGAGACAGGGACCGTCGAGGTAGCGCACCGCTTCGTTCTGGGCGGAATTGAGGCCTGCGGACATCGTTGCTGGATTGGAAAAACGGGTGGTACGGCTGGGATGCGGGAATTCGTGACGCCGCGGCTTCGGGCAATAACCGCCGAAGCGCGGCGCACCGCACGGCGCGAAGCGTGCGAACGTCGCAGCGGCCTCTCACGCGGGAGGTGCGATGTTAACACGGCGCAGCGGTCCGCCGATGCCGCCCCCGATGTTGCTTCTCCTGCTTCCCTTCTTCGGCGCTCATCCGTCCCTCGCCGCGTTTCGCACGTTCTGCGCGCCGTGCCACAATAACGGGCTCCCGCCACCCGCACTCGCTGGAAAAAGGAAGCGCCAAATGACTGCACCGCTGCAAATCGGCCTGATGGGCTATGGCTTCGCCGGCCAGACCTTCCATGCCCCCGTGATCGCGCATAGCGGCGCCGCGCAGCTCGCGGCCATCGCAACGAGCCAGGGCGAGCGCGCCCAGGCCGACTATCCCCACGCGGCGATCGTGGCCGACCTCGACGCGCTGCTCTCGATCGACGCCATCGAATGCGTCGTGATCGCCACGCCCAACGACACGCACTACGACCTCGCGCGCCGCACGCTCGAGCGCGGCAAGCACGTGCTCGTCGACAAGCCCGTCACGCTCACTTCCGAGGAAGCGCGCACGCTCGCGTCCATCGCGAAGCAGCGCGGCCTCGTGTTTGCGCCGTTCCACAACCGCCGCTGGGACGGCGATTTCCTCACCGTGCGCGAGCTGATCGCAGGCGGTGAACTCGGCCGTGTCACGCACTACGAATCGCATTTCGACCGCTTCCGCCCGCAAGTGAAGCAGCGCTGGCGCGAAGACGCCACGCGCGGCGGCGGCCTGCTCTACGATCTCGGCCCGCATCTGATCGACCAGGCGCTCGCGCTCTTCGGCGCCCCCGAGTCGATCACGGCGTTCGTCCACACGCGCCGCGAAAATGCGAGTGCGCCGGACTATGCGCACCTCGTGCTGCGCTATCCGACCCACGACGCCGTGCTGCACGCCAGCGCGCTCGCCGCGTACGCACCGCGGTTCGCGATTCACGGCACGCGTGGCAGCTATCTGAAGAACGGGCTCGACACCCAGGAAGATCAGCTCAAGGACGGCCTGCGCCCAGGCCAGCCCGGTTTCGGCGCGGGCAACGAGGCCGGCCGCCTGCACGTGCTGCGCGATGACGGCCAGGAAGCCGATATCGAAGTGCCCAACGCAGCCGGCAATTACGCCGATCTGTACCGCGCGCTTGCCGCGGCGATCCGCGAAGGCAAGCCCTTCCCGGTGAGTCCGCAGGACGCCATCGACGTCATGACACTGATCGAACTCGCCATGCAAAGCGCGGAGGAAGGCCGCACGCTGGCGTTCGTGCGCCAGTCCTGATCGCTTTCGGTTACGGCGTCGACCTTGCATTGCGCCGACGCCGCTGAAAGGTCCATACAAACGGTTACATCTGCTTGCCGCTGTCGGGTCATCACGCGGCAATAGCCAGACGTTTGTGGACATGCAGGACAAAAAAGCAGCAACGACAAGACAAAGGAGAGTCTGAATGACCCGCTACACCCACGCTCTGCGTTTTATCGCCGCTGGCGCGCTCGTCTCGACCCTCGCCGCGTGCGTGGTCAACCAGCCAGCGCCGCGCCCCGCTCCGCCGCCCGGCCCGAACCCCCACGAAGTCGCCGTCGATCGTCTGCATCAGGTCGATGGCCGGATCGACAACCTGGGCCACCGCATCGACATGCGCGTGAATCAGGGCTACTACCCGCCGCCGCAGGGCAACGCGCTCCATCACCGCCTCGACACGATCCGCGGCGAAGCGCACGACATGGCGGCGCAGCACGGCGGCGGCATTTCGCCCGACGAGCAGCGCGTGCTGAACCAGGAACTCGACACGGCCGCTCACGCCATCGGCGAGTAAGCGCAACGCGCATTTGCCACGCGTGCACGGACCGCACTCGCAGTCCGTGCACCTCCCGCGGCTCATATCCGAACCGCCCCCGTTTTTTCGCCTGCGCCGGACAACGCGCGCCGCCGCTGCGCGTAAGCCAATATCAGCAAGCCTCACGGCCGTTTCCCTGCGCCGCACGCAGAATTTTTCCGCATTGACATAGCCCCGAGGCGTCGCGCACAATCGCTGCGCGCGCCGGGAGAGCGCGCCGTTTGCCCTAGTTTGCTTTCGCTAGTGCAACCGGCGCCGCCGAAGGGGCAACCCACAAACTCTCAGGCAAAAGGACCGTGCGCGCCGGACCGCTGTTTCGCCGCATTCGCGCTTTTTGCGCGAGGCAACGCGAAGCAGCTGATCAGTCCGAAACTCTGGAGAGCGGCAGTAGAACGAGCGGCGGCGGAAAGTAACCGCCACGCGTTCAGGCTGCCCACCGAAGGGGCGCGCGCCACATCAAAGGCGCAATCTCTCAGGTACCGAGGACAGAGGGGCCATGCAAGAACCGACCACGGGCATCGTGCCTGCGGCGCTTCCTGCATGGCCTTTTTCGTTTTCGCGCGAATTTTCGCGACCGCCTGAGGCCCCATGACCGAACTCAAACGCACCCCGCTGAACGACACGCACCGCGCGCTGAATGCCCGCATGGTCGACTTCGGCGGTTGGGACATGCCCGTCAACTACGGCTCGCAGATCGACGAGCATCGCGCCGTCCGCACCGACGCCGGCATGTTCGACGTCTCGCACATGTGCGTAGTCGACTTTTCGGGCCCGAAAGCGCGCGAGTTCTTCGCCCGCGCGCTCGCCAACAACGTCGCCAAGCTCACTACGCCGGGTAAGGCGCTGTATTCCTGCATGCTCAACCCCGAAGGCGGCGTGATCGACGACCTGATCGTCTACTTCTTCGCCGACGACCAGTTCCGCACCGTCGTCAACGCGGGCACCGCCGAAAAAGACATCGCCTGGTTCGAGAAGCTCAACGCCGAAGGCGGCTTCGGCCTCACCATTACTCCGCGCCGCGATCTCGCGATCGTTGCCGTGCAGGGCCCGAACGCACGCGAAAAGGTCTGGCAGGTCGCGCCCTCGTCGCGCAGCGCCACTGAAGTTCTCAAACCCTTCAACGCCGCGAAGATCGAAGCCACGCCGTTCGGCGAGCTGATGATCGCGCGCACCGGTTACACCGGCGAAGACGGTTTCGAAATCGTGTTGTCCGCAGCCGCCGTGTGCGAGTTCTGGGACGCCCTCCAGCGCCAGGGCGTGAAGCCCTGCGGCCTGGGCGCGCGTGACACGCTGCGCCTCGAAGCGGGCATGAACCTCTACGGCCAGGACATGGACGACGGCGTCTCGCCGCTCGACGCCGGCCTCGCCTGGACCGTCGACATGAAGGAGCCGCGCGACTTCGTCGGCCGTCCGGCGCTGGAAGCGAACGGCTCGCGTTCGGCCTTCGTCGGCCTGATCCTGCAGAAGGAAAACGGCAAGGCCGGCGGCGTGCTGCGCGCGCACCAGAAAGTGCTCACGCCGCATGGCGAGGGCGAGATCACGAGCGGTACGTTCTCGCCGAGCATGCAGGAATCCATCGCCTTCGCGCGCGTGCCGCAGGGCGTGCAGCCGGGCGATGTCGTGCAGGTGCAGATCCGTGACAAAGCCCTTCCCGCAAGCGTGGTAAAACTGCCGTTCGTGCGCAACGGCAAGGTGCTCGCCGCCTGATCCGCGAGGATCCTGCCGCAGCGCACGCCCTCCCCCTTTCAAGCAACAAAAACCGAACCACGCACTGGAGCAACCATGAGCATCCCGGCCGATCTGAAATACACCGAATCGCACGAGTGGATCCGCACCGAAGCCGACGGCACGCTGACCATCGGCATCACCGACCACGCGCAGGAAGCGCTCGGTGACATCGTCTTCCTCGAGCTGCCGGAAGCCGGCCGCGCGGTCACCGCTGGCGACGCCGTTGCCGTGATCGAGTCGGTCAAGGCCGCCTCGGACATCTACGCGCCGGTCGCAGGCGAGATCATCGAAGCGAACACGTCGCTCGTCGACACGCCCGACCAGGTGAACGGCGCGCCGTACGAGTCGTGGCTCTTCAAGATCAAGCCCGCCGCCGACGCCAATCTCGACTCGCTGATCGACGCCGCCGCCTACGAAAAGGCTATCGGCGCTTAAATCGCAACCTCGCCTTAACCGTCACGGCGCGGGCGGCGCGCTCACAGCGCCGCCCGCGCCGGCAGTAAAAAACCGGAACTCCCATGAAGCTCGAACACCCGGATCGTCTGATGAACTCCCCGCTCTCGCTTGCTGCGCTCGAAGCGCACGACGCTTTCGCCGCCCGCCACATCGGCCCTGACACGGCCGACCAGCAGGCGATGCTCGACGCGCTCGGCTTCGCCTCGCGCGCGGCGCTGATCGATGCGGTGATTCCGGCGAAGATCCGCCGCAACGAGACGCTGCCGCTCGGGCCGTTCTCGCAGCCGCGCTCGGAAGCCGAGGCGCTCGCCGCCCTGCGCGCGCTCGCGGACAAGAACCAGGTGTTCCGCTCGTATATCGGGCAGGGCTACTACGACACGCACACGCCGGCCGTCATCCTGCGCAACGTGCTCGAAAACCCGGCGTGGTACACCGCGTACACGCCGTACCAGCCGGAGATCTCGCAGGGCCGCCTCGAAGCTCTGCTGAACTTCCAGCAGATGATCACCGACTTGACGGGCCTCGCGATCTCGAACGCGTCGCTCCTCGACGAGGCCACCGCCGCCGCCGAAGCCATGACGCTCGTGCAGCGCGTGGGCAAGTCGAAGTCGAACGTGTTCTTCGTCGCCGACGACGTGCTCGCGCAGACCATCGAAGTCGTGAAGACGCGCGCGAAGCCGATCGGCATCGAGGTGAAAGTCGGTCCGGCCGCTGAAGCGGCAAATGCAGGCGCCTTCGGCGTGCTGCTCCAATATCCTGGCGTGAACGGCGACGTGCGCGACTACCGTGCGCTCGCGCAAGCCGTGCACGCTGCCGGCGGCGCGGTGATCGCCGCCGCCGACCTGCTCGCGCTCACCATGCTCACGCCCCCGGGTGAATGGGGCGCGGACGTGGCCGTGGGCAACTCGCAGCGCTTCGGCGTGCCGATGGGCTTCGGCGGCCCGCACGCCGCGTACCTCGCGGTGAAGGACGAATTCAAGCGCCAGATGCCGGGCCGCCTCGTCGGCGTGACCGTCGACGCACAGGGCAACCCGGCGCTGCGCCTCGCGCTGCAAACGCGCGAACAGCACATCCGCCGCGAGAAGGCCACCTCGAACGTCTGCACGGCGCAAGCCCTGCTCGCGATCATGGCGAGCATGTACGCCGTCTACCATGGCCCGCAAGGCTTGAAGCGCATCGCGCAGCGCGTGAACCGCGTCGCCGCGATCCTCGCCGCGGGCGCGAAGCAACTGGGCTATACGCTCGTCAACGAAGCGTTCTTCGACACGCTCACGTTCGAAGTCGGCCCGCGCACCCAGGCGCTGCACGACGCGGCGCTCGCGCGTGGCATGAACCTGCGCCACGTGAGCGAGACGCGTGTGGGCGTGTCCGTCGACGAAACGACCTCGCGCGCCGACCTCGCCGACCTGCTCGCCGTGTTCGCGCAAGCCGCGTTCGCTGGCGAAACGCCTTCGCTCGACAAGCTCGACGCTGAACTCACGCAAAACGCCGCTTTGACGTTCCCGGCCGCGCTGGCGCGCGAAAGCGCCTACCTCACGCACCCGGTGTTCAACCGTCACCATTCGGAAACGGAAATGCTGCGCTACCTGCGCAGCCTCTCCGACAAGGACCTCGCGCTCGACCGCTCGATGATCCCGCTCGGCTCGTGCACGATGAAGCTCAACGCGACCTCGGAAATGCTGCCGGTCACGTGGCCCGAGTTCGGCCGCATCCACCCGTTCGCGCCGGCTGAGCAAACCGTGGGCTATCGCGAGATGGTCGATCAGCTCGAACAGATGCTCGTGGCCGCGACGGGCTACGCCGCCGTCTCGCTGCAGCCGAACGCGGGCTCGCAGGGCGAGTACGCGGGCCTGCTCATCATCCAGGCGTACCACGCCTCGCGCGGCGAAGCGCATCGCAACGTCTGCCTGATTCCCGCTTCGGCGCACGGCACGAACCCCGCATCGGCGCAGATGGCCGGTATGCAGGTGGTCGTGGTCGCCTGCGACGCGCAAGGCAACATCGATCTCGCTGACCTCGAGGCCAAGGCCGAACAGCACGCCGCCAAGCTCGCGGCAATCATGATCACGTACCCCTCGACGCACGGCGTGTTCGAAGAGAACGTGCGCGAAGTCTGCGAAATCGTGCACACAGCGGGCGGCCAGGTGTACGTGGATGGCGCGAACATGAACGCGATGGTCGGTCTCGCGGCGCCCGGCCAGTTCGGCGGTGACGTCTCGCACCTGAACCTGCACAAGACCTTCTGCATTCCGCACGGCGGCGGCGGCCCGGGTGTCGGTCCGGTGGCGGTCGGCGCGCACCTCGCGCAATTCCTGCCGAACCAGCTTTCGTCGGGCTACAAGCGCGACGATCACGGTATCGGCGCAGTGAGCGCAGCGCCTTACGGCTCGGCCTCGATCCTGCCGATCTCGTGGATGTACATCGCCATGATGGGCGCCGCCAACCTGACCGCCGCGACCGAAAACGCGATCCTCAACGCGAACTATGTGGCAAACAAGCTCGCGCCGCACTTCCCGGTGCTCTACAGCGGCCCGGGCGGGCTCGTCGCGCACGAGTGCATTCTCGACCTGCGCCCCATCAAGGACGCGAGCGGCATCAGCGTGGACGACGTGGCCAAGCGCCTGATGGACTACGGCTTCCACGCCCCGACCATGAGCTTCCCGGTGCCGGGCACGCTGATGGTCGAGCCGACCGAGTCGGAGTCGAAGGAAGAACTGGACCGCTTCATCGACGCGATGGTTGCAATCCGTGAAGAAATCCGCGCCGTGGAAGATGGCCGCGCGGACAAGGAAGACAACCCGCTGCGCCACGCGCCGCACACGGCCGCCGTTGTGGTCGACGACGACTGGAAACACGCCTACTCGCGCGAGCAGGCCGCGTACCCGGTCGCGTCGCTCGTCGCGCGCAAGTACTGGCCGCCGGTTGGCCGCGCCGACAACGCGTATGGCGACCGCAATCTGTTCTGCTCGTGCGTGCCGATCGGAGAATATGCCGATGAAACGGCAGGCGAATAAGCCTCGTCCGGGCCGCTGCGTGATCTCCGGCTCACGCAGCGGCAGTCATCCCTCTCACATTTGCCGCCGCAAACCGCTAACATCACACACCTGTCAGCCTTGAATCAGGGAGTCGCGCATGGCGCGGAAGGTGGGAACGGATCTACTGCGGGACTCACTGCGGAATTTGCCGCATACCGCAACGCGGAATTCGGCCCGGCAGACCCGGCACGCGCGGGGCATGTTGCAAAACCGCCCGCCGCGCCTTGCCGCCGCGCTGGCGCTCGCCTGCGCGTCGTTCACCGGCACATTCGCTGGCACGGCCCAGGCGGCCATGAACTTTTGCGCGGCACCCGCGCTGCAATCGAGCGAGCGCACCAACTCCGACCCGGGTGTGAAGGCGCTCGTGGCCGACGTGCTGACGCATGTGAACGACACGCCGCGTCCGCTGCCGCGCCTGCACACCGAGGGCACGCTGCCGCACGAGGGCATCTACGATCAGAGCGTCGAGGCCGCGAAGGAACTCGATCTCATGCGCAACGCCGCGCTCGCGTGGCGCGCAACGAGCGACGAACGCTTCCTGAGACTCGTGGACCGCTTTCTGCTCGCGTGGGTCACCACGTACAAGCCGAGCTTCAATCCCATCGACGAAACGCGTTTCGAGGGGCTCATACTCGCGTACGACATGACCGCGAGCGCGCTGCCCGTGAAAACGCGCAACGCGACGATGCAGTTCCTGAACAGCTTCGCGAACGGCTATATCGCGCAGGTCGACGCGCAGCCGCGCCCGCTCAAGGGAACTTTCGCGAACAACTGGCAGAGCCATCGGGTCAAACTGATCGCGATGATCGCGTTCACGCTCGACAACCGCAAGATGATCGCGACGGCGCAGCGGCTCTTCGTGGAGCATCTCGGCGACAACGTCGCGCCCGACGGCTCGACGCTCGACTTCACCGAGCGCGACGCGCTGCACTACGTGACCTACGATCTGCAGCCGCTCGTAACCGCCGCGCTCGCCGCGAGACGCCACAACCGCAACTGGCTGACCGAGCGCGCGGCCAACGGCGCTACGCTCGCCAATGCGCTCGACTGGCTCACGCCCTACGCGCTCGGCCAGAAATCGCACGAGGAATTCGTGCATTCGAACGTACCGTTCGACGCGCAGCGGCGCGAAGCGGGCCTCCCAGGCTACACCGGCCAGTGGGACCCGAAAAACGCCGCGGAGCTGTTTCACCTGGCAGCGCGTCTCGACGGCCGCTTTGCGCCGGTCGCGCTGAAACTCGCGCCCACGCCGCCCGCGTGGCTCGCCGTCTGTCTGCCGTTGCCGGCGCGGTAAAACGCGCGCGGGTTGCGGCGGCGGCACGGAACTAACGATGCCGCGGAACGTTACTTCCGCGCCGCATCCCCGCAAACCAACGTCAGACAAGCAGGAGCAGTACCCATGGCAGTGAGCGTTTTCGATCTTTTCAAAGTCGGCATCGGGCCCTCCAGCTCGCACACGGTCGGGCCGATGCGCGCGGCGCTCATGTTCGCGGAAGGACTCGAGCGCGACGGCCTGCTCGCGAGCACCGCCGCCGTGAAAGTCGAGCTGTACGGCTCGCTCGGCGCAACCGGCAAGGGCCACGGCACCGACCGCGGCGTCATGCTGGGTCTCATGGGCGACGCGCCCGACACCGTCGATCCCGACACCATCAGCGAGCGTCTCGAAGCGGTGCGCACCTCGCGCCAGCTCGCGCTGCTCGGCCGCCATCCGATCGGCTTCGTGCCGAAGGAGCACGTGGCGTTCTATCGCCAGGCGCTGCCCGAACACCCGAACGGCATGAAGCTGCGTGCGCTCGACGCGAATAGCGAAACGCTGCGCGAGAGCACCTATCTCTCGGTGGGCGGCGGCTTCGTCGTCACGGCCGGCGCGCCGAACACGAAGGTGCTCGCCGCTGCGCAGCAATTGCCCAATCCGTTCACCACGGGCGCCCAGATGCTCGCGCTGTGCGCTTCGACGGGCAAGAGCGTCGCGCAGCTGATGCTCGAAAACGAGCGCGTCTGGCACAGTGACGAGCAGATCCGCTCAGGTCTCCTGCGTATCTGGGACGTGATGCAGTCGTGCGTCTCGCGCGGTTGCGGCATCAACAATCCCGGCGCCGACGGCACGCTGCCCGGCCCCTTCGCCGTGAAGCGCCGCGCGCCGCAGTTGTATCGCGCGCTCACGAGCAACCCCGAGCGCGCGCTGCAAGACCCGCTCTCGATGATCGACTGGATCAACCTGTACGCGATCGCCGTGAACGAGGAAAACGCCGCGGGCGGCCGCGTGGTGACCGCGCCGACGAACGGCGCAGCGGGCATCATCCCCGCCGTGCTGCACTACTACGTGCGCTTTACGCCAGGCGCAAACGAGCAAGGCGTGATCGACTTCCTGCTCACCGCAGCCGCCATCGGCATTCTCTACAAGCTCAACGCGTCGATCTCCGGCGCGGAAGTGGGCTGCCAGGGCGAAGTGGGCGTGGCCTGCTCGATGGCTGCGGGCGCGCTCGCAGCCGTCCTGGGCGGCACGCCGCTGCAAGTGGAAAACGCCGCCGAAATCGGCATGGAGCACAACCTCGGCCTCACCTGCGATCCCGTCGGCGGCATGGTGCAGATTCCCTGCATCGAACGCAACGCCATGGCTTCGGTGAAGGCCGTGAACGCCGCGCGCATGGCGCTGCGCGGCGACGGCGCGCACTACGTCTCGCTCGACTCCGTCATCAAGACGATGCGTGAGACCGGCGCCGACATGAAGACGAAGTACAAGGAGACCTCGCGCGGCGGCCTCGCGGTGAACATCGTCGAGTGCTGATTCGTTGAAGCGCTGTCGCCTTGCCCGAAGTATCCAGACGTAATCACGCAACGATTGAAGGAGACTTGACCGCCATGCAGCAGCCGAACGCATCCGCCACCACCGAAGCCACCACGACCGGGGCTCGCCTCGTCGTCGACGCACTCGTCGCCAATGGCGTCGAGCGCGTGTTCTGCGTACCGGGCGAAAGCTATCTCGCGGTGCTCGATTCGTTGGCCGACGAAACCGCGAAGATCGAAACCGTGGTGTGCCGTCACGAGGCGGCGGCGGCGAACATGGCGGAAGCGATCGGCAAGCTCACGGGCAAGCCGGGCATCGCGCTTGTCACGCGCGGGCCGGGCGCCACGCACGCCTCGATCGGCGTGCACACGGCGTTCCAGGACTCCACACCGATGATCCTGCTGATCGGCCAGGTCGCGCGCGATCAGATGGACCGCGAGGCGTTCCAGGAGATCGACTATCGACGCATGTTCGGCCAGATGGCCAAGTGGGTCACGCAGATCGACGACGCGCGCCGCGTGCCCGAATATCTGAGCCACGCGTTCCATATCGCGATGTCGGGCCGGCCGGGCCCAGTCGTGCTCGCGCTGCCGGAAGACATGTTGAGCGGCGCGATTCCCGCAGCCGAAGCGCAGCCCATCGCGCCGCCCGCGCAACGCGTGCAGGCCTCGCCTTCCGCTGCGCAGATGGAGCGCGTGCGCGAACTGCTCGCGGGTGCGAAGAAGCCGTTCGTGATCGCGGGCGGACATGGCTGGAACACGCACGCATGCGCGGACTTCCAGCGCTTCGTCGAGAACTGGCAATTGCCGGTCGGCCTCGCGTTCCGCTTCCAGGACACGCTGAATAACGAGCACCCGAACTACGCGGGCGACGTGGGTCTCGGCGTGAATCCCGCGCTCGCGAAGCGCATTCGCGAAGCCGACGTGCTGCTCGCGCTCGGGCCGCGTCTGGGAGAATCCACGACGGGCGGCTACACGCTCTTCGATATTCCCAAGACGAAGCAAACGCTCATTCACGTGCATCAGGGCGCGGAGGAACTCGGCCGCGTCTATGCAGCGGATCTTCCGATCGTTTCGGGCCTCGCGGAAATCGCGGCGCTGCTCGCAGAACTTCCCGCGCCCGCTCAACCCGCGTGGGCCGGCAGCGCCGCTGAAGCGCACGAGGCGTGGCACGCATGGCGCAAGCCGCTGCCGATGCCGGGCGACGTGCAACTCGGCGAAATCATGCAGCAACTGCGCGCACGCCTGCCCGACGACGCGATCGTCACGAACGGCGCGGGCAACTACGCGACATGGCTGCATCGCCATTTCGCGTATCGCCACTTCCGTTCGCAACTCGCGCCCACGAGCGGCGCGATGGGCTACGGCGTGCCCGCCGCGATCGCTGCGAAGTCGCTCTATCCTTCGCGCACCGTGGTCGCGCTCGCGGGCGATGGCTGCTTCATGATGGCCTCATCGGAACTCGCCACGGCGATGCAGTACGGGCTGAATGTCGTGTTCATCGTCGTGAACAACTCGCACTACGGCACGATCCGCATGCACCAGGAGCGCCACTATCCGGATCGCGTGCATGGCACGCAGCTCACGAACCCTGACTTCGCGGCGTTTGCCCAGTCGTTCGGCGCGCACGGCGAAGTCGTCACGACCACGGCGCAATTCGCGCCCGCACTGGAGCGCGCGCTCACGGCAGGCAAACCCGCGCTGATCGAGATCCGCGTGACGAAGGAAGCGAGCACGCCTGCGGCTACGCTCGAACAGATTCGCGAAGCGGGCAAGAAAATGCGCGGAGAGTGACTGAAGAGGAATCCTGAATAAGCTCACCTTCAAGGTGAACGCATATGCAAAAGCCCCGCAGATCTTTCGATTCTGCGGGGCTTTTTACTTCAGCCTGGCGTCAGGTGCTTACTTGCCGCCCACGCTTTGCAGCGTCGTCCACTTGCCGTCGACAACCTTGTACAGCGTGATGCCGCCGTTCTTCAGGTCGCCGCGCGTGTCGTACGCGAGGTCCGCCGACGTGACAGCCGGCATGCTGGTCTTCGCGAGGAACGGCAGGTACTTCGCCGGATCCGTCGAGTTGGCCTTCTTCATGGCCGCGAACATCGCCATTGCGCCGTCGTAGGCGTACGGCGAGTACGTCTGCACGTCTTCGCCGAAGCGCTTCTTGTACTTCTCGACGTAGTCCTTGCCACCCGGCATCTGGTCGAGCGGCAGGCCGGCGAGCGAGGCCACCGTGCCGTTCGCCGCGTCACCTGCGATCTGCAGGAACGTCGGCGTGTGGACCATTTCGCCGCCCATCAGCGGCGCCTTGATGCCGAGCGACTTCATCTGCTTGACCATCGGTGCCGCTTGCGAATCCGCGCCGCCGAAGTAGACGAGATCGGGGTTCATCGCCTTCGCCTTCGTCAGAACCGACTTGAAGTCGACGGCCTTGTCGTTGGTGTACTCGCGGTCGATGATGTTGCCGCCTGCAGCCTTCGCAGCCTTCGAGAACTCGTCGGCGAGACCCTGGCCGTAGGCCGTGCGGTCATCGATCACGACGATCTTCTTCATGCCGAGGCTCTTCACCGCGAACGTGCCCGCCACCGAACCTTGCTGCGTGTCCGAGGTCATCATGCGGAACGTGGTCTTGAAGCCTTGTTGCGTGTACTCCGGCGCCGTCGCCATGGCGATCTGCGGGATGCCCGCGTTCGCGTAGATGCGCGAAGCCGGGATCGTCGTGCCCGAGTTGAAGTGGCCGAGCATGCCCTTGATGCCGTCGTCGACGAGCTTCTGCGCGACCGTCGTGCCCGTGCGCGGGTCAGCCTGATCGTCAGCCGAGTCCAGCACGAAGTGAACCGGCTTGCCGCCGATCACGGGCTTCGTGGCGTTGATGTCTTCGACCGCGAGCGTGATGCCGTTCTGGAAGTCCTTGCCATAGTGCGCCTGCGCGCCGGTCATCGGACCGGCGAAACCGATCTTCACGTCTTCGGCTTGTTGTGCGTGCGCAGTCCCCGCCAGCGACAGGGCGGCAACAAGCGTTGCGCCTGCCAGCTGCTTCATCGTGTGTTGCATTGCTTCTCCTTGGTACCAGGTATCAAACGAGCGGCTTCGGATTCGATGAGCCTTGCCGCTTCCTTGTCTTGAGACGATCGACAGTATGGCCTGTGCTTAACCGATCGTCATCAAATTTGCATTACCGCCTGCTGCTGCCGTATTCACGCTGACCGAACGTTCCGCGAGCAGTCGTTCGAGAGCGTAATCTTCATCGCCGTTGGCGAGCGCGTGCGCTGCCACGCCTTGCACCGAGACGATCGGGCCAGGACGCTTGGCCACTTCCTTCACGAGTGCGAGCAGTTCGTCGCTGTCGCCTTCGAAGAGAACCGCATCGAAGTCGGCGTCAGCCGTCTTCTTGATCGCCACGTGGGCCTTCAGCGTTGCCGGGAGCGCATTCACCAGCGCTTCGCCCGCCGCGCCCTGGAACAGCGCGCGGTTGCCCGTTGCCAGCGCAACAGCGAGTTGCGCGCGTGCGCCCGTTGCCGTGGACGGTACGCACAGCACCGTGCCGCGCGCCGAAAGCGTGTACGTGTTGCGCTCGCCCGTCGGGCCCGGCAGAACCGCCGTGGCGCCTGCGAGCACGTATTCGAGGTAGCCGTCGCAGCGTGCCGCGAGTGCGGGCTCGCGCTCGGTGATGAGCCAGTCGCGCAGCGTCGTGAGCGCAGTCTGTGCCGACTGCGGCGCGCCGTTGTTGGCTTCGGCGCCTTGCGGCGCATCCACGACGAGCACGTCGGCGAGCGACTTCGGCAAACCCGCCGGACGCTTCGCAAGCAGACGCGAGAGATACAGCGCGCCACCCGCCTTCGGACCCGTGCCCGACAGGCCTTCGCCGCCGAACGGCTGCACACCCACCACCGCGCCGATCACGTTGCGGTTCACGTAGATGTTGCCCACGTGGGCGCGGCCAATCACGTGCGCAATCGTTTCGTCGATACGCGTGTGAATGCCGAGCGTGAGGCCATAGCCCGTTGCGCGGATCTGCTCGAGCAGCTTGTCGAGCTGGCTGCGGCGATAGCGCACCACGTGCAGCACCGGGCCGAACACTTCGCGCTTGAGTTCGTCGAGGCTATCCAGTTCGATGAGCGTGGGCGGAACGAACGTGCCTTGCGCGCAGGTGTCGGGCGTCGGCATCTGCTGGACCTTGCGGCCCTTTTCACGCATGCCGGCCACGTGCGTGTCGATGCCGCGCTTCGCGTCGACGTCGATCACCGGGCCGACATCGGTCGAGAGACGGTCGGGGTTGCCCACCGCGAGTTCTTTCATCGCACCCGTGAGCATTTCGAGCGTGCGGTCGGCTACGTCGTCTTGCAGGCACAGCACGCGCAGTGCGGAACAGCGCTGGCCAGCCGAGTCGAACGCGCTTTGCAGCACGTCGGCCACCACCTGCTCCGCGAGCGCCGACGAATCGACGATCATCGCGTTCTGGCCGCCGGTTTCGGCGATCAGCGGAATCGGGCGGCCTTCGGAGTCGAGGCGCTCGGAAAGCGTCTTGTTGATGAGGCGCGCAACTTCCGTCGACCCCGTGAACATCACGGCACGCGTGCGGTGATCGGCGACGAGCGCCGCGCCCACGGTTTCGCCGTTGCCCGGCAGCAGTTGCACCGCGCCCGCCGGCACGCCGGCTTCGCGCAGGATGCGCACGGCTTGCGCGGCGATCAGCGGCGTTTGTTCAGCAGGCTTCGCGAGCACCGTGTTGCCGGCTGCGAGCGCGGCGGCCACCTGGCCCATGAAGATCGCGAGCGGGAAGTTCCACGGGCTGATACACACCACGGGGCCGAGCGGGCGATGCGTGTCGTTCGAGAACTCGTCGCGGATCTGCGTGGAGTAGTAGCGCAGGAAGTCGATCGCTTCGCGAATTTCGGCCACGGCGTTCGGCAGCGACTTGCCCGCTTCGCGCACGATCAGGCCCATCAGCGTGTGCATCTGCGCTTCGAGCAAATCGGCGGCGCGCGCGAGGCAATCTGAGCGCGCTTCGACGGGCGTGGCCTGCCAGATCGGCGCGGCGGCCACGGCGTGCGAGAGCGCGGCGCTCACGTGTTCGCTCGTTGCTTCCACAACGGTCCCGACGAGATCGCGATGATCGGCCGGATTGCGCACGTCGCGTGCGGCGCCGTCTGCGATGTCGTTGTCGGCAAGCATCGGCGCGGCGCGCCACGGGTGATGGGCGCTAGCCAGCAGCGCCGACGAAAGCGATGCGAGACGATGCTCGTTCGACAGATCGAGGCCCATCGAATTGAAGCGCTCGTTGCCGTACAACTCGCGCGGCAACGGAATCTTCGCGTGCGGCGCGCCGAGCGGCACGACCTTGGCGGCGTCGTCGATGGGATTCGTGACCAGTTCGCTCACCGGCACGGATGCATCGGCGATGCGGTTCACGAACGACGTGTTCGCGCCGTTTTCGAGCAAGCGGCGCACGAGATACGCAAGCAGCGTTTCGTGCGTGCCGACCGGCGCGTAGACACGGCACGGACGGTTGAGCTTGCCTTGCGAAAGCGGGCCCGTGACTTCTTCGTACAGCGGCTCACCCATGCCGTGCAGGCACTGGAATTCGTACTGGCCGGGATAGTAGTTCTGGCCCGCGAGGTGATAGATCGCAGAGAGCGTGTACGCGTTATGCGTGGCGAACTGCGGATACACGGCGTCCGGCGCGCCGAGCAGCTTCTTCGCGCAGGCGAGGTAAGACACATCCGTGTAGATCTTGCGCGTGTACACCGGGTAGCCTTCGAGGCCATCCACTTGTGCGCGCTTGATTTCCGTATCCCAGTACGCGCCCTTCACGAGGCGCACCATGATGCGATGACGGCTGCGGCGCGCGAGATCGACGATGTAGTCGATCACGAACGGGCAGCGCTTCTGGTAAGCCTGCACCACGAAGCCGATGCCGTTCCAGCCAGCCAGTTCCGGATCGAAGCACAGCGCTTCGAGCAGGTCGAGCGAGAGTTCGAGGCGGTCGGCTTCTTCGGCGTCGATATTCAGGCCGATGTCATAGCGGCGGGCCAGCACGGCGAGCGCGCGCACGCGCGGCAGCAGCTCGCCCATCGTGCGTTCCTGCTGCGCGCGCGAGTAGCGCGGGTGCAGCGCGGAGAGCTTGATCGAGATGCCAGGGCCTTCGTAGATGCCGCGTCCACCTGCGGCCTTGCCGATGGCGTGGATCGCCTGTTCGTACGATGCGTAGTAGCGCTGAGCATCGGCTTCCGTCGTCGCGGCTTCGCCGAGCATGTCGTACGAGTAGCGGAAACCGCGCGCTTCGAACTTGCGGCTGTTGGCAAGCGCTTCGGAGATGTTCTCGCCGGTCACGAACTGCTCGCCCATCAGGCGCATGGCCATGTCCACGCCCTTGCGGATCAGCGGCTCGCCGCCCTTGCCGATCATGCGCGTGAGCGCCGACGACAGACCGGTTTCGCTGTTCGTCGTGACGAGCTTGCCGGTGATCATGAGACCCCAGGTCGCGGCGTTCACGAACAGCGACGGCGCGTGGCCCACGTGCGACTTCCAGTCGCCCTTGCTGATCTTGTCGCGAATGAGCGCGTCGCGCGTGGCGCGGTCGGGAATGCGCAGCAGCGCTTCGGCGAGGCACATCAGCGCCACGCCTTCCTGGCTGGACAGCGAAAACTCGTGGATCAGGCCTTCCACGCCGCCGCCGGTGCCCTTCGCGCGCAGCGTTTCCACGAGCTTGGTGGCGAGCTTCGTCACCTCGCCCGTGAGGTTGGCCGGCAGGCGCGCTTCGCCGATCAGGAACGGCACGCACTCCGGCTCCGGGCGGCGGTACGCCGCCGTGATGGCCGCGCGCAGCACCGACTGCGGTTGCACGTTCTGCGCGAATTCGAGGAACGGGTGCGAGGCGGCTTCGTCGTCCTCGGCGGTAGCACCTTCGGCGAGATCGGTCGCACCGACGTGGCCGTTGAGTTCGGGAGGCAGCTGACCGTGCTCGATTTTCTCGAGATAGGCGAAGATGGCTTGCTTGATGAGCCAGTGCGGCGTGCGCTCGAGTCGTGTGGCGGCGTCCTTGAGGCGGGCGCGGAGGAGATCGTCGACTTTGACGCCAAGTGTGGTGCTAGCCATGTTTCCTTCGTATGCCGGCAGACCCGCACCGGCGGTGACTAAAAAGTTGGCGAATCGTAACCCTACAAATAAAAAGGTGCAACCACTCTCTCGATATGGTTGCACCATTCTGGAAGCCTTGTGCAGCCGGGCTTTACGTCCGATGGCCGCCCACCGGGCCGCGCGGGTTGCGTTCGGTATTTTCCCTGGTCCAACAACACGCAGGACAACCCTAATCGATTCCGCGGCCGTGCCGTTATACAAACAGAGCGGGGGTTGTTGGTCACAAGAAAGAGCGAAGGGACCGGAAAATGGAAAAGCTGCTGGTAATCGCAGGGATCTGGACGATGTGCGCCATGTGCGCCGTGCTTTTCATGCGCGGTGCGACGGCGCCGGATGAACGCCGTATGAGCTTGAAGCGAGCGTCGCGCAGGGAAGTGGCCGATACCGTCGGCCAGTAAGGAAGGAAACGGGAAGTTGATGCCGGGTGGCCCCGCTGTTGCCGCAGGGTGCACGTCTGCGGGGCCACGTCCGCTGCTAGATATCGAGCGGATCGACTTCGAGATTCCAGCGCAGCACGCCGCGCAACGCGCGCAGCGCGGGCTGCCACGCACGTAGCGTCGCCTGCAATGCGGCGCGCGACTGGCTTTCCACGAGCAGTTGCGCGCGATGCACGTTCATCACCTTCACGATGGTGAGCGGCACCGCGTCGTAGGCCATGACGCGCTCGGCGCCTGGAATCGCCGTGAGCGCATCGGCGGCCTGGGCGAGAAATGCCAGCGCGGCCTCGAGCGTGCGCCCTTCGGCGCGCAGTAACGCCTGATAGACGAACGGCGGCAGGTGCGCGTCGCGCCGCTCCGCGACCTGCGTATTAGCAAAACCCACATAATCCTGGCGCGCCAGTGCGTGATAGAGCGCATGGCGCGGATAGCGCGTCTGCACGAGCACCTCGCCGGGCAGTCCGGCGCGCCCCGCGCGTCCGCTCACCTGCATCAGTTGCGCGAACAGGCGCTCGCTCGCCCGGAAATCGTGCGAAAAGAGCGCATTGTCGGCGTTCAACACGCCAACTAACGAGACGCGCTGGAAGTCGTGCCCCTTCGCGATCATCTGCGTGCCCACCAGGATGTCGACTTCGCCCGCGTGCACGTCGGAGAAAAGCGCCTGCGCGCTGCCCTTGCGGCGCGTGCTATCGGCGTCGATACGCAGCACCCGCGCCCCCGGCACCGCGCTCGCGAGCGCTTCCTCGATACGCTGCGTGCCGCGCCCCATCGGCGCGATGTCGACGTTGCCGCACTCGGGGCACGAATGCGGAATGCGCGACTCCCAGCCGCAGTGATGGCAGCGCAGCGCGCGCTCGGGCTTGTGCAGCACGACGTACGCGGTGCAACGCGGGCAGCCTGCCACCCAACCGCAGGCATCGCACGCGAGCGTCGGCGCGTAGCCGCGACGGTTCAGGAACACGAGGCTTTGCTCGCCGCGCTCGAGACGCGCCTTCATCGCCGCGACCAATGGCCCGGATAGCCCCTCGAACGAGGCGCGGCCGCGCCGCCGCTCTTCTTCGAGGTCGATCAGCTTGACGGTGGGCAGCACCGCGTCGGCAATGGCGCGGCGCGTGAGCGTGAGGCGCGTGTAGCGCCCCTGCTCGGCCTGCCACCAGCTTTCGAGCGACGGCGTGGCCGAGCCCAGCACGACCGGCACGCCGAGCTGCTTCGCGCGCCATACAGCGAGGTCGCGCGCCGAGTAGCGCAACCCTTCCTGCTGCTTGTAGGCGGGGTCGTGCTCCTCGTCGACCACGAGCATCGCAAGACGCGGCAGCGAGGCGAGCACCGCGAGACGCGTGCCGAGCACAATGCGCGCGCGGCCCGTGTGCGCCGCGAGCCAGTTGCGGGCGCGCTCGCCTTCGGCCAGACCGCTGTGAAGCGTAACGATGGCGTCGCTGGCGAGCGTGGCCGCGAAGCGCGTGCGAAAAGCCGCTTCGAACTGCGGCGTGAGATTGATTTCGGGGACGAGCACGAGCGCCTGGGCGCCAGGGTCGCGCTCGAGCAGCGCCGCGAGCCCGCGCAGATAGACCTCGGTCTTGCCGCTGCCCGTCACCCCATGCAGCAGGAAGGGCGCGAAACCGCTCGACGCGCCGATCGCTTCCACGGCGTCGGCTTGCTCGTCGCTCAGGCGCGGGATTTCCACAGCGGCGATGGCATCCGCGGCGCCGCTGGCCACGCTCGCGGCCGCGCCAAACTCGATGCATTCGTGCTCGACCCAGCCGGACTCGCACCAGGCTTCAAGCGTCGCAATCGCCTTGGGATGCAGCGCGCGGGCTGCGGCTGCGTCGAGTTCGCCGGCATCGGCCAGCGCCTGCGCAAGACGACGCAACGCCTGAGCGCGCGCCGGCAAGGCGTCGGGGAGTGCAGCGCGGCCTTCCGGCAGCAGACGGTAGCGCTCCTCGGGGGCGAGCAGCCGCGCCCAGCGCGACGGATCGCGCAACGCCTGCGGCAGCGCCGGCAACGCGACTTCGCCCAAGCCCCGTTGATAGTAGTCGGCGGCAAAGCCAGCCAGCGCGAGCCATTGCGCCGAAAGCGGCGGGCAGGCGGCGCACACCGCGCTCACGTCACGGAGCTTGTTTGCGGGTACGTCGCTGTGAGCGCTCACTTCGCAGATGAGGCCGACCACGTCGCGGCGCCCGAACGGCACACGCACCAGCATGCCGGGCGCGGGCGCGCTGTCGAGGCCATAGCGATAGTCGTAGAGCGCGTCCAGAGGGTGGTCCAGCGCCACGCGCACGTACTGCCCTGTCATGTCCCGCTCCCAGGGAAGTTCCGTACGCTAGCGCACAGACACGCAAACCTAAAGTGATACTTGAGATTTCGCGCTAAGTTTTGGATTCCGCAGAACAATCGCGCCCCCGAATCTGCGCCTGTGGATAACTTTGTTGAGAACTTGCCGGGCTCCGTCGGAGCGCGTCCGCGCAGGGTCGTTATGTGGGATACCGCACAGAGCGCCGTGGAGCGCCGAAAGCCTTGTCTGTCAAGGGTCTGATTGATTCTGCTCAGACTTGAGCGGGTGCCTGCGACAACCTTTCCCTCTTGCGCGCCGCAACGAAGCAAGTGTGCATAAGTCAAGTCTTGACAGGACCGCGATGGCGTCTGGGTGGCCTCTTGGACCCGGTCATACCCTGATACCCGGAGCCCAGCTTGCTGCGGCGCACCAAAAACGTCACGCACCGGTCGCGCGAATCGCGCGGCTATGACGATGCACTTCGTCCACGAGTTCCGCCACGCTTTCGGGCGGCGTGAACTGCGAAATGCCGTGGCCGAGGTTGAACACGTGGCCCGGGTGCGCGCCAAAGCTGTCCAGTACCGCGCGCGCCTGCTCGCGGATCGCGGCAGGCGACGCGAACAGCACCGTGGGGTCGAGGTTGCCCTGGAGCGCTACGCGATCGCCCACGCGCTCGCGCGCCCGGCCAAGGTTGACGGTCCAGTCAAGGCCCACTGCGTCCACGCCCGTGTTGGCGATTTCATCGAGCCAAAGGCCGCCGCCCTTCGTGAACGTGATCACCGGCACGCGCTCGCCATCGTGCTCGCGCTTGAGCTGCGCCACGACCTGCGCGATGTACGCAAGCGAAAAGCGCTGGTAGGCGCCGTCCGCGAGCGCGCCGCCCCAGGTGTCGAAGATCATCACGGCCTGCGCGCCCGCTTCGATCTGCGCGTTCAGGTAGGCCGCCACGGCCTGCGCGTTGACTTCCAGAATGCGCTGCATGAGGTCCGGGCGCGCGTACAGCATCGACTTCACCGTGCGGAAGTCGTCCGAGCCGCCGCCCTCGACCATGTAGCAGGCGAGCGTCCACGGGCTGCCTGAAAAGCCGATGAGCGGCACGCGCTGGCGTCCGTCTGCGTTGGTGAGCGCGCGGCGAATTTCGCGCACTGCGTCGGTCACATAGCCGAGCGTCGCGCCGATGTCGGGCACGGCGAGGCGCGCCACGTCTTCTTCGGTGCGCACGGGATGCGCGAATTTCGGCCCTTCGCCCGCCTGGAACGAGAGACCGAGGCCCATCGCGTCCGGAATCGTCAGGATGTCGGAGAACAGGATCGCGGCGTCGAGCGGGTAGCGCTCGAGCGGCTGCAGCGTGACCTCGGTCGCGTAATCGGGATTCTTCGCAAGGCCGAGGAAACTGCCCGCGCGGCTGCGCGTGGCGTTGTACTCCGGCAGATAGCGGCCTGCCTGGCGCATCAGCCAGACTGGCGTGTACTCGGTCGGCTGGCGCAGCAGCGCGCGCAGGAAGGTGTCGTTCAGGAGAGTGTGGGCCACGTGCTCGATGCGCGAAGTCGCGCGAAGGTTCGGAAGCAAGCGGCCATTTTACCGGAGCGGCCGCCGCGCCATGTCGCTGATGAGCGGGATCAGGAAGCGCAATAACACCGAAGTATAGATCCTTGCCTACCCAGGTAAGTCCGCGCTTATCCGTAGGGGTACACGAGGACTATGATCAGACCGCTTTCTCATTAATTACATCCATCAAAACCATAGACGGAGACACGATGAAAAAAGCCGTCCTCGGCCTGACGATCGTTAGCGCCGCACTGCTGAGCGCGTGCGCCCTGAACCAGTCCGCCGGTACATCGACCAACGCTACGCAGGCCGCCGCCCCTTCACGCCTCGATGAAATCCTCGCGCGCGGCACGCTGCGCGCCTGCACGACCGGCGACTACAAGCCCTACTCGTTCTATCGGCAGGACGGCGCGTTCGAAGGCATCGACATCGACATGACGGAATCGCTTGCCAAGTCACTGGGCGTGAAGGCCGAGTTCGTGAAGACGTCGTGGTCGAACCTCATGAGCGACTTCCTCGCGAAGTGCGACGTTGCGGTGGGTGGCGTCTCCACGACGCTCGAGCGCCAGAAGCGCGCGTTCTTCACCGAGGCGTATCAGGTCGACGGCAAGACGCCGATCGTGCGATGCGACGACGTCAAGAAGTACCAGACCGTCGCGCAGATCAATCAGCCTTCAGTGCGCGTGATCATGAACCCGGGCGGCACGAACGAGCGCTTTGCGAAGCAGTTCTTGCCGAATGCCAATCTCATCATGTATCCGGACAACGTGACGATCTTCAAGCAGATCCTCGCAGGCAAGGCCGACGTGATGGTGACCGACGCTTCCGAGACCCTGCTGCAGCAGAAGCTCAACCCGGGCCTGTGCTCGGTGCATCCCGACAAGCCGTTCCAGTACGGCGAGAAAGCGTGGATGGTGCCGCGCGGCGACGTGGTGTTCCAGCAGTATGTGGACCTGTGGCTGCATCTTGCGCGCGCGGGCGGCGAATATCAGGCAATCTCCGACAAGTGGCTGAAGTGAAGTGCTGGCCCGCGCCACGTTGTTATGGCCCTTCAAATTGCTACGATGAGTTGCAGACGATGCCGTAACACGAGGCGCGCAAAGTTTGCATTTCACGCACAGGGGCAAAATCGACGCATTGCGCATGTGCGCAACCGGTAATTCCGTACGAAGCGCGTTCCGCACAAAAGGCCCATGCCGTGGGCCTTCTCTCATGCGATACGAATCCTCGTGTGCGCGAGGCCATTCAGACTGTCGGGCAGCCGCGGAAAATAGCGGTAAAAATGACTTCCCTGAAACGCTCGGGATGGCAAAAAGAGGCTCGGAGCCTTATCTGGCGGGCGTTACAACCTGAAACACTTTGTTACCGCGAACCCATCTTAATTCGCCCACAATGCCTTCAACGGTTTCAACACGGATGTGGCTCGGTGCCAGTGTGAGCGGACACAAAACACCTGCCGGTCGGCACTACGCCGAAGCCCTCTCGAGGGGCATCCTTGTTGGAGCCGTGACCGGCGTCGAAGACGTTTTATGACCCGGCTCCTCCTTTGGTCTCCTCGCGCTAACCCCGTAGCGTGTGGTTTTTAGCGGGCTCCAGGCCCGCTTTTTTTTCGCCTGTACGTTTCGTTATTCACCAGGCATCGTCGCGCTCCCACTCGCTCCACCGCCTGAAAATCGTTCGGTTTCCCGACTATTTTTGCGCACACAGGCAAAGCGCCGCGACGGGGTGATTCGTCCGCCGCGGCATTGCGTCAAACCAGGCGTCAAGCCGTCTTCTGCTCGCTGATCTTCAGTTCGTCGATCATGCGCGCGCGCATCACGAACTTCTGCACCTTGCCCGTCACGGTCATCGGCAGTTCGTCGACGAAGCGGATGTACTTCGGGATCTTGTAGTGCGCAATCTGCCCCTGGCAGAACGCCTGGATGTCTTCCGCGGTTGCCACTTCGCCCGGACGCAGCACGATCCACGCGCACACTTCCTCGCCGTACTTCGCATCGGGCACGCCGAATACCTGCGCCGATTGCACCTTCGGGTGGCGGAACAGGAACTCCTCGATCTCGCGCGGGTAGATGTTCTCTCCGCCGCGAATGAGCATGTCCTTCAGGCGGCCGACGATGTTGCAGTAGCCTTCGGCATCGATCGTGGCGAGATCGCCCGTATGCATCCAGCCGTCGACGATCGACTCCGCCGTCTTCTCCTCGTCGCCCCAGTAGCCCTGCATCACCGAATAGCCCTTCGTGCACAGCTCGCCCGTTTCGCCCACTGGCACGGTATTGCCGAGCGCATCGACGATCTTCACTTCGAGATGCGGCTGAATGCGGCCCACTGTGGTCGTGCGCTTGTCGAGCGGGTCCGTCGTCGAGCTCTGGAACGACACCGGGCTCGTTTCCGTCATGCCGTAGGCGATCGTGATTTCGGCGAGATGCATCTTCGAGACCACGCGCTTCATCGTTTCGATCGGACACGGCGATCCGGCCATGATGCCCGTGCGCAGCTTCGAAAGATCGAAGCGCGCGAACTCCGGATGATCGAGTTCCGCGATGAACATGGTGGGCACGCCGTGCAGTGCCGTGCAGCCCTCTTCCGAGACGGCTTCGAGCGTCGCGCGCGGATCGAAGGCCTCGCCCGGGAACACCATGTTCGCCCCCACCGAAACGCACGCGAGCACCGCTAGCACCATGCCGAAGCAGTGATAAAGCGGCACCGGAATACAGAGCGAATCATTTTCCGTGAGGCGCATCGCCTGGGCGATGAAACGCCCGTTGTTGAGCACGTTGCGGTGCGTGAGCGTCGCGCCCTTCGGATTGCCGGTCGTGCCGCTCGTGAACTGGATGTTGATCGCGTCGTCGGGAGATAGCGTCGCATCGATGGCGTCGAGCCACGCCGTGCCGTCGCGGGCAATGCGCTCGCGGCCCATCTCCACGAGTTCGCTGAAGCAGAGCATGCCGGGCGTGTCCGTGTCGCACATGCGCACGACTGCGCGCAGTTCGGGCAGGCGCGCGGCCTGCAACTGGCCTGGCGCAGCGTTCGCGAGCTCCGGCGCGAGCGTCTGCAGCATCTCCAGATACTTCGAGGTCTTGAAACTCTCCGCAGAGACGATGGCCTTGCAGCCCACCTTGTTCAGCGCGTATTCGAGCTCAGCGAGGCGATACGCGGGATTGATGTTGACGAGTACCGCGCCAATGCGCGCGGTCGCAAACTGGGTGAGCAACCATTCGACGCGATTGGGCGACCAGATGCCAACGCGGTCGCCCTTGACGATGCCTAGCTCCGCGAAGCCGGCTGCGAGCACGTCCACTTCGGCGGCGAACTCGCGCCAGTTCCAGCGGATACCCTGCTCGCGGAACACCACGGCAGGCCGCTCGGGAAACCGCTTCGCGGTGTCCTGCAGGAACCTGCCGAGGGTTGCGTCGCTGAGCGGCACGTCGGTCGTGCCTCGCACGTACGAAAGCCCGTCTTTTGGCGCGATGAGCGGCTCATGTACACCGGGCGCGGCGCTCGCGCCTGCTGCGTCGATTGCCATGATGGCTGTCTCCTGGGGAGTCTCGCTCCCGCGTTTGAAATGAATTTGAAAACCATTGTGCCACCGGCTTTCCCGGGGGCGGCATCAAGTCTTACCCGCAGGGTCTGGGCCGAGTCCGGCGCCGTTTGATGGGCCAGCTGCGAACGCATGATTTGGCATTACCTTTCCGTAAACGTCAAGTATGTCAGAGCGTTTTTGTCGACCTCCTTGGTTCACGGCATTTATGCCGCGTTTTTCATCGCGATGCCATCGGGCTGTGCCCAATGGGTGGCGCGCAAATGCGAAAAGGGCTCCCCGGTTGGGGAGCCCTTTTCGCTTCGGACGCCGCGCCACGAGGGCGCGCGTACGAGAACCAATTAGTGCTGGTTCATCTTGCGCAGGCGCTGGATCGCCGCGAGTTGCGCGACCGCGTAGGCCAGTTCGGCCTGGGCGGTGGCGTACTCGAGGTTCGAGCCGGCGTTCTGCAGCGTCTCTTCAGCGCGCTTGCGCGCTTCCGTGGCCTTCGCCTCGTCGAGATCCTTGCCGCGGATCGCAGTGTCAGCGAGCACCGTGACGGCGCCCGGCTGCACTTCGAGAATGCCGCCGGCGACGAACACGAACTCTTCGCTGCCGTCTTCCGCCACGATGCGCACTGCACCCGGACGAATACGCGTGATGAGCGGCGTGTGGCCCGGCAGAATGCCCAGCTCGCCCGCCTCGCCCGGAAGCGCGACGAACTTCGCCTGGCCGTCGAAGATGTTCTCTTCGGCGCTGACGACGTCTACCTTGATGGTTGCTGCCATATGTGTCGACTCCTTGAGTGGGTTGTGGCGGCGTGGCGCTTCAAAACCAAAGCGCCGCGCCTCTTCGCCAGCAACTCAACCCTTACTGGATCTTCTTGGCCTTTTCGAAGGCCTCGTCGATCGTGCCGACCATGTAGAACGCCTGCTCCGGCAGGTGATCGCACTCGCCTTCGACGATCATCTTGAAGCCGCGGATGGTTTCCTTCAGCGGCACGTACTTGCCCGGCGAGCCCGTGAAGACTTCCGCGACGTGGAACGGCTGCGAGAGGAAACGCTGGATCCGGCGTGCGCGAGCCACCGTCAGCTTGTCTTCCGGCGACAGTTCGTCCATGCCCAGAATCGCGATGATGTCGCGCAGTTCCTTGTAGCGCTGCAGCGTTTGCTGCACGCCGCGCGTGATCGAGTAGTGCTCTTCACCGATCACGTTCGGGTCGATCTGGCGCGAGGTCGAGTCGAGCGGATCGACTGCCGGGTAGATACCCAGCGAGGCGATGTCACGCGACAGCACGACGGTTGCGTCTAGGTGGCCGAAGGTCGTAGCCGGCGACGGGTCGGTCAAGTCGTCCGCAGGGACGTACACGGCCTGAACCGACGTAATCGAGCCCTTCTTGGTCGACGTGATGCGCTCTTGCAGCTTGCCCATCTCTTCTGCCAGCGTCGGCTGATAGCCCACTGCCGACGGCATACGGCCGAGCAGTGCCGACACTTCCGTGCCAGCCAGCGTGAAACGGTAGATGTTGTCGACGAAGAACAGCACGTCGAGGCCTTCGTCACGGAAGTGCTCGGCCATCGTCAGACCCGTCAGCGCGACGCGCAGACGGTTGCCCGGCGGCTCGTTCATCTGGCCGTACACCAGCGCGACCTTGTCCAGAACGTTCGAGTCCTTCATTTCGTGGTAGAAGTCGTTGCCCTCACGGGTACGCTCGCCCACGCCGGCGAACACGGAGAAACCGCCGTGTTCCTTCGCGATGTTGTTGATGAGCTCCATCATGTTGACGGTCTTGCCCACGCCTGCACCGCCGAACAGACCGACCTTGCCGCCCTTCGCGAACGGGCAGATCAGGTCGATAACCTTGATGCCGGTTTCGAGCAGTTCAGCCGACGGCGACAGGTCTTCGAACGCCGGTGCCTTCTGGTGGATCGCACGCGTCGTTTCGCTGACGATCGGGCCCGCTTCGTCGATCGGGCGACCGAGCACGTCCATGATGCGGCCGAGCGTCGGCTTGCCGACCGGCACGCTGATGGGCTTGCCCGTGTTCTTGACCATGGTGCCGCGGCGCAGACCATCCGAAGCACCCAGACAGATGGTGCGGACAACGCCGTCGCCCAGCTGTTGCTGCACTTCGAGGGTCAGGTCCGACCCTTCGAGAATCAGCGCGTCGTAGATCTTCGGCATGCTCTCGCGCGGGAATTCCACGTCGATCACCGCGCCGATGCACTGTACGATCTTGCCTTCTACCAAAGCAGTTGTACTCATCGATTTTCCTTTAGATACCTGAATTCTTCACTCGCTCACCGGTTTGGCACCGGCGCGGTTTCGCAATCGGTTCGCGCCTGTCAGACGGCTGCTGCGCCGCCGACGATTTCCGAAAGTTCCTTCGTAATCGCGGCCTGGCGGCTCTTGTTGTACGAGAGCTGCAGTTCGTTGATGACCGTCTTCGCGTTGTCCGACGCCGCCTTCATCGCCACCATACGGGCCGACTGCTCCGAAGCCATGTTTTCCGCCACGGCCTGATAGACCAGGGCTTCGACATAGCGCACCAGCAGTTCGTCCACGACGGTTTGCGCGTCCGGCTCGTAGATGTAGTCCCACGCCGACTTCGGCGTCGTGCCGTCATCATTCGCTTCGAGACGCTCGGCCGACAGCGGCAGCAGTTGCTCGATCACAGGCTCCTGCTTCATCGTGTTGACGAAGCGCGTGTACGCGAGGTACACGGCGGAAAGCTTGCCTTCCGAGTACTGGTCGAGCTGCACCTTGATCGCGCCGATCAGCTTTTCGAGGTGCGGCGTGTCGCCGAGTTGCACAACGTTCGAGACGACCTTCGCGCGCAGACGGTTCAGGAAACCGAGGCCCTTGCTGCCGATCGCAGTTGCTTCGATCGACGTGCCGGATGCTTCCAGATCCTTGATCTTCTGCAGCGTCGCGCGCAGCACGTTGGTGTTCATCCCGCCGCACAGACCCTTGTCGGTCGTGACGAGAATCACGCCTGCGACCTTCGCACCGGTGTTTTCCACCATGAACGGGTGGCGGTACTCGGGGTTCGCACGGCTCATGTGCGCAGCGATGTCGCGGACCTTGTCGGCATACGGGCGGGCGGCGCGCATGCGCTCCTGGGCACGGCGCATTTTCGACGCCGCGACCATTTCCATCGCCTTGGTGATCTTGCGCGTGTTTTGCACGCTCTTGATCTTGCCGCGAATTTCCTTCATTCCAGCCATTGCTTGCTCCTTTGTCGACCCGAGTTTGCGCTTCAGCGTTTACTCGGGTCCCAGTCCGTTTATCGTGATTGATTCCCGGACGGATCAGTATGCGCCGGACTTCTTGAAGTCCTTGAGAGCCGCGTGGAGCGCGTTCTCGTCGTCCTTCGACAGGTCCTTCTTGTCCTCGATGCGCGCGACGAGGTCAGCGTGCTTCGATTTCAGGTATTCGCGCAGGCCCTTTTCGAACGGCAGGACGTCCTTGACGTCGATGTCGTCGAGGTAGCCGTTGTTCGCCGAGAACAGCGCAACAGCCAGTTCCCACACTTGCAGCGGCTGATACTGCGGCTGCTTGAGCAGTTCCGTCACGCGGCGGCCGCGCTCGAGCTGCTTGCGGGTCGCTTCGTCGAGGTCCGATGCGAACTGGGCGAATGCAGCCAGTTCACGGTACTGCGCGAGGTCGGTACGGATACCGCCCGACAGCTTCTTCACGACCTTCGTCTGTGCCGCGCCACCCACACGCGACACCGAAACGCCGGCGTTGATTGCCGGGCGGATGCCTGCGTTGAAGAGGTCGGTTTCCAGGAAGATCTGGCCGTCGGTAATCGAGATCACGTTCGTCGGAACGAATGCCGTGACGTCGCCGGCTTGCGTTTCGATGATCGGCAGTGCGGTGAGCGAACCCGTCTTGCCCTTCACTTCGCCGTTCGTGAACTTCTCAACGTAGTCGGCCGACACGCGTGCCGCGCGCTCGAGCAGACGCGAGTGGAGATAGAACACGTCGCCGGGGTAAGCTTCACGGCCCGGCGGGCGGCGCAGCAGCAGCGAAATCTGACGGTATGCCCAGGCTTGCTTGGTCAAGTCGTCGTAAATGATCAGGGCGTCTTGACCGCGGTCGCGGAAGTATTCGCCCATCGTGCAGCCGGCGTACGGCGCGAGGTACTGCAGCGCGGCCGATTCCGAAGCCGAAGCGGCAACGACGATCGTGTATTCGATCGCGCCCGTTTCTTCGAGCTTGCGCAGCACGTTCTGGATCGACGAAGCCTTCTGACCGATGGCGACGTAAATACAGATCAGGTCCTTGCCCTTCTGGTTGATGATCGTGTCGACGGCCACTGCGGTCTTGCCGCACTGACGGTCGCCGATGATCAGCTCACGCTGGCCACGGCCGATCGGCACCATCGAGTCGATCGACTTCAGACCCGTTTGCACCGGCTGCGACACGCCTTCACGCCAGATCACGCCCGGAGCGATCTTTTCGATCGCGTCGGTCATCTTGGCGTTGACCGGGCCCTTGCCGTCGATCGGGTTGCCGAGCGGATCGACCACGCGGCCGATCAGTTCCGGACCAACCGGCACTTCGAGAATGCGACCCGTCGTCTTGACGATGTTGCCTTCCGAGATGTGCTCGTACTCACCGAGAATCACGGCGCCGACCGAATCGCGCTCGAGGTTCAGCGCGAGGCCGAAGGTGTTGCCCGGGAATTCGAGCATTTCGCCCTGCATCACGTCCGACAGGCCGTGGATACGCACGATACCGTCGGTCACGGAGATCACGGTGCCCTGGTTGCGAACGTCGGCGCTCGCTTCAAGGCCCTGGATCCGGCTCTTGATCAGCTCGCTGATCTCAGAGGGATTGAGTTGCATTATTCGCTCCTGATGTTCAATTCTGTTGCGTGCCAGCCGCCACGCCCGATCGTTGGGATCGAGGCGTTCAGGCGGTCAGAGCCGCCTGCATGCTGGCGAGCCGCGCGCGGACCGAGGTATCGAGCACTTCGTCGCCGACCGTGACGCGCACGCCGCCGATGAGCGACTTGTCGATCTCGACGGTCGGCTTCAGCTTGCATTTGAACTTGCGTTCGAGGCTGGCGACGAGGTCGTTCAACTGTGCGCCTTCGAGCGGGAACGCGCTGACGATCACTGCGTCAGCAGCGCCTGCCTTGGCGTTCTTGAGCGCTTCGAACTGCGACTGGATTTCCGGCAGCAGTGCCAGGCGATGATTCTCGATCAGCATCTGCACGAGGTTCTTCACCTCAGCCGACTCCTTGACCGGCGACTTCACCGCCGCGAGCAGCAGCTCGACGACCTGGGCATGGCTCACCTTCGGGCTCGTCGCGACCGACTGCACCTCGGGCAAGGCCGCAACCTGTGCCAGCTCCGAAACGAGCGTGGACCAGGCGGCGGTGTCACCAGCTTCGGCCACGCCAAACAGTGCTTCTGCGTACGGGCGGGCGATGGTTGCAAGTTCGGCCATGATCAGAGCTCGGCTTTCAGTTGATTCAGCAGTTCGGCGTGGGCCGACTGATCGACTTCGCGCTTCAGGATCTGCTCGGCGCCTTGCACAGCGAGTGCCGCGACATCGGCGCGCAGTGCTTCGCGTGCCTTGACGACCTGCTGGTCGGCGTCGGCCTTCGCCTGAGCAATGATGCGTGCCGCTTCGGCGTGTGCCTGAGCCTTGATTTCTTCTGCGACGGCCAGCGCGCGCTTTTCGGCGTCGGCGATACGGCTTTGACCCTCGTTACGGGCCGTGGCGAGCTCTTCGCCGACGCGCTTGTGCGCCGCTTCGAGTTCCGCCTTGCCCTTTTCCGCAGCGGCGAGGCCATCTGCGATCTTCTTCGAGCGCTCGTCGAGGGCGTTGATCAACGGCGGCCACACGAACTTCATCGTGAACCACGCGAGGATCAGGAACACGACCATTTGCGCAAACAGGGTTGCGTTGAGATTCACGGTGTTTCCTTAATCGTTGCTATTCCGGGGAATTGAAACGGCAAGGCGCTCATCGGTTGTGAAACTCGATCAGCGCCTCGTCTCCCGTTCCGCCATGCGCCCACTACCCGTTATAGGTCAGGCGCAACCTTCCAGGGAACTTAGCCCGCGAGCTTCGAGAGCAGCGGGTTAGCGAACGCGAACAGCATTGCAACACCCACGCCAATCAGGAACGCCGCATCGATCAGACCAGCCAGCAGGAACATCTTCGTTTGCAGCGGGTTCATCAGTTCAGGCTGACGTGCGCAGGCTTCGATGTACTTGCCGCCCATCAGGCCGATACCGATACAGGCGCCGATTGCACCCAGGCCGATGATGATGCCGATACCGATGGCCGTGAAACCCTGGATGTTGGCGATGAAAGCTTGCATGATCACTCCTTTGTGAGATTTTTTGGAACTGGGGATTTAAAACTGCAAATCTGGTTTGACGAGCACTTAGTGCTTGTCGTGTGCCTGGCCGATGTACACCAGCGTCAGCATCATGAAAATGAACGCCTGCAGCAGAACGATCAGAATGTGGAAGATCGCCCAGACGCTGCCCGCAATCACGTGGCCGATGAAGCCAAGCACCGTCGTGTCCGCGCCGAAGCTCCACAGACCGCCCAGCAGCGCGATCAGCAGGAACAGCAGCTCGCCTGCGTACATGTTGCCGAACAACCGCAGGGCGAGCGAAACCGTCTTGGCGACAAACTCGATGATGTTCAGTGCAAGGTTCGGGATCCACAGCAGCGGATGCGCGCCGAACGGGGCCGAGAGCAACTCGTGTGCGAAGCCGCCAGGACCCTTGATCTTGAGGTTGTAGTAAATCATCAGCACGAACACGCCGAGCGCGATGCCGAACGTGCCGTTGAGGTCGGCAGTCGGAACGATGCGTTGGTGCGGCAGTGCTTCGGAGAGGCCCAGCCAGCCGATCACGCGGCCCGGCAGATCAACGGGAATGAAGTCGAGCGAGTTCATGAGCCCGACCCAGATGAACACGGTCAGCGCGAGCGGTGCGATGAATGCGCGGTTGCCATGGACGATGGACTTGGACTGGTCCTCGACCATCTCGACCAGCATTTCGATGGCGCACTGGAAGCGGCCCGGTACGCCCGGGGTCGCTTTGCGCGCAGCGAGACGCAAGATGAGGATCGTCACGACGCCGCACAGGATCGACCAGAACAGCGTGTCGATGTTCCAGACGCTGAAGTCGACGATCGACGTCTGGTGCGAGGTCGCAAAGTTCTGCAAGTGGTGAGCAATGTACTCGGACGGACCCGGTCCGCTCGTTCCTTCGCTAGCTGCCATATCGTTAGAGCCACCCAAATTGTCGAAAATCGTTTTCGGCCGCTCCCGCCGCAATACTGTATTGCGGGAACGCACCGCCGTGGATCGTGTCTTATCTGCTTCGCATCGGCTAGCCGAGTTCCACCTGCATCGCTTCGACGCCCTGAATTGAGGCGGCGCGATGTTGGTGGATCAGCGCCAAGCGAGCGCGATCCAGTATGTCTTTAGTGCGATCAGGTACGTGACGAGCAAGGGAATCCACTGCACGTCGTGATACCAGAACGCGATGGCGACGAACATCGCAATCGTCGCCCCCATCTTGAAGGCTTCGCCGAGCATCCAGTTCAGCACGGTGCCGGCACGACTCAACTGCTTCAGGCGCGCTGCGAACAGCGCTCCAGGAAACCAGCAGATCGCTCCGCCCAGGAACGCGGACAACGCAGCACTGCCCGGCGGCTTATAAAACAGCCACCACGCCAACGTTGCAACCAGGGACAAAACCACTTGCGCCGCCACGACACGAAACGGCGTGACGCGCGATGGGCGACTCACCTGTGCGCCGAAGATTTGCTCGGCTTCGGCCCGGGTGAGCGGAACGATGTCGTTGTTATCTTGCTGGCTGGCGTCCAGCTCATCCCAGCGCGCGTTGTGATCAACGCGTCCGGAATGGTTTGCCGCTGCATCCTGCCCCCGGCTGGATGCTCCGGCTTCGCCCGGCGGTACATCGGGCCCTTCATGCGCCTGCGGCGCTTCGTCTGGCCTCTGACCCACCATCGCTTTATTCCGGAAATTCGCCTGGCACGCCTGTTAATTACAGCGCACTTACAGCATCGCCAACCAAATAAATCCGGGCGATTGTAAGCGATAGTTGCAGGCAATTCAAGACTTTAGGCCCTTCAATAACACCCGTGAAATGCGACTTCATGATGCGGGAAACGCGGCGCCGCGAGGGTGTGACCGGTAACTGTAAGGGACGATGCATGGAAGCAGCGATCGTCAGGAGCGCCAGGTAATTACGGAGTCATCTGGCGGGCAATCCAGAGTATGCGCCAGGATGTGAGATGAGGTGGCATCAAAAGAGATGCAGGAGCAACGCGCCGCCCAAAAAGGCCGCAATCCAGAACGGCACGGCGATCAGGTGAAACGGCAGCCACACGCCGCGCTCGCCGGAAAGGCGCACGGCAATGAGATTCGCGAGCGAGCCGATGGCGACCCCAAAGCCCCCCACGCTCACGCCGAATGCGAGCGCGCGCCAGTCGTGCGTGAAGCCCGCGAGGACAATGGCGGCCGGGACATTGCTGATAACCTGCGACAACACCGCGCCTGCGGCAAAAGCACGCATGGGCGTTTGCAGCGACAACGACGTCAGTGCGTGATGAATGGCCGGCAGCGCCGCCACGCTACGCAGAACGATGAACATCAGCACGAAGATCAGCAGCAGCAACCAGTCGATCTTGAGAACGATGCGAATGCGCCAGATCACAAATCCCGCGGCGACGGCAGCCAGCGCAACGCCTGCATGGTGCGCGTCGGCGAGCAGCACGAACGCGACGAAGAGCAAGGCCGCGACGCTCGCCAGCGCGCGATCGACGCGCTGCGGCGCGGCGTCTTTCGAGAGATCGAGTGGTGTGGCCTTGAAAAGAAAAGCGGCAAGCAGGATCAGCATCGCCATGAGAAACGCGCAAAGCGGTGCGAGCCCAACAACGAAGCGTCCGAACGACACCCCGCTGACCTGCCAGAGAAACAGATTCTGCGGGTTGCCGAGCGGCGTGAGCACGGAGCCCGCGTTCACGGCAAGCGCGATGACGATCACGAGGCGCTTGAGCGGCAGCGGCGTGAGCTTGTCGAGCGAAAGCACGAGCGGCACCACCACGAAAAGCGCCACATCGTTGGTGACGATCATCGATAGCACTGCGGCCAGCGCGACCAGCAGCAACGCGAGCCCGCGTTCCGAGTGAATGTGGTGGACGAGCTTGTGCGCGAGCCAGGTCAGCAGTCCTGAATATTCGATTGCTTTCGTCAGGATAAGCAGACCCGCGAGGGTCATCACCGTTTGCCAGTCGACGAGTGCGGGCAGCGAGGCGATGGGGCGAGGCGCATAAATCTGCAACGCCACGAACGCCACGACAAGAATCGCGAGCACGGGCTCCGATAACGCGAATGCACCGATACGGCGCAACAGGCTCAAGGGCTCTCGCGCGCCCTGCTCCGATTCACTCACCGGATTTATGCGCCGGCGCGCGCGTTTGCCACAGCGACGCGCATCACGCCCACGGCGCCCATCATTCCGCCGTTTCGCCGCGCAAACGCAGCAGAATGCCGTCGAGCGCGTCGAGATCGCCGAAGTCGACCGTGAGCTGCCCTCGCCCGCGTCGTCCGAGCTTGATCCTCACAGATGCCGCGAGCAGGTCCGACAACTCCTCTTCGAGGCGGCGCGTATCGCGGCCGCCGTCGTGCGCGGCCTTCGCCTTCACTGCCGGTGCGGCCTTCGTCGTAGCCGAAACGAGCTTCTCCGTTTCACGCACCGACATGCGCTTGTTGACCACCTGGTTCGCCAAGGTGATTTGCGTGGCAGCGTCCACGGCGAGCAGCGCACGGGCGTGACCCATGTCGAGGTCGCCGGCCAGCAGCATGGTCTGCACGGGCGCCGCAAGATTGAGCAAACGCAGCAGGTTCGACACCGCGCTGCGCGAGCGTCCCACCGACTCGGCCGCCTGTTCGTGCGTGAAGCTGAACTCGTCGAGCAGACGCTGGATGCCCTGCGCCTCTTCCAGCGGATTCAGATCCTCGCGCTGGATGTTCTCGATCAGCGCCATCGCGGCGGCGGCCTGATCGGGCACGTCCTTCACGAGCACCGGCACTTCGGTCAGCCCGGCGATGTGCGCCGCACGGAAGCGTCGCTCGCCCGCGATGATTTCGTAGCGCCCCGTCGCAATCGGGCGCACGAGAATGGGCTGCATCAAACCCTGCGCGCGGATGCTCGCGGCGAGTTCCTGGAGCGCGCCCTCGTCCATGCGCGTGCGCGGCTGGTACTTGCCGGCCTGCATCTGCGTGAGCGGCAGCGTGTTAGGCGCGCCGTCGATCTTCACCGCCTCGGTGATGTCCGCGCTGCCGCCGAGCAATGCTTCCAGCCCCCGGCCCAGCCCTTTCTTCCGTGCTACTGCATTCATCGTGCTTCCCCAGTCTCTCGTCAGAGTGCGCGCACGCGCTCGATCATTTCCGCGCCGAACTGCACGTAGGCCTGTGCGCCGCGCGAGGCGCGATCAAATACCACACCCGGCAAGCCGTAGCTGGGCGCTTCGGCAAGGCGCACGTTGCGCGGGATCACGGCGTCGAAGACCTTGTCGCCGAAGTGCTCTTTCAATTGCTCGGAAACCTGCTGCTGCAGCGTGATGCGCGGGTCGAACATGACGCGCAGAAGACCGATCACCTTCAGGTCGCGATTCATGTTCGCGTGGACCTGCTTGATCGTGTTGATGAGATCCGAGAGGCCTTCGAGCGCGAAGTATTCGCACTGCATTGGAATCACCACTCCGTGCGCGGCGCACAGACCGTTGAGCGTGAGCAGCGAGAGCGCCGGCGGGCAGTCGATGAGTACGAAGTCGTACTCGGCGTCCACTTCCGCGAGCGCAGCCTTCAGGCGCCGCTCGCGTTGCTCGACCGACACCAGTTCGACCTCGGCGCCAGCCAGCTCGCGGTTGGCCGGCAGCACGTCGTAGCCCACCTGCTCCGGCCGCATGCGCGCGACGTTCACCGTGACACCGTCGACCAGCACCTCGTACACCGTGTTCTCGCACGCGGCCTTGTCGATGCCGCTGCCCATCGTGGCGTTGCCCTGTGGGTCGAGGTCGATGAGAAGGACACGTTGTCCCTGCGATGCGAGGCTCGCGGCGAGATTGACCGTTGTCGTCGTCTTGCCGACGCCGCCCTTCTGGTTCGCAACGCAGAAGATTTTTGCCATCTTTCGTGTGTCCCTTTTACTACCTTAAGAAGTTTGCTTACGTTATGACCCAACCGCCTCACGCGCCATTCAGCCGATTGGCCATCGCCAGGCCGGTTCAGGCCGCGGCGACCGGTTCAACCGACACTTCGATCAGATGACGCTCCGCTTCGAGCATCGGCACGCTCAGGCGGATCGTATTCAGCGCCTTGGTGCCCGAAGGCAAGCGCTCGATCTCACCTTCGGGGTGCACGCCCTTCATCGCCCAGACCGCGCCGCCGTCCGCAACGAGATGACGGGCCAGTGTAACGAAATCGGCGAGATCCGCGAATGCCCGAGACACAATCAAATCGAATTTTTTCGGCACTTCCACGCCAGGACGCAGCGATTCGACTCGACCGGTCACCACCGAGAGGTTCGCGAGTCCGAGTTCAGCCTTCGCTTGCGACTGGAACGCCGACTTCTTGTGCACGATATCGTTGAGCGTGACCTGCCAGTTCGGCCTCACGATCGCGAGCACGATACCAGGCAGCCCGCCACCGGAGCCGACGTCGAGCACGGTCGCCTCGGCGCGCGCCGGCAGATGCGGCACGATCGAAAGCGAATCGAGAATGTGCTGGATCAACATCTGACGCGGATCGCGGATGGCCGTGAGGTTGTAGACGGCGTTCCACTTTGCGAGCAGCGCAACGTAGTCGAGCAACTGCACGTGCTGGCGCTCGGTGAGTTCGACACCAAGCTCCTCTACCCCACCTTTCAGCAGACGAGCCAGCGCGTCACGGTCCGCGATGCCGGGTTGCCTCGAGCGCCCCGTCATTGCGCCACCGGCGTCGAGTCGGTGCCATTTTCGTCAGTGGCTCCCGGATTCTGGCGACGGCGGCCAAGGCCGCGCTTGAGATGAACCATGAGCAGCGAGATCGCGGCAGGCGTGATGCCGGAAATGCGCGAGGCCTGGCCAATGGTCTCGGGACGGAACTGAGTCAGCTTCTGACGCGCTTCGAACGAAAGGCCGCGCACTTCCGCGTAATCGATACCTTCCGGCAGACGGGTATTTTCTTGAGCACCGTTGCGCTCGATCTCGTCGGCTTGGCGATCGATATAACCCTGATATTTGATGCCGATCTCGATCTGCTCCTTGATCTGCGCGAGCAACACTTCGTCGTCGGCAAGCGCCGTTTCCGGTGCGCAGGCGCCTTCACGCAGACCACAAACGCCGTCATAGCTCACGCCCGGACGACGCAGCAAATCTGCGAGGTTGTACTCTCGGTCAATCGACTTGCCGAGGAGTGCCGTCGCTTCTTCGGCCGACAGCGTCTTGGGATTCACCCACGTCGACTTCAGACGCTCTGTTTCACGTGAAACAGCATCGCGCTTACGTGAGAATGCGTCCCAACGAACGTCATCGATTACGCCCAGCTCGCGGCCGATCTCCGTCAACCGCATATCGGCATTGTCTTCGCGCAGGCTCAAGCGGTATTCGGCCCGGCTCGTGAACATGCGATACGGCTCGGATACGCCACGCGTCACCAAATCGTCGACCAGCACGCCGAGGTACGCCTGATCGCGGCGCGGGCACCATGCGTCCTTGCCCTGCACCTGCAGGCCCGCGTTCATGCCGGCGAGCAAGCCTTGCGCCGCCGCTTCTTCATAGCCCGTTGTGCCGTTGATCTGGCCCGCAAAAAACAAACCGTTGATTACTTTGGTTTCGAGCGACGCCTTGAGCCCGCGCGGGTCGAAGTAGTCGTATTCGATCGCGTAGCCCGGACGCAGGATGTGCGCATGCTCGAGGCCGCGCATCGAGTGCACGAGATCGAGCTGCACGTCGAACGGCAGGCTTGTGGAAATCCCGTTCGGATAGAACTCGTTCGTCGTCAGGCCTTCCGGCTCGAGGAAGATCTGATGCGATTCCTTCGAAGCGAAGCGATGAATCTTGTCCTCGATGGACGGGCAATAGCGCGGCCCTACCCCTTCGATCACGCCTGTATACATAGGCGAGCGGTCGAGACCGCCGCGGATAATGTCGTGCGTGCGCTCGTTCGTATGCGTGACCCAGCACGGAATCTGGCGCGGATGCTGCTCCGCGCGGCCGAGAAACGAGAACACCGGGACCGGATCGAGGTCGCCCGGCTGCTCTTCGAGTACCGAGAAGTCGATCGTGCGGCCGTCGATACGCGGCGGCGTGCCCGTCTTCAGGCGCCCCTGCGGCAGTTTCAGCTCCTTCAGGCGCGACGACAGCGTCACGGCAGCAGGATCGCCAGCGCGGCCGCCGGTGTAGTTGTTCAGGCCCACGTGGATCTTGCCGTCGAGGAAGGTCCCCGCCGTCAGCACGACCGCACGGCTGCGGAAGCGGATCCCCACCTGCGTGACGGCGCCAACAACGCGGTCACCTTCGACCATCAGGTCTTCCACGGCCTGCTGGAATAGCCAGAGATTCGGCTGATTCTCGAGGCGCCGGCGGATTGCCGCCTTATAAAGAATGCGGTCTGCCTGCGCACGCGTCGCCCGGACCGCCGGGCCCTTGGACGAATTGAGAATGCGGAACTGAATCCCGCCCTCGTCCGTCGCTGAGGCCATGGCGCCGCCGAGCGCGTCAACTTCTTTGACCAGATGGCCCTTGCCAATGCCGCCAATCGACGGATTGCAGCTCATCTGGCCGAGCGTTTCAATGTTGTGCGTGAGCAGGAGCGTCTTGACGCCCATGCGGGCGGCGGCAAGCGCAGCCTCGGTTCCGGCGTGACCGCCGCCGACGACGATGACGTCAAACTCTGTGGGATAAAGCATGGCGGGACCTCACGCAAGGACGGAAACGACCGCGCGAGCCTTCTCAGAAAAAGTGGTATGCGCGAATTATAACGGCTTACGGTTTAAGGCCGTTCCCACCCGAATAACGTTCCGTACATAGGCGAAAAAAAACGGCGTGTTTCACGTGAAACACGCCGCTCATTTCTACAGCGATAGACGAAGTCAGACCGGTTTCTTCGCCAACCCCAGATACGTTTCGATCACGCGCGGGTTCTGCGCCAACTCCCCCGCCGGCCCTTCGAGCGCCAGATCGCCGGTCTCCAGCACATAGCCGTAGTCGGAAATCTGCAGTGCGGCGCGCGCGTTCTGCTCGATGAGCAGCGTCGCAACGCCGGTTTGCCGCAGCGCGCTAATGATGTGGAAGATTTCCTTCACGATCAGCGGCGCCAAACCGAGGCTCGGCTCATCGAGCATCAGAAGATCGGGCTTGCCCATCAATGCGCGGCCGACTGCGAGCATCTGGCGCTCGCCACCCGAGAGCGTGCCAGCCGCCTGAGCGCGGCGTTCCTTCAAGCGCGGAAACAGCGTGAAAACCGGCTCAAGCTGATCGAGGAAATTGCGTTCACCGGCGCGCTTTCGCCGGTAGGCGCCGAGCACGAGGTTGTCTTCCACTGTCATCGAGGCAAACAACTCGCGCTTCTCCGGCACGAGACACATGCCACGCGCCACGCGCCGCTCGATCGGCAACGCGCCAACCTCTTCGCCCATATAAGCGATACGGCCACTAGCATGCCCCGTCACGGGCAGCGCGCCCATGATGGCGTTGAGCAGCGTGGACTTGCCCGCGCCGTTCGGACCGATCACAGAGACGATCTGCCCCGCGCCCACCTTGATCGCCGCCTTGTGCAGCGCTTCGATCTTGCCGTAGCGAACCGCGAGTCCAGAGACTTCCAGTACGGGTGTCATCATCATTCCACCCCGCCCAGATACGCTTCCAGCACGGCCGGATCCTTCTGTACCTCTTCCGGCAAACCTTCCGCGATGCGCGTGCCGAACTCCATCACCACCAACCGGTCGGTGAGATTCATCACGAAATCCATGTCGTGTTCGACCAGCAGCACACTCATCCCCTCTTCTCTCAGCTTGCGCAGCAATGCCGCCAACTGTTGCTTTTCCTTGTAACGCAGGCCGGCCGCCGGTTCGTCGAGCAGCAGCAAGGTCGGATCGCAGCACAGCGCGCGCGCAATCTCCAGGATCCGCTGCTGGCCGAGTGCGAGGCTGCCCGCTTCGTCATACATATGCTGCTCGAGGCCCACGCGGCGGATCTGCGTCGCCGCCTCACTCATGAGCCTCCCCTCTTCGGCCGCATTGAGTTTGGCGACACTGCGCAGCACCCCCGCATGGCCACGCAGGTGCGCGCCGATGGCGACGTTCTCGAGCACCGTCATCGTCGGCAGCAGTTTGACGTGCTGGAACGTGCGGCCGATGCCGCGCGCGACGATTTCACGTGAAGTCAGGCTGTCGATGCGCTCGCCGCGGAACGTGATCTCGCCGCTGGTCGGCTGAAGCACGCCGGTCACGAGATTGAAGGTCGTCGACTTGCCTGCGCCGTTGGGACCGATCAGGCCGATGATCTGCCCTGCCTTCACCTCGAAGCTCACGTCGTTCACGGCCACGAGGCCGCCGAACTGCTTGCGAGCCTTGTTCACCGTCAGCAGCATCTCGCCGGTGGCGGGCTTGCTGCGCTGCGGCAAAGCTTCGGCATGCTCGGGCACATGTGCCCGCGGGCCACGCGGGAAGAAGCGCGCCACGAACGGCCAGACTCCGCGCCGCGCGTATTGCAGCAACAGCACCATCAGAATGCCGAAGACGATGATCTCAAAGTTGCCGTTCTCGCCTAGCAGCTTGGGAAGCAGCGTTTGCAGCCAGTCCTGCAGCACGGTCAGGATCGCTGCGCCCAGTACGGCGCCCCAGACGTGCGCCACGCCGCCCACCACGGCCATGAAGAGATATTCGATGCCGTGATTCAGACCGAACGGCGTCGGGTTCACCGCACGCTGCAAATGCGCGTACAGGAAGCCCGAAACGGCTGCTAGCACGGCCGCATAGACGAAAATCACGACACGCATCCAGCCCGTGTTCACGCCCATTGCCTCGGCCATCATGCCGCCGCCGCGCAGCGCGCGAATCGCCCGGCCCATGCGGCTATTAAGCAGATTTTGAACAGAGATCACCGACAGGAGCACCACGACCCAGATCAGGTAGTAGATATGGCGCCCCGACTCCAGATCGATGCCCAGCACGTTCAGCACGGGAATGCCGTTGATGCCGTCGTACTTGCCGAGCATGTCGAGATTGCCGAACAGGAAGAACAGTGCGAGGCCCCAGGCGATCGTGCCGAGCGGCAGGAAGTGGCCCGACAGACGCATCGTGACGAGCCCCAGAACGAGCGCCACGAGCCCCGTGATCACCACGCCGACAATGAGCGCCAACCACGGCGAAACGCCGTACTGCGTCGTCAGATACGCGGTCGCATACGCGCCGAGCCCGACGAACGCGGCCTGCCCGAAGCTCGTCATCCCGCCGATGCCGGTGAGCAGCACGAGCCCGATCGCGACGATCGAATACAGGCCGATATAGTTGAGCAGCGTGATCCAGTACTCGGGCACGTGCACCGGATGCGGCAGCACCGGCAACGCGAACATCACCACGAGGAACAGCCAGAAGAAGCGGTTGTGCATGACGAATCGTTTCATCGCATCACTCCTCTTCCTCTTCGGCGTGCGGCGTCGAGAGCGAGCGCCACAGCAGCACCGGGATGATCAGCGTGAACACGATCACTTCCTTATAAGAGCTCGCCCAGAACGACGAGTAGGACTCCAGCAGGCCCACGAGCACGGAGCCTGCCGCAGCCAGCGGATAGCTCACCAGGCCGCCGATAATGGCCCCTACGAAGCCCTTGAGGCCGATCAGGAAGCCCGAGTCGTAGTAGATGGTGGTGAGCGGCGAGACGAGAATGCCGCACAGCGCGCCGAGGCCTGCGGCGAGCGTGAACGCGAGCCGCCCGGCCTGCGTGGTGCCGATGCCGACGAGCCGCGCTCCAAGCCGGTTCACCGACGTCGCACGCAGCGCCTTGCCCGAAATCGTGCGGTCGAAATATAGATACAGCGCGACGATCAACACGGCTGCCGTGCCGATCACCCACAGGCTTTGCCCCGAGATCGAAAGGCTGCCGATGTTGAACGTGGCGTCGGAGAACGCGTTCGTGCGCGAGCCTTCCGCGCCGAACATCACGAGCCCGAGGCCCACCATCGCGAAGTGCACGGCCACCGCTACGATCAGCAGCAGCAGCGTGGTCGCTTCGGCGATAGGCTCATACGCGAGGCGATAGACGAACGGCCCCATCGGCACCACGATCGCGAGCGTGAGCGCGATCTGCACGAGCATGGGCAACGGCTGGCTCGCTACCCCGCGCGTCACCGCATAGAGCGCGATGGGAAAGAGCAGATACTTGCCCGCAAGCGTCACGAGCGTGCGCGCCGCGTGGCGCCGCCGTTCGGCGTGACGCACGAGCCCGGCGGTCTCGACGACGAAGCACGCCGCGCCGAGCGCGACGAGCAGCCAGCAGGTGGCCGGAAACTTCTGCGACTGCAGCGCGGCGAGCGTCAGCGCGCCATACGAAACGAATTCTCCCTGCGGAATGAAGATCACCCGCGTGACGGAGAACACCAGCACCAAGGCAAGCGCGAGCAGCGCGTAGATCGCACCGGTGGTGATGCCGTCCTGCGCGAGGATCGCGGCGATCGATAAATCCATACTCCCCTCTTCCTGAGACCTTCTGGAACCTGGAAAAACAGCGACGTCGAAAAAACGGAAATGCTCGCGTGAACCGTCAGTGGCGCGGTTTGGACTTCATGTGTGAAAAGCCGGCGCGCAGCGATGAAGCCGCGCACCGGTCATGATTGTCAGTGGCCAGAATGACGCCGTGACACGCGCGTGTGTTTCACGGGAAAACGCGCGCGCTTTCCCGTGCGCCGCACGTCATTCGCTCTGCAGCTTCCACTTGTTGTTGACGATCTCTACGATCACCCGCGCGCGCTGATCGAGGCCCGCATGATCCGTCGCGCTCATGTTGAAGATGCCGTGCGCGCCCGCTACGTCCTGCGAGTTTTCAAGCGCGGCGCGCAGCGCCACGCGGAATGCCTCGGTGCCAGGCTGCCCCGCCTTCAGTGCGACCGGAATCGCGCGCTGGAGCAACTGGCCGGCGTCCCACGCATGGCCGCCGAAGGTAGCCACCGTGCCGACGCCGTAGGCCTTCTCATAGGCCGCCTTGTAGGCCAGCGCCGACTTCTTCACAGGGTTCGAATCGGGCAGTTGGTCAGCCACGAGAATCGGGCCTGCGGGCAGCAGTTCGCCTTCGCAATCCTTGCCGCAGACACGCAGGAAGTCGTTGTTCGCCACACCGTGCGTCTGATAGACCTTGCCCTTGTAGCCGCGATCCTTGAGCGTCGTTGCGGGCAGCGCCGCAGGCGTGCCGGAACCTGCGATCAAAATCGCATCGGGGTTCGCCGACATCAGCTTGAGCGCCTGGCCCGTCACCGACGAGTCCGTGCGGTTATAGCGCTCGCTCGCCACGATCTTGAGGTTGTGCTTCGCGGCCGCGCTGGTGAACTCCTTGAGCCAGCTGTCGCCATAGGCGTCGGTGAAGCCGATGAAGCCCACCGTCTTCACGCCTTGCTTCTCCATGTAGCCCGCAAGCGCGTCGGCCATCAGGCTGTCGTTCTGCGGCGTCTTGAAGGCCCACTGACGCTTCGCGTCGATCGGCTCGACGATCGCGGCGGATGCAGCGAGCGAGATCATCGGCGTCTTGCCCTGCGCGACGACGTCGAGCATCGCGAGCGAGTTCGGCGTGACCGACGAGCCGATGATGGCGTCCACGTGGTCTTCGTCGATCAGCTTGTGCGTGTTCTGCACGGCCTTGCTCGTGTCCGAGGCATCGTCGAGCACGATGTACTCCACGCTCTTGCCCGCAATCTCCTTGGGCAGCAGCGCGATGGTGTTCTTCTCGGGAATGCCGAGCGACGCCGCCGGCCCCGTTGCCGAGAGCGTCACGCCAATCTTCACCTGCGCGGCGGCTACGCCCGCCGTGCCCATCAGCGCCGCTGCGAGTCCGGCACTAATCGAGCTCAAAACCCACTTCTTCGTTTTCATTGCGCGTCTCCAAACGCTTGGTCTGCGTGTTGTCGATTGATCCTGCGCCGATTACTACGATGTTCGTAAATCGGCGCTGGCCTTTGAGTGTAGTAATCGGGATCGCGCGTGTAATGCATGGTTTTCCCTGCCTGCGGCGCCGCACAAGCCGCCGCATGTCAGGGTGCGCTCTCCGCTTTATCGACTGCTGAACTGCTGTACTGCCCTGCCCCCCTGCTGCTGTGAAGCCGTTGTAACGGCAACAAAAAAGGCACCTCAAACGAGCGTGCCTTTTTCGTGTTCCGTGTGTCATTCAGCCGACGCTCAATCGCCGGCGAGTTTCCACTTGCCGCCGACGATCTCCACCATCACGCGGGCACGCTGGTCAAGGCCCGCATGGTCCGTCGCGCTCATGTTGAAGATGCCGTGCGCACCCGCCACAGCGTGCGAGCTTTCGAGCGCGGCGCGCAGCGCTTCACGGAATGCCTTCGTGCCCGGCTGACCGGCCTTCAGCGCGACCGGAATCGCATGCGCAAGCAAGAGGCCCGCGTCCCACGCGTGACCGCCGAAGGTCGAGATCGAGCCAGTGCCATAGGCCTTTTCATACGCAGCCTTGTATGCGAGCGCCGATTGCTTGACGGGATTCGAATCCGGCAGTTGATCGGCGACCAGCAGCGGTCCGGCGGGTAGATACGTGCCGTCGCAGTCCTTGCCGCACACGCGCAGGAAGTCGTTGTTGGCCACGCCGTGCGTCTGATAGTACTTGCCCGCGTAGCCGCGCTCCTTGAGCGTTTTCTGCGGCAGCGCGGCCGGCGTGCCCGCACCCGCGATGAGCACCGCGTCGGGGTGCTGCGAGATCATCTTGAGCACCTGGCCCGTGACGGAGGCGTCGTTACGCGCGAAGCGCTCGCTCGCGACCACCTTGATGTTTTGCTTCGCGGCCGCTGCGCTGAATTCCTTGTACCAGCTCTCGCCATAGGCGTCGGCGAATCCGATGAAAGCCACCGTCTTCACGCCGTGCGCGGCCATGTGCTGCGCAATGGCGCCGGCCATCAGCGCGTCGTTCTGCGGCGTCTTGAAAACCCACGAGCGCTTGGCGTCCATCGGTTCGACGATGGAGGCCGCGGCGGCCATGGAGATCATCGGCGTGGACGTTTCAGCGGCCACGTCGATCATGGCGAGCGAGTTGGGCACGACGGTCGAGCCGATCAAGGCGTCGACGTGATCTTCGCTCGTGAGCTTGCGCGCGTTCTTCACCGCCTGTGTGGAATCCGTGGCGTCGTCGAGCACGATGTATTCGACTTTCTGGCCCGCGATTTCCTTCGGCAGCAGCGCAACCGTGTTCTTTTCCGGAATGCCGAGCGAGGCAGCCGGCCCCGTAGCCGACAGCGTCACGCCGATCTTCACATCTGCATACGCCCCGCCGGCGGTCGCCGCGAGCACCCCGGTCGCGACGCAAGCCGCCCCTACCCAACGCAAAACCAACTGCATCTCCACTCCTTCGATATTCGTTTTCTTTATTGCTGCGGATTTTGTGGCGCTCCGCTGCCGATTACCTCATGCGCAAATCGATAATCCGCTGCGGGAAATCAACGCAGAAATGCTGACCGCATGGTCGGTGATTGGCGAGTGTAGCGGTCTGCGTATTCAGATGGCAAGTGCTTTCCATCTGCTTACAGCGAGAAGAATTACGCGCGCAGTTTGCGTAATGTGCAAACGCTTATGCAGTGGAGGGAAGCCGGCCGTGCGGCCTGATTTGCGTAATTTGGAAAGGGATAATCTGCGCGTGCGAAGGGGCGTAAATCGTACGCCGGGCGTAGGAAAAAAATAATCGCCGCGTCGTTGAAAGAAAGCGAGTAGAAATATAAAAAGCGCTGTTGGACTCTCATCCAACAGCGCTTCCTTGTCCGGGCACTTGGTGCCTCAGTTGTCTCCTCGTTCTCCACCTGCAAATTCGGTGCATCAGAACTAGGTGCAACTTTAAACTTCACCCCCCTCAGCAGCAACTAGCATTTACCCTAGTGGTGCAGTGCGGCACCGATTTGGGGCGCGGAGCCACAGATTTGTCGCACGGCGGACCGCTGCGGCATGCCGCAACGCGACATGTTTGCCTGGCTTTGCGGGTTCGGTGCGAGGGACGCTCATTCTATCGCAGTCCAGAGCAGTCCCGGCACGCCGGCTCGTCACGCGCGCAAGGGCCGCACGCGCGCCACGATCTCGCCAACAATGCCGCGCCGGAACGCCAGCACGCAGGCAATGAAGATGATGCCCGTGACGATCGTTGTGGACTCACCGAGTGAGCGGAACCACTCCACGCCCGTCCCTCTCGCGAGCGCCGTGCCGATGTCACCGAGCCGGTCTTCCAGCGCGACGATCAGCGTGGCGCCCAGCAGCGGCCCGAACAGCGTGCCCATGCCGCCCACGAGCGTCATGAGGATCACGAGGCCGGACATGGTCCAGTACGCGTCACCAAGCGTTTCGAAGCCGAGCACGAGCACCTTGAGCGCACCGGCCAGGCCCGCGAGCCCCGCCGACAACACGAACGCGAGCAGCTTGAAACGGTCGGTGTCGTAGCCGAGCGAAACCGCGCGCGGCTCGTTTTCCTTGATCGCGACGAGCACTTGCCCGAACGGCGAATGCACGATGCGCACGATCAGACCAAACGCCAGCACCATCACGACGAGGACGGCATAGTAGAGCGTGAGATCGGAACCGAGCGAAAGCACACCGAACAGCTTGCCGCGCGGCACGCCTTGCAGACCGTCCTCGCCATGCGTAAACGGCGCCTGCAGGAACACGAAGTAGACCATCTGCGCGAGCGCGAGCGTGACCATCGAGAAGTAGATGCCCTGCCGGCGAATCGCGAAGATGCCAACCACGAGCCCGAGCAACGTCGCCACCGCAGTGCCCGCGAGCACGCCCAGTTCGGGCGTGAAATTGAGCGACTGAATCGCGTAGCCGGCCGTATAACCTGCGCTCGCGAGAAACATCGCGTGACCGAACGAGAGCAGGCCTGTGTAGCCGATCAGCAGGTTGAAGGCCGCGGCAAAGAGCGCAAAGCACAGCACCTTCATGACGAAGAGCGGATAGGCACCTGCAAACGGCGCGACGATCAGCCCGATCAGCAACAACCCATAGAGCGCTTTTCTTTGCATCATCGTTCCTTGCCGAAGAGGCCAGCGGGGCGAATCAGCAGCACGATCGCCATGATTACGAACACCACGGTCGCGGAGGCCTCGGGCCAGAAAACCCGCGTGAAGCCCTCGATCACGCCGAGCATGAGGCCCGTGAGGATCGACCCCATGATCGACCCCATGCCGCCGATCACGACCACGGCGAACACGGTGATGATCATCGACTGCCCCATGAGCGGCGACACCTGGATCACGGGCGCGGCCAGCACGCCCGCGAACGCCGCGAGCGCGACGCCAAAGCCGTAGGTGAGCGTGATCATGAGCGGCACGTTGATGCCAAACGCTTCGACGAGCTTGGGATTCTCCGTTCCCGCGCGCAGATACGCGCCCAGACGCGTCTTTTCGATCACGAACCAGGTGGCGAAGCACACGGCGAGCGAAGCCACCACCACCCATGCGCGATAGTTCGGCAGATACATGAAGCCGAGGTTGGTCGCGCCTGCGAGCAGATCGGGCACGTCATAGGGCTGCCCCGACGAACCGTAGATTGAGCGAAACACGCCTTCCACCACGAGCGTGAGCCCGAATGTGAGCAGGAGTCCGTACAGATGATCGAGCCGATAGAGCCAGCGCAGCATCGTGCGCTCGATCACGATGCCGAACGCTCCGACCACGAGCGGAGCGACGACGAGCATCACCCAGTACGGCAGATTGAAGTACGCGAGCCCCATCCACGTGAGCATCGCGCCCAGCATGAACAACGCGCCGTGAGCGAAGTTGATCACGTTGAGCATGCCGAAGATCACCGCGAGGCCAAGGCTCAGGATCGCGTAGAACGAGCCGTTCACGAGCCCAAGGAGCAACTGGCTCAGCATTGCCGGAAGCGGAATGCCAAAAATCATCATGAAAGCCGCCCATCGAGGCATTAACGCATTGACGGATTACGCAATCATGCCGCGCCCGGCGCACCAACCTCGGAGCGCCGGGCGCGGCATACGACTGCGGCATTTACGCGCTCGCGCTTACTTCCACAGCGCGCACTTGCTCTCCTGCTTCGTCGTGTAGGCCTGCTCGCCCGGGATCGTCTGCAGCACCTTGTAGTAGTCCCACGGCTTCTTCGACTCGGAAGGCTTCTTTACCTCGACCAGATACATGTCGTGAATCAGTACGCCGTCCTGGCGGATATAGCCGCCCTTGGTATAGAAGTCGTTGACCTTCGTCTTCTTCAGTTGCTCCATGACCTTGTCGGAATCGGTCGTGCCGGCCGCCTGCACCGCCTTCAGATACGTCGTTACCGCCGAGTAGTCAGCTGCCTGCAGCTCGGACGGCATCTTCTTCGTCTGGTCGAAGTAGCGCTGCGCCCACTTGCGCGTGTCGTCGTTCTGGTCCCAGTACCAGCCGGTCGTCAGCACGAGGCCCTGCGTGGTGTCGAGCCCGAGGCTATGCACGTCGGGCAGGAACATCAGCAGCGCCGCGGTCTTCATCGACTTGTTGATGCCGAATTCCTTCGCGGCCTTGATCGCGTTGACCGTGTCGCCGCCCGCGTTCGCGAGGCCGAGAATCTGCGCCTTCGACGACTGCGCCTGCAGCAGGAACGACGAGAAGTCCGACGCCGAAAGCGGATGGCGCACTTCGCCGAGCACCTGGCCGCCGTTCGCCTTCACGACGTCCGCGGTGTTCTTCTCGAGCGACTTGCCGAACGCGTAGTCGGCGGTCAGGAAGAACCAGGTCTTGCCGCCCTGCTTGAGCACCGCGAGGCCCGTGCCCTTCGCGAGCGCCACCGTGTCGTAACCGTAGTGGACGGTGTACGGCGTGCATTGCTCGTTCGTCAGCGCGTCCGTGCCCGCGCCCGTGTTGAAGTACACCTTCTTCTTCTCTTGCGCGACCTGGTTCATTGCCAGCGCCGTTGCCGAGTTCGTGCCACCGAGCAGCATGGTGAGCCCGTCACGGTCGAACCATTCGCGCGCCTTCGAAGCGGCGATGTCGGCCTTGTTCTGGTGATCGGCATACTCGATCTGGATCGGCTTGCCGAGCACCTTGCCGCCGAAGTCCGCGACCGCCATCTTGATCGCCGTGAGGCCGCCCTGGCCGTCGTCGTCGGCGTACAGGCCGGACATGTCCGTGATGAAGCCGATCTTCACCGCGTCGTCGGCGGCCTGCGCGCTTCCCGCGCTGAACGCCATCGCAGCTGCCGAGGCGGCAAATAGGCCCGCGAGCCGCGCGAACGTGGTTTTCTTCATTGCAGTCTCCTTCCTTGGTTGCGTAGTTATTCAGGAACACTCCATGAACTCTGGAGGCAAAACGATTCGCGCGGCGAGCGTGCCACGCCGCGCAAAACCAGACCGAAAATTAAACGCCCAGCAGGTCGTGCAGCACCGGCATCTTCCCCTCGAGCTCGGCAGTGCCGAAGTGCTCGACGATGCGCCCGTGCTCCATCACGTAAAAGCGGTCCGCAAGCGGCGCCGCGAAGCGGAAGTTCTGTTCAACCATGACAATCGTGTAGCCGCGCGCCTTCAGGGTGAGGATCATGCGCGCGAGCGTTTGAACGATCACCGGCGCGAGACCTTCCGATATCTCGTCGAGCAACAGCAGATTCGCGCCCGTGCGCAGAATGCGCGCCACGGCCAGCATCTGCTGCTCGCCGCCGGAAAGCCGCGTGCCCTGGCTGTTGCGCCGTTCGGCGAGATTGGGGAACATCGCGTAGATCTCGTCGAGCGACATGCCCTCGGCCAACTGCGCCCTCTTCTCACCCTTTGCACCGATATGCGGCGGCAGCAGCAGATTTTCTTCGCACGAGAGGCTCGAGAAAATGCCGCGCTCCTCGGGGCAATAGCCCACGCCGCAGTGCGCGATGCGATAGGTGGGCATCTGGATCGTCTCGCGCCCGCCAATGCGGATCGACCCGGTGCGCCGCCCGGTGAGTCCCATGATTGCGCGCAACGTGGTGGTGCGGCCCGCGCCATTGCGCCCGAGCAGCGTCACGACCTCCCCGCGCCCGACGGATAGATCCACGCCGTGCAGGATGTGCGACTCGCCGTACCACGCCTGCAGTCCCGCAATCTCCAGCGCATTCGCGCTATCGGCCGCGCCCGCGGCGGCGGCCGTCTCGCGTTCGGTGACCGTGTTCATGCGTGCGCCCCCGTGAGCGCCGCGTCCGCGCTGCCCATATAGGCTTCGGCGACGAGCGGGTTCTTCGAGACTTCGGCGTAGCTGCCTTCAGCGAGCACCTCGCCGCGCTGTAGCACCGTGATGGTGTCGGAGATGCCGGCAATCACGTTCATGTTGTGCTCGACCATGAGGATCGTGCGGCCACTCGATACTTTCTTGATGAGCGCCGTTACGCGGTCGACGTCTTCGTGGCCCATGCCCTGGGTCGGTTCGTCGAGCAGCATCAGTTCGGGTTCCATGGCGAGCGTCGTGGCGATTTCCAGAGCGCGCTTGCGGCCATAGGCGAGTTCGACCGTCGGCACATCGGCGAAATCGGTGAGGCCCACTTGCGTGAGCAGATCCATGGCGCGGTCGTTCAGCTCGGCCAGCGTGCGTTCGCTCTTCCAGAAGTGGTAGGCGGTGCCGAGCGAGCGCTGCAGCCCCACGCGCACGTTCTGGAGCGCCGTGAGGTGCGGAAACACGGCCGAAATCTGGAACGAGCGGATGATGCCGCGCCGCGCGATCTGCGCGGGCCGCTCATGCGTGATGTCGATGCCGTTGAAGACGATGCGCCCCGCGCTGGGCACGAGGAATTTGGTGAGGAGATTGAAGCAAGTGGTCTTGCCTGCGCCGTTCGGTCCGATCAGCGCATGGATCGAGCCGCGGCACACGCGCAGGTTCACGCCGTTCACGGCCGTGAAGCCCTTGAACTGTTTCGTGAGGTCGCGCGTCTCCAGAATCGTGTCGCCGAGAATCATGTCCCCTTCCGAGCGTGGTAAGGCGTAACACTGCAGACCGTCCGTGACTTGTGGTGCACGGTGAGGTCCGGCGCGGACGTGGCGGCGCGCCTCCCGATGCGCGCAACGCGCGCCTGCCGACTTCGCGTCATTGTCTCGCCAATGATGCAGCGCAATCATTGGGATTTGCACTTAAGGGAGCGCCACAAGGACAGCGAACGTTTCAATCGACAGTTGACGACAGTTTGATGAAAAATACGCGCATGTTAGCCGCACGATCGGCGCAAACCCACGTCTGACGGACGTACAGAAACTCGCGCGTGGAAGCGTTTCCGCGCGCGTCTAATAACTTTGCCAAAACGACGCTATCTTGCGGCGTCGCTCCATGCCCTCAGGCGGTCGTCAACGTCGCACTGGCGGCGGCCTCCGTTTGCGCACGCGCACCCTCGCGACGATCGGCGCGCAGCATCTCGGCGGCGCGCTCCGCGATCATCAGTGTCGGCGAATTCGTGTTGCCCGAAGTAATGGTCGGCATGACCGAGGCGTCCACCACGCGCAGGCCCTCCACGCCGCGCACGCGCAGGCGCGCGTCGACCACGGCGTCTGGATCGTCGGCGCGGCCCATGCGGCATGTGCCGACCGGGTGAAAGATCGTCGTGCCGACGTTGCCCGCCGCCTCACGCAGTTCCTGCTCGCTCTGAAATGCGAGCCCGGGCAGGATCTCGTGCGGCTCGTAACGCGCGAGCGCGGCGGACGCCGCGATGCGCCGCGTCAGGCGTATCGAGTTGGCGGCAACGCGCAGGTCGTGATCGGTCGAAAGATAATTGGGCGCGATCGCGGGCGCCTGCGCAGGGTCCGCCGAAACCGCGTGGATACTGCCGCGCGACGTGGGCCGCAGATTGCACACCGACGCCGTGAACGCGTTGAAGCGATGCAGCGGCTCGCCGAAGCGATCGAGCGACAGCGGCTGCACGTGATACTGGAGGTCGGGCCGCGTGAGCGCGGGATCGTCAGGGTCCGATTTCGCGAACGCGCCGAGCTGCGAGGGCGCCATCGACATCGGCCCGCTCTGGAAGAACGCGTACTGCATGCCGATCATCAGCTTGCCCCACCAGTGCGCGGAAAGCGTGTTGAGCGTGCGCACGCCGTTCACGCGAAACGCCATGCGCAATTGCAGATGGTCCTGAAGATTCTCGCCCACGCCGCGCAGATCCTGCACGACGCCAATACCGAGCTGCGCGAGCCGCTGTGGGTCGCCGATCCCGGATAGCTCGAGCAGTTGCGGCGAATTCACGGCGCCGGCGCTCAGGATGACTTCGCAACGCGCACGCGCGACGTAATCCACATCGCCGCGATATTCCACGCCCACGCAACGCTTGCCTTCGAAAATCACGCGCTGCGTGAGCGCGCCGGTGACGACCGTCAGGTTGGGCCGCTTCATCGCCGCGCGCAAGAACGCCTTCGACGCGTTCCAGCGCACGCCGCGCTTCTGGTTCACCTCGAAATAGCCCACGCCGCTGTTGTCGCCGCGATTGAAGTCGTCGGTGGCGGCAATGCCCTGCTCCTGTGCCGCGTGCGCGAACGATTCGAGAATTTGCCACCGCAGGCGCTGCTTCTCCACACGCCATTGGCCGCCCGCGCCGTGAAACTCGCTCGCACCGCTGTGATGGTCTTCGCTGCGACGGAACACAGGCAGCACGCTGTCCCACGACCAGGTGGAATCGCCGGTCTCACGCGCCCAGTTGTCGTAGTCTTCGCGCTGGCCACGCATGTAGATCATGCCGTTGATCGACGACGACCCGCCGAGCACGCGCCCGCGCGGATACGAAAGCGCGCGTCCGTTGAGGCCTTTTTCGGCGGCGGTCTTGTAGAGCCAGTCCGTGCGCGGATTGCCGATGCAATACAGGTAGCCGACGGGAATGTGGATCCAGTGATAGTCATCGGTGCCGCCCGCTTCGATGAGCAGCACGGAAACGTCCGCGTCTTCGGTCAGACGATTGGCGAGCACGCAGCCCGCGGTGCCCGCTCCAACGATCACGTAGTCGAATTCGCCTTCGAGGCGGCGAGAGGACGCGCCGCGTGCTCCTTGTGCTTCAGCCGATGCAGGCATGATGTGTCTCCAGCCACTACGTTCTCTTCATGTTGTGATTTTCGAACTACGCGTGCCGCGCCGGGCGCTGTCCAATACTTCGTTATGCTTGATAAACCGCCCGGCTCGTGCTCGCCTACTTCGCCACCGGCATCGTGAACTCCGCGCCCTTGGCGATGCTGTCGGGCCAGCGTTGCATGATGCTCTTGTAGCGCGTATAGAAGCGCACGCCTTCCTCGCCATAAGCATGATGATCGCCGAACAGCGAACGCTTCCAGCCGCCGAACGAGTGCCACGCCATCGGCACCGGAATCGGTACATTGATACCCACCATGCCCACCTTGATCTGGCGCGAGAACGCGCGCGCGACGCCGCCGTCCGACGTGTAGCACGACACGCCGTTGGCGAATTCGTGCGCGTTGATCAACTCGACGGCGCTCGCGAAATCGGGCACGCGCACCACCGAAAGCACCGGCCCGAAGATTTCTTCCTTGTAGATCGTCATGTCGGTCTTCACGTCGTCGAACAGCGTGCCGCCCAGGAAGAAGCCGTCCTCATGGCCGTCCACCTTGTGGCCGCGCCCATCCACCACGAGTCTCGCGCCCGCCGCCACACCCGCCTCGATATAGCCCTGCACCTTCGCGCGATGTGGTCCCGTGACGAGCGGCCCCATTTCCGAGGCGCCGTCCATGCCGCTGCCGATCTGCAGCGCCTTCACGCGCGGCGTGAGGCGCTCGACGAGTTCGTCAGCGATATGGCCCACGGCCACCGCAACCGAAATCGCCATGCAGCGCTCGCCGGCCGAACCGTACGCCGCGCCGATCAGGGCGTCGACGGCCTGGTCGAGATCGGCGTCCGGCATCACGACGAGGTGATTCTTCGCGCCGCCCAGCGCCTGCACGCGCTTGCCGTGCTTCGTGCCTTCCGTGTAGATGTACTCGGCGATCGGCGTCGAGCCGACAAACGACAGCGCCGTGACGTCGGGATGCGCGAGCAGCGCGTCCACGGCCACCTTGTCGCCGTGCACGACGTTGAACACGCCGTCGGGCAAACCCGCTTGCTTGAGCAGTTCGGCGAGGCGCATGGAAGCCGAGGGATCGCGTTCCGAAGGCTTGAGCACGAAGGTGTTGCCGCACGCGAGCGCGATGGGGAACATCCAGCACGGCACCATCATCGGGAAATTGAACGGCGTAATGCCCGCCACGACGCCAAGCGGCTGGCGCAGATTCCAGTTGTCGATACCGCCGCCGATCTGGTCGGTGAAGTCCGTCTTCAGCAGGTTGGGAATGCCGCACGCGAACTCGACCACCTCGATGCCGCGCATCACCTCGCCCTTGGCATCCGAGAACACCTTGCCGTGTTCGCGCGTGATCAATTCCGCGAGTTCGTCGTGATGCTGGTCGAGCAGATCCTTGAACTTGAAGAGGATGCGTGCGCGCTTGATGGGCGCCATCTCCGCCCACTCGGGAAACGCGGCCTGCGCGGCCGCGACGGCTGCGTCGACTTCGGCCACGCTGGCAAGCGGCACGCGTGCGCTCACCTTGCCAAACGCCGGATTGAATACGTCGCCGTAGCGGTCGCTCGTGCCGTCCAGCGGCTTGCCGTTGACGAAGTGCGTAAGCGTACGCACGCCCGCATCGCTTTGATGTGTCTCGCCCATGTCTGTGCCTCTTCTGTCGTGAAGCCTCGATGCACCTAGCGTAATCGGGACGCCGGGGCGCGATCCAATGATTAATGCTCAACAGCAATATAAGGCGGTTTAATATCAGGATATGGACCTGACCTTGCTCCGAGCGTTTGTCACGGTCGCGCGCGAGGGCAATCTCACGCGCGCGGCCACGCACCTGCATCTCACGCAGCCAGCCGTGAGCCTGCAGATCAAGCATTTGCAGGAGACGCTTGGCGTCTCGCTCTTCACGCGCACCTCGCACGGCCTCGTGCTCACGCGTGATGGCCAGGCGCTGCTGCCGCATGCCGAACGCGCCCTCGCCGCTGCCGGCGACGTGCAGCGCGCGGCTGCTGCGCTGCGGCACGAGGTGCGCGGGCGCTTGCGCATCGGCACCATTCTCGATCCGGCGTTCCTGCGCCTGGGCGGCTTTCTGCGTCAGCTCGTCGAAACCTGGCCGCAGATCGAAACGGCGCTGCGCCACGGCATGTCCGGCTGGGTGCTCGAGCAGGTGCGCTCGCGCGAACTCGACGTGGGCTACTACATCGGCCAGCCCGCGCCCGACCCCCACACCTTCCACGTGATCACGCTCACGCGCTTTCAGTACCGCGTGCTCGCGCCCGCGGGCTGGAAGGATCGCGTGAAGGACGCGCGCGACTGGCGCGCGCTCGCCGCGCTGCCGTGGATCTGGACGCCGCCCGCCTCCGCGCACAATCGCCTGCTCACCACGCTCTTCGAGGCCGCGCATGCCAGGCCCGTGAAGGTGGCCGAGGTGGACCAGGAACCGTCGATGCTCGATCTCGTGAAATCGGGCGTGGGCCTCACGCTCGCACGCGATTCCACGGCCCTCGCCGAAGCGCACGCCCACGGGCTCACCATCGTCGAAGGCGTGGCGGTGCCCACGGAACTCACCTTCATCACGCTCGCCGCGCGTCGCGACGAGCCCACCATCGCGGCGGCGCTCAAGTCGATCGAAACGCAATGGGCGATATGAGCCGCGCTCATGAAGACGCGCGTGCGCCGTTCATGTCTGACGTGAGCGCGGACCTGGTCGTGTAACAGCGCTGTCACACAAGTTTTGATAGATTGGGAATTCGCTCTGCGTTTTCGGCACGCCCGTCGGCGTGCTCATCCTGCGCGGCGCGTTCCCAGCCTCTCCCATCGTCGTCCCCCTTGTTCCCTTCGTTCGACAGGAGCCTTGCATGGCCCGCAACATCGAAATCAAAGCCCGCGCCCGTCAATTCGACGCCCTGCGCGAGCGCGCTTCCCAGCTCGCATCCGATGCGCCGCTGATCTTTCGCCAGCAGGACTTCTTCTACGATGTACCGCGCGGCCGCCTGAAGCTGCGCCAGTTCGACGACGGCACGCCGCCCGAGCTGATCTTCTATCAGCGCGACGACCGCGACGGCCCGAAGGCCTCGTACTACACGCGCAGCCCCGTCACCAATGCTGAGGCCATGCACTCGCTGCTCGCCACGGCGCTCACCACGCGCGGCATCGTCTCGAAGGAGCGTCACGTGTATCTGGCGGGCCGCACGCGCATCCACCTGGACCGCGTGGACGGCCTGGGCGACTTTGTCGAACTGGAAGTGGTGCTCGGCCCCGAGGACGACGAGCAAGGCGGCGAAGCCGAAGCGCACGCGGTGTTCGCGAAGCTCGGCGTGGATGAAAGCGACCTCGTGGCGGTGGCTTACGTGGATCTGCTCAATACGGCCAACGCGGCCTGACATCATTAGTCAACAAGCGGGCCCTTGCGGCCCTGCCGGAGCCGCCGCTCACGCCGCCGGCGCGCCCGGCTCCAGATGACCGAGCGGCAGCGGCCCATTGCGCTTGAACGTGGTCAGCACGATGTTCGAGCGCACGCTGTCCACGCCGGGCACGCGCATGAGCTTCTTCATGACGAAGGTCGAAAGCGCGTTGAGATCGGGCGCGACGATGCGCAGCAAATAATCGGCGTCTCCCACCACGGCATGGCATTCGAGCACTTCGGGCAGCACGTCGATCTGCTGCTGGAACTGCTCGATGATCGAATCCCCGTGATGCTTGAGCTTGAGGCTCGTGAACGCGGTCACGCCCAGCCCGAGCTTTTCGGGCCGCAGCACCACGCGATAGCCGTCGATCACCCCCGAGGCCTCGAGGCGCTGCAGCCGCCTGCCGATCTGCGAGGGCGAGAGCGGCACCTGCTCGCCAAGCTGCTGATGCGTGGCGCGGCCAAAGCGCTGCAGCACGTCGAGGAGCGCCAGATCGAAATGGTCGAGTTCGAGCATGAATGAAATCCGCATTGAATGACTTGATAGCGCTCGATTATTGCATATGGAAGGAAAATTGCGTTTAGTACGCGCACATGCCGCGCGCCAACCGCTCTAGACTTGCACAACAGCAAGCCTTTTTAGTGGAGCGTTACGAACATGGCCGCCGCCACCGCGAAACTGCAGGAGCAGTTCGACGCGGGTCTCACCACCCGTCCCGATTTCACGATAGAACAGCCGTTCGAACACTATGGCGCGGCCGATCACGCCGTTTGGGACCAACTCTACCGGCGTCAGCGCGCGCTGCTCGAAGGCCGGGCCTGCGAGGCGTTCCTCGATGGCGCCATACGCATCGGTCTGAATGTTTCGCACGTTCCTTCCTTCGAGCAGGTGAGCGAGCGTCTGATGGCGGCAACCGGGTGGCGCATCGTGGCCGTGCCGGGCCTCGTGCCCAACCGCATCTTCTTCGAGCACCTTGCTAACCGACGCTTTCCGGTGACCTGGTGGATGCGCCGTCCCGATCAGCTCGACTATCTGCAGGAACCCGACTGTTTCCACGACCTGTTCGGCCACGTGCCGCTGCTCACCGATCCCACTTTCGCCGATGCGATTCACGCCTATGGCCGCGCAGCGCTTGCCGTCGAGGAGCGCGCATTGCCGTTGCTCGCGCGGCTCTACTGGTACACGGTGGAGTTCGGTTTGATGCGCGACGCGAACACGTCCAACGGCGTCAAGATCTACGGCGCCGGCATCGTGTCGAGCAAGGGCGAGACGCTCTACAGCGTGGAAAGCGCAGCGCCGAACCGGCTGGCGTTCGACCTCGATCGTGTGCTGCGCACGCGTTATCGCATCGACACGTTCCAAAAGACCTACTTCGTGATCGACTCGTTCGCACAGCTTTTCGAAGCGCTGGGCGCGGGCATTGCTTCGCGCCTGGACGATCCGGCGGCGCTCATCGCGGCCGAGCCTCACGCCGCAGGCGACGTGCTGCACAGCGACACGATCATTACGCGCGGCACACGCGAGGGTTGGCTCGATGACGGAGACGTCTGAACGAGAGGCGGCCAGGCGGCGCGACCGATGGGCTCATTACGGGACGTAACTGCCCATTGCGCCGCAGCAACTCCACGTTCCTTGACCGGGCCACTCGCACACGCGTCCCATAAGTGAAAAAATGGCTGATCGGCTAACGGCGCACGCCAGGCCCCAAGCTCAACACAGGTGCAACGATGATCAACCGACTCACATCCGAAGAGCGCGCATCGCAACTCGCCGACCTGCGCGGCTGGCAGGCCGTCGCCGGGCGCGACGCGATCCAGCGCCATTTCCGCTTTGCCGACTTCAATGAGGCATTCGGCTTCATGACACGCGTGGCCATCAAGGCGCAGGAAATGAACCATCACCCCGAGTGGTTCAACGTGTACAACCGCGTGGAGGTCACGCTTTCCACTCACGAAGCCGACGGCCTTACTTCGCGCGACATCGAACTCGCGCGCTTCATCGACTCGATCGCGCCGGGACCGCTCAGCGCATAAGCAGCCGGACTACGCATGGGTACGCTGTGCGCACGGCAAGTGCACAAAACGCGCGCGCAGCGTGCCGTGAAAGCATAATGCAGGGAGTCAGGGCTTCAAACCTTCAGCTTTGAAGGCTATTCTTGATGGATACGTAAGACTCCCAGGCAGCGCGGGCAATCGGGTCTAAACGTTCCGGTGATATGGCGTTCTGACGCTGTACAATCAGCAGCGCATAAGGCTTGGAGAGCGCACTCGCCTCCTGGCACAACGCGAGTTCATCGCCAATCGAAGGCGAGCGGTTGCGCCAGAAGTTGATCGCGGCTTCGAGTTCGGTGATCGAAATATCGGACATGTGGATCGTGATCGCGCAACCGTCGGGCTGTGCCGTGAGGTCGGCAAGCGACGCTTCGCGAACTGCGTGCCTGAACGCTAAAACCCATTGTACTTGAGCGAATCCCATGCGACTCCTTCTGATCGAAGACGACCGCCCTATCGCACGCGGCATCCAGTCCAGCCTCGAACAAGCCGGCTTTACGGTCGACATGGTCCACGACGGCATCTTCGCCGAACAGGCCCTCACGCAGAATCGCCATGAGCTCGTGATCCTCGATCTCGGCCTGCCGGGCATCGACGGCATGACGCTGCTTTCGCGCTTTCGCCAAAGCAACCGGCACACGCCCGTTATCGTGCTCACCGCGCGCGACGAATTGAACGACCGCGTCCAGGGCCTGAATTCCGGCGCCGACGACTACATGCTCAAGCCGTTCGAACCGGCCGAACTCGAAGCGCGCATTCGCGCCGTGATGCGCCGCAGCGGCCCGCACGGCGACGTGCCGCGCCCCGAAGTGTCGCTCGGCGGCGTGCGCCTGTCGGGCGTCGATCGCCGCATCTTCAACGACGACAAGCCGCTCGAACTCTCGCCGCGTGAGTTCGCCGTGCTCGAAATGCTGCTGCTGCGTCACGGCCGTGTGGTCAGCAAGGCGCAACTGCAGGACCACCTCACGCACTTCGGCGGCGACCTCGGCGACACCGCGATCGAAGTCTACGTGCACCGCGTGCGCAAGAAGCTCGAGAACTGCCGTGTCGAAATCGTCACGGTGCGCGGCTTCGGCTATCTGCTGCAGGAAATCCGCCAGGCGGCCTGATCGGCCTCGCTTCCTGAGCCAGCCAGCGGCGGCGGAACTTTCCGCCGCCGTTTGCGCTTGATGGCTCATCAACGGCGCAGCAATGGGACTTCAGCCGCCACGCCCGCGGCCCGCGTACAATGGATCGATCCCGTGCGGCGCACGCCGCCGCACCCACGATACATTTTCCGCTCCGAAGCCATCATGTCCTCACCTGCCGCAACGAGTCTGCGGCGCACCCTACTTCGGCGCCTCGCCGCCCCGCTTTCGCTGCTCGCACTGATGAGCGGCCTGATCGCCTATTGGCTTGCCTGGCAGTACACGCAGCACGTAGTCGATCGATCGCTCGCCGACCTCGCCACGGCCATTTCCCGGCAGATCCAGATCGCCGGCGACGATGCCGCAACTACCGTCCCGCCGCTCGCGCAGGCGATGTTTTCCGACCCCGTCGAGCACCTCATCTATCGCATCAGCAACGGCGAAACCGAAATCGCGGGCGATCACGATCTGCCGCTGCAGGGCACCAACGTACGCCGCATGCACTACGCGTACGTGTTCGAAACGATCTATAAGGGCGTGACCGTGCGGGTCGCCCAGGTGCGCGTGCCGCAGACACACGGCAATCCCATCGTCGTGGAAGTCGGTCAGCCTGTGCATCATCGCTTTCGCATCGCGGCCGAATTTCTCGTCGCGATCATGATGCCGTTGCTGCTCCTGCTGCTCGCCGGCTGGGTCATCGTGTGGCGCGTCGTCAACCAGCAGCTCAACCCGCTCACCGCGCTCGCCGACTCGCTCAACCGGCAGACGCACACGTCCCTCGAACCCGTGGACGAGACCTATGTGCCCGTCGAGATCCGTCCGCTCACCGGCGCACTCAACGCGCTGCTCGGCCGTCTGAAGACCGCGCTCGACGCGCAGCGCAAGTTCATCGCCGACGCGGCCCACCAGTTGCGTACGCCGCTCACCGCGGTGAAGCTGCACGCCGAACAGGCCGCGAACGCGCGCGAGCCGCAAAAGGTCAGCGACGCCGTGCGCGAGTTGCGCGCGGCTGCCGATCGCGCGGTGCGCCTGTCCAATCAGCTACTCTCGCTGGCTCGCGCGGAGCCGGGTGAGCAAGCCGCGCGTTTCGTCGATATCGACATGTCCGCGCTCGCGTTCGAGACGGGCGCCGAATGGGTGCCGCGCGCGCTGGCGAACCACGTCGACCTCGGTTTCCAGCGCCTCGACGACCCCGAAAACGACACGCCGTTAATGGTGCGCGGCAACCCCGTGCTGCTGCACGAGGTCATCGCGAATCTGCTGGACAACGCGCTCAAATATTTGCCGCCCGCGCGGTTGGAAGGCGGGCGCATCACCGTGACTGTTTCGCAGTCCTCCGCTGACGGCGTACCGATGGCCGAGATCATCGTGGAAGATAACGGCGGCGGCGTGCCAGCTTTGCAACAAGCGGATCTTTTCAAGCGATTTTTCCGCGGCGACGCCCAGAGCGAGAACGGTGTGGACGGCGGCGCGGGCCTTGGCCTCGCAATCGTCCACGACATCATGGCGCTGCATCGTGGCAGCGTTCACTACGAAGATGCACCGGAAGGCGGTGCGCGCTTCATCGTGCGCGTGCCGCTCGCGCATCGCGGCACGCCGGCGCGCACGGACGCCAAAGACAGGCGGGACAGCAAGGAAGGCAGCGCCACCGAGACCGCACCGCTGCAGGCGCTCAAGTCCGACGAGCCGTCGCGCGAGAAGAAACCGACCCATCAGGCGAGCATCGATCTCTGACGCCGCAAACGCCACGAAAACGACAAGGGCCGCTCATGCGGCCCTTGTGCTTGATGCGATGCGACGTGCGTTGCGGCGCTTACTTCTTCTTTTTGCTCTTGCCCTTCGACGCTTTCGCGCCCTTCGCAGCCTTGTCGTCATCGGGCGGCGCGAGCATCGTGCCGCGGCACTTGCGGGCGCCGCAACGGCATTCGTATTCACGCTTGAGCTTCTTCGTCTGCTTCGCGTCGATCACGAGGCCGTAGTCGTAGAAGAGTTCCTCGCCTTCTGCGATATCGCGCAGCGCGTGAATATAGACGTGTCCTTCGATTTCCTCGGCTTCGCAGTTCGGCGCGCACGAGTGATTGATCCAGCGCGCGCTGTTGCCCTTCACCTTGCCGTCGATCACGTCGCCGTCGTCGAGCGCGAAATAGAACGTGTGATTCGGTTCGTCAGGATTATGCGGATGACGCCGCAGCGCTTCCTTCCAGGAGATGCGCTCGCCCTTGTATTCGATCAGTCGTTCGCCGGTCGCAATGGGGACCGCCGCAAACACGCCCTTGCCGTGCACGCCCGACTGGCGCACGACGATCCTGCGTTCACTCATTGAATGAATCCTTGTGAAGTACTGGGGGAGACTGTCCCGGTCATGACAGGCGGCTTCGAACACATCCTCGCGCGCGCCGCCTGCGGCTTTCTCATGAAGCCGTGCCTGACGGTCTGCCTGGCCTTGCATCGGCCCTTGCATCAAACCTCGCTTACTGCCTCGCCGCGCTCCGTACGCAAACGCGGCGCCGATTGGGCGCCGCGCTCATGCGACGCCCGGCGCGCCACAGACGGCATCGTACACGCTCGCGCCTCTTTCGTTCAACCCATATGCGCCTTGGGAAAGCGGCGCGCGCAGCGTATCAGCGCTGGCCGAGTGTCGTCTCGCCGAACAGTTTCTTCAACTCGCGCGGCTGCGAGCGCCAGTATTGCGGTGGCGCGTTCACGCTCGCGCCGAGTTGTGCCGCGGCGTGCCACGGCCAGCGCGGATCGTAGAGCATCGCGCGCGCCATCGCGATCATGTCGGCTTCGCCGTCTTCAACGATCTGGTTGGCCTGCAAGGCGTCGGTGATGAGGCCCACCGCAATTGTCGTCATGCCCGTTTCGGCTTTCACCTTGCGTGCGAACGGCACTTGATAGCCGGGTTCGAGCGGAATCTTTTGCAAAGGCGACACACCGCCCGACGATACGTCGATCCAGTCCGCGCCGCGTGCCTTGAGCGCCTGGGCGAAGACTACGGTGTCATCCAGCGTCCAGCCTCCTTCAACCCAATCCGTTGCCGATACGCGTACACCAATCGGGCGATCGGCGGGAAACTCGGCGCGCACGGCGTCGAACACTTCGAGCGGAAAACGCATGCGGTTCTCGCGCGAGCCGCCGTACTCGTCGCTGCGCTGGTTCGCGATCGGCGAGAGAAACTGGTGCAGCAAATAGCCGTGCGCCGCGTGTATTTCGAGGGCGTCGATACCAAGACGCGCAGCGCGGCGCGCCGTGGCCACGAACGCATCGCGCACGCGATTCAGACCCGCGACATCGAGTGCGAGCGGCGGCGCCTCGCCCTCCTTGTGCGCGAGCGCCGAAGGCGCATGCGGCAGCCACCCGCCGTCTGCGACCGAAATCAGTTGACCGCCCTCCCAGGGCACATGGCTCGATGCCTTGCGCCCCGCGTGCGAGATCTGCATGGCGATGCGGATTGGCGAATGACGGCGGATAGCGGCGATGACGGGCTCGAGCGCGGCTTCGGTCACGTCGTCCCAGAGGCCGAGATCGCCCGGCGTGATACGGCCGTCGGGTTCGACGGACGTCGCTTCGATACAAAGCATCGCGGCGCCCGAAAGCGCCAGGTGCCCGAGATGGATCATGTGCCAGTCGTTGGCTTCGCCACGCTCGGCGGAGTACTGGCACATCGGTGAGACGACGATGCGATTGGCGAGCGTCACGCCACGCAGTTCGAGCGGAGTGAAGAGCTTGCTCATGGGAGGTCCACGGACGGTTGGGAGAAGCGTCCGAGAATATCACGCGCTTTTTTCACGCGTTCGACAGGGAACACAACACGTACGCGACATGCGCCCGCGCGAGGTGCATCAGGTTGGGTTCAGGCGTGGGTCAGGGTTGGCGCGCGGCCATGCGTGCGTCGACGGCGTCTAGCCATTCGCCGAACATGCGGCTCGCCTGCGCTTCGAGAGTCGGCCCCTGGCGGGCTGTGTCGCCGCGCAGCATGTTCACATCGACGCCCGCGGTGGCGATTTCAGCGGCATGACCGATCAGCCAGGGCTCGAAGCGGTCGGCGCGCACTTCGGGATGGCATTGCAGGCCGAGCACGTGGTCGCCCCATGAAAACGCCTGGTTCTCGCACAGCGGCGTGGAAGCGAGTCGCGTCGCGCCCTGCGGCAGATCGAAGGTATCGCCATGCCAATGCAGCATGGAGGTCGCAGCGCCGTCGAGGTGCTGCAGAGGCGAGGCGCGGCCAGCGTCGGTGAGTGTGAGCGGCGTCCAGCCGATTTCGGGCTGGGGCCCGGCATACACCCGCGCACCGAGCACCCGCGCGATGAGCTGCGCGCCGAGGCAAATGCCGAGCGTGGGCAGACCCGCCGCGATGCGCTTTTCGATCATCGCCGCAAGGGGAACGAGGGTGGGATAGCGTGCGTCGTCACACGCATTGATCGGGCCGCCGAGCACGACCATGAGCGACGCCGACAAAGGATTGAGCGCGCCGACCCGCGCGAAGCCGACGTCGACGTAACGGACGGGGCGTCCACGGTCTCCGAGCACACGCTCGAAGCTGCCGAGGTCCTCGAAATAGACATGGCGCACAGCCAATACTTCGCGATTCATCGGCACATTCCCGGGTCGGCTGTGGACGGCATGCACGTTACCGTTTTTGTACGGCGCGTGCGAACGTTTGCGCCTGCGGTCGTGGCAAAAGCTTGTCGCAAATATTTGCGAGAACTACACAAATTGCCACGCACACAATACCGGCACGCAATCGACATCGCGACGCTTTGCATTACCGCGCATTACATGCATGACGCGCGCAGGCGTCAACGCGCGCCGCCCGCCTTGGGGCGGCGGCGCAGCTTTGGCCTTAAACCGCGAAGATCTTCCAGTTTTTCTTCTGGGTCGTCACGTCGGCCTGTTCGTAGACCGAGCAATCGAGACGCAGATCGGTGTCAGCCATATCGATCTTCAGAAGCTGGCAGTGATGCGGCGTCTTCTTCGGGTTCTTGCTCGGCTCGAAATGCGAGCAGGTCAGGCACATGCGGTGTTGCGGACTGGTTTCCTGCGATTCCAGCAGATAAACCGTCTTCAGCAGCGTGCGATAAAGCGTGGACTGTTCGTCCGCCTTCAGCGTGCCGACCGCCTTCGAGAGGAAGTCAGGCCACTGCGACGCCTTCTTCGCCGCCGTGCGGCCGCGCGAGGTCAGACGCACCGCGAGTGCGCGGCCGTCGTCGAGCGCGCGACGCTTTTCGACGAGCCCCTTGGTTTCGAGCGTGCTCACCGCATCGCTGGTGGTAGCGGCCGTGAGGGCCGTTTCACGCGCGATCTCGCCGAGGCGCATCGGCCCCTTGCGCTGCATCAGCAGCACGAGAATTTCGCCCTGGGTAGGCGTGAGTCCTGCCCCTTCGGCCCAGTCCCACGCCTGGCTCCGCATAGCCGTGCTAAGTCGCAGCAGGCTATGGGTCACCCGCCCGGCTGCCTGCTCTCCGTATACGCCTTCGCTCATAGTCTTTCGCTGGTTAATGGCAGCTTGCGCTGCATCGTCAGCCGCCGCTTTGACCGACGGCCTGTGGGAACGCCGGCGCCCGGTTATCCCGAACGCCGCACCATCTGAAAAAAACCTGCAACGCACACCTCATGGCACGCGTTGCACTGTCATTTTTCTTGCCGCAGGCCCCGAAAACATCCTTCAAGTCCCGACGCCAGTGCAGCAAACCGACATTCTATGCGAGAGCGGCAAATCGCACAGCTAACTTATCCAACGCGAATTGTGGATAACCCGTTGATAAGCACGCTATTGCCATGTGCACAAGTTCTCGACTGCTTGCAATCGTCGCCCCATGACCCATGCAGGTTATCGCGGATTTCTGCCTCGAACGCAACTGGAATCTGCCCGATTGTGGCTAACCAATCATTACGTAGTCCGTTGAGTTTGCAGGAAAATCGAAGGTTGCCCACAGCGGCGTGGGACCATTTGTCCATGAATATGGCCCATGTCGGGACCCAGGTCAAAAAAATAAGAACCCCCAGGTACCTCGAAGCCAGCAAAAAAATTTTCGTCCGCCTCGAAAAAAGTGGCGCGCGGAACCAACGCGACCCGCTTTTTGCCCACTTCTTACCCGCTTCTCACCCGTTTCCCGGCTCCCGAAAGCACGAAGGGCAGCCCGAAAGCTGCCCTTGCAATGCTGTTTTGCCGGCGCGGGGCGCTTCTGGCACCCGGCGAAAATCGGTCAGTGGTCCTGTGCGTCCGCCGCCTCTCCCCTTTTGATTCCCGTCAGGCGCGCCAGCGCAGGCACTGTTGCCGCACGGCTTCGTGCAGCGATTTTTCCTCGGCCACCACGCTGCGCAGCCAGGTGGCGTCGTTGTTCTGCGCGCGGGCGATCGTGCCGATCTCAGTGAGCGCGCGCGACGAGCCGAGCGCCTCGCCGTGCGGCGCGATCCGATCCAGCGTTTCGAGGATGTCTTCGGAAATCGTGCGCCGCTCGCCCGTCTGCGGATTCACGCAGGTGCCGGCGAGGCCGAAGCGGCACGCCTGGAAGCGGTTGAACGTGTACACGAGATAGTCGTCCTCGAGCGGCGCAATCGGTCGATCGGTGAGCAGATGGCGTGCGAGCGTCTGGATGTAGCAGGCGATCGCAGCGGCGCGCTCCACCGAAAGCGGCGTGTCCATCACGCGCACCTCGATCGTGCCGAAACCGGGTTTCGGGCGGATGTCCCAGTAGAAGTCTTTCATGCTGTTGACAACACCCGTGTGCACCATCTTCGAGAAGTACTCCTTGAACTCCTCCCAGCTCAGCACGAACGGCGCGCGGCCCGACAGCGGAAACGCGAACACGGAATTCAGTCGTGCCGAATGAAATCCGGTGTCCACACCCTGCACATAGGGCGACGACGCCGAGAGCGCGATGAAATGCGGAATGAAGCGCGAAAGGGAGTGCAGCAGGAAAAGCGCGCTGTCCGCATCCGGGCAGCCGATATGCACGTGCTGGCCGAACACCGTAAATTGCTTCGCGAGGTAGCCGTACAGCTCGGAAAGATACTGAAAGCGCGGGGTATCGACGATGCGCCGGTCGCTCCATTGCTGGAACGCGTGCGTACCGCCCCCGCACAGACCGACGTTGAGTCGATCGGCCGCGGTGACGAGCACGTCGCGAATCTTGCGCAGATCGGCCACGGCCTGCTCGTGATTCGTGCAGATACCGGTGGAAAGCTCAATCATGCTTTCGGTGATTTCGGGCGTGATGTTGCCCGGAATCTCCTGATCTTTGATGAGGCGCATGAGATCGCTACCCGCCTTGGTCAGATCGTAGTCGTGCGTGTTGACGATCTGCATTTCGAGTTCGATGCCGAACGTGAACGGCTTCGAATCGACAAATGTTTCGAGTGACATGGCGTCCCCTTTCAGGGCGCCGCGCGCAAGTTGGCCGCGCGCGACGCGAGATTCACTTTTCGCCGCGCTCGCCGACGAGCGCAAGCGCGCGATAGACCAGCCAGGGTCCGAAGAGCTGCAGCACGACGATCGAGCAAAGAATGATCGCGCGCAGGCGCGGATCGAACGTCGGATAAAGATCGTAGGTGTCGTCGACGAGCAGCAGCGCGAGCGCCGACATCGGCGTCAAGGCAATGCCGAGCGCCACACCCTGCTTCCAGTGCAGCCCGCTCGGTTTGGCGAAGATCAGCACGCCGACGAGTTTGGCCACGAGGCGCGCGACGATCAGCCCCGCCGCGGCCGCGCCGCCCACGAGGATGTCGTGCCACTCGAAGGTCGTGAGCGTGAGCACGAACAGAATCACCGTTAGCAGCCATCCGGCCGTGCCGAAGTGCTGCGGCCACAGTTGCGGACGCTGCTCCAGATTCTTCACGATGATGCCGGCGGCAAGCAGGCTCAGGATCGTCGAAAGCTTGAGCAGGTGCGCAATGGCGATCGCGAGGAGCACGAGGCCGAAAAGCGCGACAAACGAGTGCTCGTCCTGCGGGCTCAGCCGCCGGTAAAACAGCGTGCACGCGCGGGCGAGCACGAACGCGAGAATCAGCGAGCCGATCAGCAGATAGAGCGGCTGCAGGATCGTCGCGAACACGTTGCCGTAGATTTCCTGGTGCAGCCAGCTCGACGCGAGCTTTTCCACAATCACCGCATACATGCTGTTGAGCGCGGTGAGCGTGAGCAAGCGCTGCGTGACCTGGCCTTCCGCACGCAACTCAGTCTTGATCTGGATCACCATGGCTGGCGACGTCGCCATGGCGATCGCGGACACGACGAGCGCGATCATCGTCGGCACGGAAAGGAACAGCAGCACCGCGAGCACGAGCACAAACGTGAGCGAGGCCTCGGCAAGACTCGAAAGGATCAGCCACGGATTGCGGCGGATCCAGCGCAGGTCGAGCCGGCTGCCGAGTTCGAACAGCAGCAGGCCGAGCGCGACGTCGAGCAGCGGCCGCGCGGACGTGCCGACATCGGCGTCGATCACGCCAAACCCGGCCGATCCGGCAACGAGCCCGATCACGCCATAGGCCGAGATCCGCGGCAAGCGCCACGCCCGATAGCAAAGCTCGCCGCACAAACCAGCGGCGAGCAGCGCGAGCCCGGCCCAGAAAATACCGTCGAGTGGCAATGGCCACGCGGGAAAAAACGAAAACGCCGACTTCATCGTGGTGGCTTCTCCTTGGCAACGACATCTTGCGTGGGATCGAATCCGGCTGTCCGACGTTAGATCGACATACGGCTGGCTGTCAGGCAAGCCGCGTGCCGCGCGAGGCGAACGACACCTCTACTCCCCGTCTGGTGCCTGCTTGCACTGCGCCAGGCGCTGCGTGCGCGCCCGTGTCGTCAGGACCGCACGCCTCGTCGTTCACGCCAACCGATGCAGCCGGCTGGCTCAACGATCTGGCGACATGGCGAGCTGGCGCGAATTAGCGCTTCCTGCGGCGAGTGCGGACATTCCATGTGGCAAACGCTACGGCAAAACGCTGCGGCAAAGCAGTGCGCCGGCACATGACGGTGCGGCGAACAGCCGGTACGGGCGCCTTGCGTGTGGTGTGGCTGCGCCCGCGTTGGATGAACGAACGTTGCTGTCTGCCCTGAGCACTCAGATTCAGGATGAGGGGCAACCGTTCCTTGGATGCGTCGACCGTCTGATGCGGCATTTGACGCGGAAAGAACGGCGATTGTGCCATAGCTTTTTTGCAATTGTCCCCAGCTCTCCGAAAGCATTGACGAAGACGGTAATAGCGTCCTCATTGTGCGCTGTTGGCGATGCATGCGGAAAAAATGACCGCATCCGGCGGCGGCTTTCGTCGGAGTTTTCAAGCTCTGGTTTCGTCTCGCCTGCCGCTGGCGATGGCGCTAGCTCTGGGTTTACTGTTTACCGTATGTATACGTAGTAGAAGTTAACAAGGGCCTGGGTTTCCTGTGGATAACCGGGGTTTACCGAAAGGAATCCGCGAGTTGGCACTCGTACAACCGCGCGCAAAGTGTGTGCGATCCCAGAGTGCTTCGAAGAACAACTTTTTGGCCTGGAGCGGGGCGTCCCGAGTTACCCCGTTTACGTCCACACCGGCTCCACACTGGATTCGCTGGTAATTCGCGCGGTTATCCACAGATTTGCGTGGATAACCTGGGCGGCCCTTTTCAGCCCGTTTTCAGCCGCTTTCCGTGCGCCGCGCTCAAAGACTGCGCTGGCGCAAGGCGCGCTGGAGAAAGCGCGCCGGATCCACCTGATCAGCGAGTTCGCGCTCCAGCGGCCACGGCTCGCCTTCCAGTTGCGACGCGATCAGTTCCGCCCCTAGCCCCGCCCATACGAGCCCGCGCGAGCCAAACGCATACGCACCATAGAGGCCGCTTGCGCGCGGCAGATCGAGCGGCCATGCGCCGGCCAGACGCTGGGCGTCGCGGCGGGCGGCGTCTTCGTCGGCGAGCGGGCCGAGCATCGGCATGCGGTCGCTGGTGACGCAGCGGAACGCCACACGGCCCCCGAAGTCGTGCTCGCCTCGGGCCGCGCCGAGTTCCGGCAGCATTTGGGCGACGCGTTCGATATTCTCGGTATGGCCGGCCGCGCGCAGCGCGTCGTCGGCGTCGTCGACTTCGTAGGTGGCGCCCGCGAGCGTCACGCCGCCGTCGAGCGGCACCGCATAGCCTTCGCCGATCACGGGCACGCGCAGGTTCGCGAGCGGGCTGGGATCGACGAGCGTGAGCTGGCCGCGCACGATGCGCGTGGGCGCATGCTCGAGCGCGGCGGCGCGCGAGGCGTCCTGAGCGTTGGCGAAGATCACCGCGGCCGCCTGGGCGACGAATCGTCCGGCGTCGTCGAACACCTGCCATTCGTCGGATTCTTGAATGCCTGCGCGCGCAATATGACCGATACGCACACCGAAACGTGTTTCGACCTGTGCGCCGGGCAACGCGGCTGCGTAGGCGCATTGAGCGCGGCAGAGCGTTGCCGGGTCGATCGCGCCGCCTTGCGGATAGAACCACCCACCCTGATTGAGCGCGACGCCGGCCAGCGTCTGCGCTTGCTCGCGCGTGACCGCGCTCACGAATTCTTCGGGATAGCCGAACGATTCCAGCGCGGCGGCGACGGCGCGCGATTCGTCGTCGGTGGCGAGATGGAGCAAGCCGGCGTGCGAGCGCTTCGGCGCATGGCCCGCGGCTTCGAGCGCGGCCCAGCGTCGGAGCGCGTAGAGAAACCCCGCGCGCGTGATGCGCGACGCGCTGCTGTCGTCGCGCGATATCAGTGGATGAAACACGCCGGCCGGATTGCCCGATGCCTCGAGCGCGGGCGCGGCGTTGCGTTCGATGAGCGTCACGCGCCAGCCGCGTACGGCCAGCCGCTCGACGAGCGCGCAGCCGGCGAGTCCCGCTCCCACGACGACGGCGTGCCGCTCGCGCAGCGCAAGCGGCAGCGGCGGCTCGTAGCGGCGCACGCGCCAGCGCGGCGCGAAGCTTCCGACCAGCATCGTCCACTTGCCGTTGAAGCCTGCCACCTTGCGGTATTCGAAGCCGCTTTGCTCGAGCGCGCGCTTCACGTCCCCTGAACTGCTCCAGGTCGCGAAGGTGGCGTCCTCGCCGGCAATGCGCGCAAGTGCCTTGAAAATAGCCGGAGACCAGAGCTCGGGATTCTTCGCCGGAGCGAAGCCGTCGAGGTAGATCGCATCGGCGCGCATCCACATTTTGGGAAATACCTCGAGCGCGTCGCCGAAAACGAGCGTGAGCGTGACGCGTCCTTCCTCGAATTCGAGCCGATGCGTGCCCGGCACGAGTATCGGCCAGGCGTTCACGAGTTCGCGAGCGAGCGGCGCTTCGCGTGTGTGCGCAACGATTGCGCCGAGTGCGCTCTGCAGGTCGTTGCGCGCGAACGGATGTTTTTCCACCGAAACGAAATGCAGGCGCTCGCAGCGCGCCGGATCATTGCGCCATGCCGACCACGTCGCGAGAAAGTTCACGCCCATGCCGAAGCCGGTTTCGACCACGGTGAAGATCCGCCTGTTATGCCAGCGCTGCGGCAACGCGTTGCCATTCAGAAAGACAGCTTGGGCCTGTGCGAATGCGCCTGCAGTGCTGTGATAGACGTCGCCATAGATAGGCGAAAACGGCGTGCCGTCTTCCCGAAAAGCGAGCGTGGCGGGTGTCAGGGTGGCGGTCATGAGGAACGCGAAGCCAGAAGTGAGGAAGCAACGAGAAAGAAGCGAGACTGGAAAAAGCGTGTGGCGAAGGCTTGTCGCATGGCCGCAAACGCTTGCCAGGCCGGCGTTTGCACGCATGCTGCGTTGGCGCGGCGCAACGTGTGCGGCGGGAAAAATGCCGCACGCAGGGGGATTTGCGGGGGTGGATACCCCTAAAACGTCTGCAAGCGCCAAAAAACCCGCGAATCCCGCGCGAAATCTTCGAAACCCTTGTCGTTATTGGGTTTGCGCTGCGCTATCATAGCAAGCGCCGCCCAGGGAAGCGGCAGCACGGACGTTGCGGCATAAGACACACGCTAGCCGCCGCAACGAGAAAACGCCGGGGTGCTCCGGGTCCGTCGCTGCTCGACGGCGCGGCACGCGTCCGTATAATCGGCGCGTTCGCGCTGTTCGTGTCAACCTAAACACAGAAAGGAACTTCTCAATGAATAAACAGGAACTGATCGACGCCGTCGCAGCACAGACGGGCGCTAGCAAGGCACAAACCGGCGAGACGCTGGACACGCTCCTCGAAGTGGTCAAGAAGGCTGTGTCGAAGGGCGACGCGGTGCAGCTGATCGGCTTCGGCAGCTTCGGTTCGGGCAAGCGCGCAGCCCGTACGGGCCGCAACCCGAAGACCGGCGAAACCATCAAGATTCCCGCAGCCAAGACCGTCAAGTTCACGGCTGGCAAGGCGTTCAAGGACGCCGTCAACAAGCGCTAAGGCATTGCCGCTTTAAGTTGACACCCGCCCCTGGCGGGTTTTTTTTCGCCTGCGCGATTCATGCAGCGCTGGCGAAAAAGCAAACGGCGCCGCATTTTGCGGCGCCGTTGTTCATCGAGCGTGTTGCACTGGCGACTCGGGACGACTAAGGACGATGGACGATTTCACCGTGATCGCCGTGATCATGATCGTGGTCGTCGTCGTCCAGCTCCCACGACGGGAACGGGTCGGCGTAGTTCAGCCACGCTTCGGGGCCTGCCGCGTACTCCGCGTCGGTGAGCAGGCATGCGTCGAGCTTCGAGCGCCAGGTGTCGCGGTCGAGATCCACACCGATCATCACCAGTTCCTGGCGACGGTCGCCGACGCTGGGGTCATCGAGATCGCCCTGCCAGTCGGCTGCGATTTCCTTTTCGAGTTCGGCGTCCTGCGGCCATTCCTCGCGCGGTAGCGCCGCCCACCACGTGCCAGCGGGACCATGACGGCATACACCGCCTGCCTGCGAGAGCGTGCCCGTCACGTCGTTGCGCGTAGCGAGCCAGAAGAAGCCCTTCGAGCGCAGTACGCCCTTCCACTCCTGGTTGAGCAGCGCCCAGAAGCGCTCGGGATGAAACGGACGTCGAGCGCGATAAACGAAGTTGCCGATGCCGTATTCATCGGCTTCGCTGCGCGGCGCATGCGTATGTGCCGGATCGTGGCAATGCGCCGGGTCGTCGCAATGGTCATGCTCGTGCAGCGACGCGAGCCAGCCCGGCGCGCTCGAAGCCGCATCGAAATCGAAACGCCCGGTATTGATCACTTCCTCGAACGGTACATCGCCGAAGCGGCTCACCACCTGCACGGCGCGCGGATTGATGCGCGCGAGAATGTGCTGCAGGCGCGCGAGTTCGTCGTCGCTCACGAGGTCAGCCTTGTTGAGCACGAGCACGTCGCAGAACTCGACCTGATCGACGAGCAGTTCCACAATCGCGCGGTCGTCTTCTTCGCTCGCCGCCACGCCCCGCTGCGCGAGCTGGTCGGGGCTCGCGTAGTCGCGCAGGAAGTTGAATGCGTCGACGACCGTGACCATTGTGTCAAGGCGCGCGAACTCGTCGAGTGCGACGCCGTCTTCGCCCGCGAACGTGAAGGTTTCCGCGATTGGCATGGGCTCGGCCACGCCGGTCGATTCGATCACGATGGCGTCGAAGCGTTGGCCGGCGCGCGCCGGGTCGGCCAGGCGCTGGATTTCGGTGAGCAGGTCGTCGCGCAGCGTGCAGCAAATGCAGCCGTTCGACATTTCGACCACGCGTTCTTCCACGCGCGAGAGCGCCGAGGCGTCGCGCACGAGCGCGGCGTCGATGTTCACCGAGGCGAGGTCGTTGACGATCACCGCCACGCGCAGGCCCGCGCGGTTAGAAAGGATATGGTTGAGCAGCGTGGTCTTGCCCGCGCCCAGAAAACCCGAGAGCACGGTGACGGGCAGTGGCGGCTGGTTCATCGCAGTTGTGGTGCAGAAAGTGAGTCGGGAGGTGCGCCGCGCGAAAGGATCGAAATCCTCGTAAGGGAGCGGCGCCAGCCAGCATTTTGCACCATGCACGCGCGAGGCGCCGGGTACACGTGCCGCCGCTTTCAGGGCGCGAGCACGCAGGTCGCGCTAAAGCGCTACTGCATGAGATGCCACTTGCGCAGAATGTCGGCGATTTGATGCGCGTACTGGTCGCGCAGTGTTGGCGTTTCGGAATGGTAAGCGCCGACGGCCGCCCACGTGTTGCCGTACTTGTTCATCTGCTGGCGTAGATGCCACGCGGCGATATAGACGTTCTTGCACGGCTCCATGAGCGTGCTTTGCGAGATGCCGTACTGCGAAAGCACGGGCAGATGCACGGAATTGATCTGCATGACGCCATAGTCGATCGAACCGTTCGCATTCCTGTGCACTGCGTCGGGCCGGTTGTGCGACTCCTGCCAGGCGATGGCGCGCAGGATCAGTGGATTGACCTTCTGGTAGCGCGCGGCCTCGTCGAAACAGTCTGCGTGCGCGAGCGTGCTGGCGCTCGCGGTGACGAGCACCACGGCGGCGGCAAGCGTAGCGGACCAGATGTTTTGCATGACGACTCGTGCGGAAGCTGACAAAAAGGCAAACGAAAGGGCAAACGAAAAGACAAGCAAAGAAGCGAACGGCTTAGCCTGCAGGATGACGCAATCTCTCGCTGGAAGGCTCGTTTTCTGGCGAGCAATGCGGGAATTCCCACATAAATAAGGCCCAAAAGTGCGTTGGCCATCGTTCGGGCCGCTCGTATGATACCGGTCACCGATGAAGCGTCAAGCTAGCCGCCCGGACAAGGTGCCCGCATGCTTACAAATAGCTTGGGAATGTTGGCTGGCGCGGCTCGGGGATTAGAAGAATTCCCCGGAGACCCATTTTTTGTGACAAATTCGACATGAAAAACTGCTACTGTTCCATCTTTTGTTGACTAACGGACGTCCGGGCTGAGGAGAGCCGGCGCCGGCACCAGTCAGAAAAGCACAGGCGAGGCGGCCCCACAGCCGTACGTCGAGGACGAATAGCCGCGCGCGTCTGCCGCTGGCTTCGATAAGACACCCATGAGAAGAAATCGTATGGCTTTGCGTCGCGTCGCCACGGCGCTGCTCGTGAGCGGACTCATTACGGCACAGCTTGCCTATGCGCAGGTCACGCTCAATTTCGTCAACGCCGACATCGACCAGGTGGCGAAGGCAATTGGCGCCGCCACTGGCAAAACGATCATCGTCGATCCCCGCGTGAAGGGGCAGCTCAATCTCGTCTCCGAGAACCCCGTACCGGAGGATCAGGCGCTCAAGACGCTGCAGTCGGCGCTGCGCATGCAAGGCTTCGCGCTCGTGCAGGATCACGGTGTACTGAAGGTCGTGCCGGAGGCCGACGCCAAGCTGCAGGGCGTGCCCACCTATGTCGGCAATGCGCCGACCGCGCGCGGCGACCAGGTGGTGACCCAGGTGTTCACGCTCAGGCACGAGTCGGCGAACAACCTGCTGCCGGTGCTGCGCCCGCTCATCTCGCCGAACAACACCATTGCCGCCTACCCGGCCAACAACACGCTCATCGTCACCGACTATGCGGACAACGTCCGCCGCATCGCCTCGATCATTGCGGGTGTCGACTCGGCCGCCGGCCAGCAGGTGCAGGTGGTGTCGCTGCACAACGCCAATGCGCTCGACATCGCGCCGCAAATCGCGAAGATGCTCGACCCGGGCGCAATCGGCGCCTCGGACCCGTCGCTGAAGGTTTCGGTCATCGCGGACCCGCGCACCAACTCGCTGATGCTGCGCGCCTCGAACGCGCAGCGCCTCGCATCGGCAGTCCAGCTCTCGAAGCAGCTCGACGCGCCGACCAGCATGCCGGGCAACATTCACGTCGTCCCGCTGCGCAACGCCGACGCCACGCAGCTCGCCAAGACGCTGCGCGGCATGCTCGGCAAGGGCGGCAACGACACGTCGTCGTCGGGTAACGCGAACGGCTTCAACCAGAGCGGCAACAGCGGCGGCGGCAGCACGTCGACCGGCACCTCCGGCACGCCGCCGCTGCCGTCGAGTTCGCTCGGCGGCGGCACGTCGTCGGGCAGTGGGCTGGGCGGCGGCAGTTCATACGGCAGCGGCGGCGGCGGCAGCAACGAAGCACCGTTCCTCGGCGGCGACAAGGACAAGGGCGACGACAACCAGCCGGGCGGCATGATCCAGGCAGACGCGGCGACCAACTCGCTGATCATCACGGCACCGGACGCGGTCTACCGCAACCTGCGCGCCGTGATCAACCAGCTCGATGCGCGCCGCGCGCAGGTCTACATCGAAGCGCTGATCGTTGAGCTGAACTCGACCACCAACGCGAATCTGGGCATTCAGTGGCAGGTCGCGAGCGGCAATGTGTACGCGGGCACCAATCTGGCCACCGGCAGCGGCAACAGCATCGTCAACCTGACGGCGGCAGCGGCGGCGGCCGCCAGTACCGGCGGCCTCGCCAACGCGCTCGGCGCTTCCAGCCTCCAGCAGGGCCTGAATGTGGGCTGGATCAAGAACATCTTCGGCGTGCAGGGGCTTGGCGCATTGCTGCAGGCGCTCTCGCAAACGGCCGACGCCAACGTGCTGTCCACGCCTAACCTCATCACGCTCGACAACCAGGAAGCGAAGATCGTCGTCGGTACGAACGTGCCGATCCAGACGGGTTCGTATTCGAACCTCACGAGCGGCACGGCGAGCACGGCGTTCAACACCTACGACCGTGTGGACGTAGGCTTGACGCTGCACATCAAGCCGCAGATCACCGACGGCGGCATCCTGAAGCTGCAGCTGTACACGGAAGACTCGGCGATCGTGACAGGCACGACCAACGCGACGACCAATCCGGCCGGCCCCGAGTTCACCAAGCGTTCGATCCAGTCGACCGTGCTGGCCGACAACGGCGAGATCATAGTGCTCGGCGGCCTGATGCAGGACAACTACCAGGTCGCCAACAGCAAGGTGCCGCTGCTCGGCGACATTCCGTGGATCGGCCAGCTGTTCCGCTCGGAAAACAAGACGCGCGAGAAGACGAACCTGATGGTGTTCCTGCGTCCGGTGATCATTAGCGACCGCGACACGGCGCAAGCGGTCACGTCGAATCGCTACGACTATATCCAGGGCGTGACGGGCGCATACAAGTCCGACAACAACCTGATCAAGGATAGGGACGATCCGGTCGTGCCGCCGATGCCGCTCGGCCCGAGCCAGGGCGGATCGGCGCTGAACCTGTTCGATCTCGACCAGATGCGGCGTCAACAGGCGTTGGGCGTGCAGCCCGCGGCCCCGGCAAGCGCCGTGCAGATGCAGCCCGCCGAGCCCGTGCAAACCACGCCGGTGCAACAGGCGTCGCCCACCACGACGCGGGTGCAGCCGTGAGCACGCCTCACGCGCCCGCGGCCACGAGCGGCGCGGACCGCGAGCCGCCCTCGCCGCTCGCCGCTCGCCTCGTGCCGTACGGCTTTGCGCGCAGCGGCCAGATTCTCGTGGCCCACCAGCGCGCCGAAGGCCTCGAAGTGTGGATCAGCGAGCGCACGTCGCAGGCTGCCATCGCCGAGGTCGCGCGCAACTTCGGCGCGTTCGCGCTCGTGCGCGTGCCGGCTGACGAACTCGCGCAGGCCATCAACCAGGCTTACGCGCGCCAGGACGGTAGCGCCGCGCAGGTGGTGGGCGAAGTGGAGGGCGAAGTCGATCTCTCGCGCCTCATGCAGGACATTCCCGAAGTGGAAGATCTGCTGGAGTCCGAAGACGACGCGCCGATCATCCGCATGATCAACGCGCTCCTCACGCAGGCCGCGCGCGAGCAGGCATCGGACATCCACATCGAGCCGTTCGAGAATGCCTCGGTGGTGCGCTTTCGCGTGGACGGCACGCTGCGCGACGTCGTGCGCCCGAAGAAGGCGCTGCACGGCGCGCTCATCTCGCGGATCAAGATCATGGCGCAGCTCGACATCGCCGAGAAACGCCTGCCGCAGGACGGCCGCATCACGCTGCGCGTGGGCGGGCGACCGGTGGACGTGCGCGTCTCCACGCTGCCCACGGGCCACGGCGAACGCGCGGTGCTGCGTCTGCTGGAAAAAGATGCGCAGCGCCTGAACCTCGAAGCGCTCGGCATGGCCGGCGACACGCTCGGCAAGTTCGACCAGCTGATCGCGAAGCCGCACGGCATCGTGCTCGTGACCGGCCCGACGGGCTCGGGCAAGACGACCACGCTCTACGCGTCGATGTCGCGGCTCGAAACGGCCACGACCAACATCATGACCGTGGAAGACCCGATCGAGTATGACCTCTCGGGCATCGGGCAGACCCAGGTGAACGAGCGCATCGGCATGACGTTCGCGCGCGCGTTGCGCTCGATCCTGCGTCAGGACCCGGACATCATTATGATCGGCGAAATCCGCGACCTCGAAACCGCGCAGATCGCCGTGCAGGCCTCGCTCACGGGCCACCTCGTGCTCGCCACGCTGCATACCAACGACGCCGCTTCGGCGGTGACGCGTCTGACCGACATGGGTGTCGAGCCGTATCTGCTCGCCTCGTCCCTGCTCGGCGTGCTCGCGCAGCGTCTCGTGCGCCAGCTCTGCCCAGTGTGCAAGGAAGAGCGCGTGGAAGACGACGGCAGAAAGCGCTGGCATCCGGTGGGGTGTGAGCGTTGCGGTCATTCGGGCTACTCGGGGCGGCGCGGCGTATACGAACTGCTGCTCATCGACGAGCCGATTCGCGCGCTCATCCACCGCAATGCCGCCGATGCAGAGATCTTCGAGGCCGGCCGGACGCAAGGTATGCGCACGCTGCGCGAAGACGGCGACCGCTGGATCGATGCAGGCAGGACTTCGCTCGAAGAAGTGCTGCGCGTGACGGGCGGCGCGTGATGGGCCGCACGATGAACCACAAGATGGACGCTCAATAAAAGCGAGGGCGATCAGCAACATGCCGGCATTTCGCTTCGAAGCCATCGACGCCACGGGCAAAGCGCAGAAAGGCGTGCTCGATGCGGACAGTGCGCGCGGCGCGCGAGCACTGCTGCGTGGCCAGGGCCTTACGCCGCTCGTGGTCGAACCCGCCGCGAGCCGCACGCGCGGCGCACGAGCGCAGCGGCTCGCGATCGGGCGCAAGCTCTCGCAGCGCGAGCAGGCCATCCTCACGCGTCAGCTCGCCAGTCTGCTGGTAGCGGGATTGCCGCTCGGCGAGGCGCTTGCGGTGCTCACCGAGCAGTCCGAGCGCGACTACATCAGGGAGCTGATGGCGGCAATTCGCGCCGAGGTGCTCGGCGGCCATTCGCTTGCCAGCGCGCTCGAGCAGCATCCGCGCGACTTCCCGGACATCTATCGCGCGCTCGTGGCCGCGGGCGAACACACCGGCAAGCTCGGCATCGTGCTTTCGCGTCTGGCCGACTACATCGAGCAGCGCAACGCGCTCAAGCAGAAGATCGTGCTTGCCTTCACGTACCCGACGATCGTCACGATCATCGCGTTCGGCATCGTCACGTTCCTGCTGAGCTACGTGGTGCCTCAAGTGGTGAACGTGTTTGCGAGCACCAAGCAGCAACTGCCTTTGCTCACCATCGTGATGATGGCGCTTTCGGGATTCGTGCGGCAGTGGTGGTGGGCGGTGCTGATCGCCGTGGCCGTGGTGGCGTGGATCGTGCGCGCGACCTTGCGCAGGCCCGGCCCGCGTCTCGCGTTCGACCGCTGGATGCTCACCGCGCCGCTCGCGGGCAAGCTCGTGCGCGGCTACAACACCGTGCGCTTCGCGAGCACGCTCGGCATTCTCTCCGCGGCGGGCGTGCCGATCCTGCGCGCGCTGCAGGCGGCGGGCGAAACGCTTTCGAACAAGGCGATGCGCACGAACATCGACGATGCGATCGTGCGTGTGCGCGAAGGCACGTCGCTTTCGCGCGCGCTGGGCAATACGAAGACGTTTCCGCCGGTGCTCGTGCACCTGATCCGATCCGGCGAAGCGACCGGCGACGTGACGACCATGCTCGACCGCGCAGCCGAAGGCGAAGCGCGCGAACTGGAGCGGCGCACGATGTTCCTCACGAGCCTGCTTGAACCGCTCCTGATTCTGGCGATGGGGGGCGTGGTGCTCGTGATCGTGCTCGCGGTGATGCTGCCGATCATCGAGTTGAACAACCTCGTGCAGTAAGGCGTACGAAACTGCGCGAGGCGGGCGGCAGTGAGCCGGGCGCGCGGAACTCAGCGCACGTAGATGGTGGGACCGGCTGCGTTGGGCGGCAGGAAGATTTCGGAGTGCACGCCGTGTCGGTCGATGACGATCGAGCGGGGGCGCACTTCGAAGAGTTTTGAGTTCTGGTCGATCGGGCCGCCGAGCGAAATGGCTCTCGCCGGTTCGCCGCCGACGCTCACGATAGCCGCGGCGCCTTGCGCGAGCGAGAGGATGCCGAACAGATGAATGTCCTGCACGGGGTTGCGTTCGAGCCTGCCACCGAACAGCGTGCCGGCCTGGTCGAGCGATACAGGCGGCTGGGCGGCGGCAGCCTGCACCGGCGCCGCGCGGTTCGTAGCGAGGGTGATCGTCCACCACGTGGCCGTGGCGCAGAACACCGCAAACGCGGCGAGGGAAAGAAGGCGGATTTGCAGTGGGTTCATGCGCTCATTGTACGAAGGTTTATGAAATTTTTGATGTACGGGTTCGCCATGCCTGCAAGGCGTCGGAAAGGCGTCATCGTGTGACATTACAATGACCCGTCATGCGTGCGAGGACCTGGCCGATTCAAGCGGCGGGTTCGATAGCAAGCGGGACGAAGCGCGGCGCACAAACGTGCACCGCAACCATATCTAGCGAGAGAGGAAAGAACTCATGTCCATATGGGCCAAACGCCGTGCCGAAATTGAAGTCACGCGCGCGCGCCGCCAACGCGGCTTCACGCTCATCGAAATCATGGTCGTGATCGCGATTCTTGGCATTCTGGCCGCGTTGATCGTGCCGAAGATCATGAGCCGTCCCGATGAAGCACGCCGCGTCGCCGCGCACCAGGACATCGGCACGATCATGCAGGCGATGAAGCTCTATCGCCTCGACAACGGCCGCTATCCGGCCCAGGACCAGGGGCTGCAGGCGCTCGTGCAAAAGCCGACCACCGACCCCGTGCCGAACAACTGGAAGGACGGCGGCTATCTGGAGCGCTTGCCCAATGACCCGTGGGGCAATCCGTACCAGTACCTGAACCCGGGCGTGCACGGCGAGATCGACGTTTTCAGCTATGGCGCCGACGGCAAACCCGGCGGCGAAGGTAACGACGCCGATATCGGATCCTGGCAGTAAGTCACCCGCCACGCCGCATCCATGCAATCGAGCCGCCTTCCCCTTTGCCGGGACCGCCGTTTTTCGCGGACCTCGCGCGCCTCACGCGCGGGCGTGCGCTCGCGCGCGGCGGGCTTCACGCTGCTCGAAATGCTCGTAGTGCTGCTGATCGCGGGGATTCTCATCTCGCTCGCTTCGCTCACGCTCACGCGCAACCCGCGCACCGACCTGAACGAAGAAGCGCAGCGGCTCGCGCTCCTGTTCGAATCAGCGGGCGACGAGGCACAGGTGCGGGCGCGGCCCATTGCATGGCAGCCGCTCGCGGGCGGGTTCCGCTTCGATGTCCATACGGAAGACGGCTGGCGTCCGCTGCGCGACGATCTGCTCGGACCGCGCCAATGGGAAGGCGGCGTGACAGGCGTGGCGATCACCTACCCCGGCGGCGACGACACGCAGGCGAACCGGCTCATCTTCGGCACGGAAGCCGTGGACGTGCCGGTGGAGGTCACACTCTTTTCGGCAGCCGGCCGCGCGACGATCGTCGGCACCGGCACTGGCCGCTTCGAGGTGCGCTGAGATGCGGCTCTCGATGCGCGGGGAAAAGCGCGGCCACTGCGCACGCGTGGATCGCCCGGGCCGCCCGGTGCGTGAGCGCGGCTTCACGATGATCGAGGTATTGGTTGCGCTCGCAATCATCGCGATTGCACTGGCCGCTTCGCTGCGCGCCGTGGGCAGCCTTGCCGCGAGCGAAGCCGACCTGCACGACCGCCTGCTTGCAGGCTGGAGTGCGGACAACACGCTTGCACAACTGCGTCTCGTGCACGCGTGGCCGGACCTCGGCGAGAGCAGCTTCGACTGCTCGCAGGGGAATCTGCGGCTGACCTGCATGCAGCATGTCGCGGCTACGCCTAACCCCGTCTTTCGGCGCGTGGAGGTGTCGGTGACGACACCCGGCCGCTCCGGCAATCTCGCGCAACTCGTCACGGTGCTCGCCAATGAGACGAACCGCTCGTTGTGACCGCGTGCGCGTCGCCTCGTCAGCGCGCGGCTTCACGCTGATCGAGCTGCTCGTGGCGATCGCCATCATGGCCGTGGTGGCGATCCTCTCGTGGCGCGGCCTCGACGAGATCGTTCGCGGGCGCGAAACCATTACGCGCTCGATGGCGGAAGAACGCGTGTTCGCGCAGATGTTCGACCAGATGCGCATCGACTTGCGCGAAGCCGCCTCCGATGACGAAGCGGGCGGCGTTGCCATCTCGCTCGACGGCGGCGCACTGCAGATCGTGCGCGCGTTCGCGGTGCCGCCCGGTGCGGCACCGCGCTTGCAAGTGGTGCGTTACCGCGTGTCGGGCGGCCAGGTGGTGCGCTATGCGTCGCCGCCGCTCGCGAATCTCGGGGCGCTGCGGCGCGCGCTGCGCGGCGGCGAAGGCGACAACTGGGGCGCGTTGCCGATGATGAGCGGCGTGGACGTCATCAACGCGCGCCTGTACGTACCGAAGACGGGCTGGACGGCGAACATGCAGGACGTTCGCTCGCAGGTGACGGGCAACAACAACGATCTCAAGGTGCCGCAGCTCGGCAACGCGCCGCTGCCGCGCGCGGTGACGGGGGTACAGGTGAGCGTGGGTTCGCATTCGCTCGAGCAGCCGGTGACCCGCGTGTTTCTGGTGGGGGAATGACGTTGCGCACACAACGAACATTCGCCCGGCAAGCCACACGAAGCAGCCGTTCCACGCGCACACGGCGCGGGGCGGCCATCATCAGCGCGCTGCTTGTCGTCGCGCTTTCGGCGATCATCGTCTCGGGCATGTTGTGGCGCCAGCAGGTGCAGTTGCGGCGCATCGAGAATCAGCGGTTGCTCGCGCAGGCGCAATGGATCGCGCGCGCCTCGCTCGACTGGACGCGCCTCGTGCTGCGCTCTGAAGCGGATACGTCGGCGGGCATCACGTATCTTGGCGGCGCGTGGGGCGTGCCGCTCGCGAGAACGCGCCTGTCCGACTTTCTCGGCCAGATCGGCGAAGCGCGCTCGCAACAGGGCGCGGACACCTGGCTCTCCGGTTCGATAGAAGACGCTCAGGCGCGCTTCAATCTGCGCGATCTCGTGGCAACCAGCGCGCCGGGCTCGCTGCAGTTGAACGTCACGGAGATCGAGGCGTTTGCGCGCCTGTTGCAGATTCTCGGCATCGACCAGTCGCTCGCGAAGAACACTGCTGTGTACCTCCGCTCAGGGCTTGCCTACTCGGCCACGCGCTTCCAGACGCAAACCGCCACGACGAACACCGGTTCGCAAACCGAGGTGCTCGTAGGCGGCGGTTCGACTGGCGGCGGCAACTACACCGACAACCCCGGCCTTTCGGACTCCGACAACGACAGTGGCGTCGCCCCGCTCCTGATGACGAGCGTCGATTCGCTCCTCGATGTGCCCGGCTTCACGCCCGACGCCGTCGCGCGGCTGCGCCCGTTCGTGACGGTCCTGCCCACCGTGACGCCCGTGAACATGAACACGGCGAGCGCCGAGGTGATTGCGTCCGTCGTGACGGGCATGAGCCTGTCGAACGCACAGGCTCTCGTCGCGCATCGCCAGAGCGTGTTTTTCCGCAACGTGGGCGACGTGCAACTCGCGCTCGAAGGCGTGGGCGTGAAGCAGGTTTCGATCGACACCACGCAGATCGACGTCAACACGAGTTATTTTCTGGTACATGGGCGCGTGCAGCACGAGCGCGCCGAGGTGGACCGCACGACGCTTGTCTGGCGCGATCCGCTCACTCATACGACGCGCATCGTGCGCGTTAGCGACGAACCATGAATCCGTCCCCGACCAACATCGAAAAGAGGTGCGTTTGAGCACGCTGATCGTTCTCATGCCGCCCCGCGACCCGGCGGTCCACTCGCAGGAATGGCAACTGCCGGAACTGCCGTTCGTGCTGCTCGACAAGACGGGCAACACGCAGCGCGCGGGCCGTTCGGCGCTGGGGCTGCTGCCGAAGGCGTCGACCACCATCCTGCTGATCGCCGCGCGCGACCTGCTCATGCTCGCCGCCACCGTGCCGCCGCTCAGGGGGCCGCGGCTGCGTCAGGCGCTGCCGAACGTGGTCGAGGATCATCTGATCCAGGATGCGCAGACCTGCCATCTCGCGCTCGACCCCAAGCGCCTGGCCGATGGCCGCCAGGTCGTGGCGGCCATCGATCGAGGCTGGTTCCGCTTTCTCCTGGAAGGCTTCACTGCCGCGGGGCACCGCAATCTGCGCGCCGTGCCGGTGGCGCGCTGCCTGCCGGCCGCGCAGGCGGTGGAGGCGGCTCACGAGGCTCAGGTGACTGAGCCTGCCGTGCCCGCGGAGCCGGGCGCAACGTCCAGCGCCGCGACTCCCGCCACGCCCGCGTTCGAACCCGTGAGCGCATGCGTGCTGGGCCATGTCGTCGCCACTGCTCCCGCGCTACTGCCCGGCGTCGCGCTGGAGCCCGCGGCCGCCACGGCGGAAGCTGCGCTCGAACTCGCGATCGTGCGCGGCGCGCTCGCCGACGGCTTCGCCGTGCCCGCCGCGAGCGTGGCCGCCACCGTCACGGCGCTCGCCGGCGGCGCGCCGGTTTCGGGCTACGTCCTCACCCAACTGCCGGGCGAGCCAGCGAGCGCGGCCGCACGCGCGTCGCTGACCGCCGCGTTGCCGGGTGCGCAGACGCTCACGTTCGAGGCACTCGCGCGGCGCGCGCTCGCCTGCCGCTTCGACCTCTGCCAGTTCGAGTTCGCCTCGCAGCCGTGGCAGCTCGATCGCGCGACGCTGCGGCGTCTGCGCGTGCCGATCGTGCTCGTGGCCGCGTCGCTCGTCGTCGCGGTCGTCGGCGCGAATATCCAGTGGCTCATGATGGCGCATCAGCGCGACGCCATCAGCGCGCAGATGACCGAGCTGCTCCTCAACGCGTTCCCGAAGACGACCGTCGTGCTCGACCCCGCCGGGCAAATGGCGCGCCAGTTGCAGCAGTTGCGCCTGGCCGCGGGCGAGCCCTCGCCCGACGACTTCCTCGCGCTCTCCGACGGCCTTGCTCGCTCGCTCGGCCCGGTGCCCGCGAACGGCATCGCGGCACTCGACTATCACGACCGGCGTCTGGACGTGACCTTCAAGCCAGGCGTCAACGTCGACGCCGATCTCGCGAAACGCCTCGCGGGCAACGGCCTTGCGGGCACGGTGGATGCCAGCACGGGCAAATGGACCATCAGGAGCGCATCGTGAAGACAACGGCTATGAGCGGCGCATGGGCCGAGGCTTGGGCGACCTTCTGGGAAGCGCGCACGACGCGCGAAAAGGCGATCCTCACGTGGGGGGGCGCGGTGCTTGTGTTGGCGATCGGCTGGTCGGTGCTGTGGCAGCCCGCCGCCGACGGCCGCGCGCGCCTGCGTGAGAGCCTGCCCGGCTTGCAGCGCGAACTCGCGCAAATGACGGCCGAGGCCGACGAGGCGCGCTCGCTTGCGGGCGCCGCGGCGAGCGTGGCGCCGGGCGGCCAGGCGCTCAAGGACGCAGTCACCGCCTCGCTGGCCGATCACGCGCTCCCGGGCGCGCAGATTCAGCTGATCGGCACGACAGTGCAGGTGCAGATGAAGAATGCGTCGTTTCCGGCGTGGGCCGCGTGGCTCGACGACATGCGCAAGCAGTTCAAGGTGCAGGTGGTCGAGGCGCACATCACCGCGCTGAAGGCCGATGGCCAGGTCGACTTGACAGCGTCGCTGCAACCGGCGAATACGCATTAAAAAGAAAAAGCGCGCATTGAGAAGCGCGCACTGAGAATCGCCGGAGAACTAAGCAATGAATTACTGGATGCGGCGCTTGCGCGCCGCGTTGCCCTGGCTGATCGTGGGCCTGCTGTCGAGCGCTGTCGTGCTGCTCGCCCGCCTGCCCGCGGCTTGGATCGCGCCGCAGTTCGGGCGCGCGACCCAGGGGCACGTGAATCTGATCGATGCGGAAGGCTCGCTCTGGCACGGCTCCGCCACGCTGATGCTCGCCGCCGGTCAGGACGCGCGCGGCGCGACGCTGCTGCCGGGGCGCATTGTCTGGCGCACGGCGTTCTGGCCGCTGTTCGTCGCGCGCGTGCGGATGGAAATGCTGCAGACCGAAGCGATGCCCGACGCCGTCACGGTGGATGCGACGTTGCGCGGCGCGAACGTGAGCGCGGGCACGATTGCCGTGCCGGCCTCGCTGCTCGCGGGTCTCGGCGCGCCATTCAACACGCTCGATCTGGACGGCAAGGTGCGGCTTGCGTGGAGCCCGTGGCGCATGTTCGGCACGGATGCGTTCGGACGACTGACCGTGTCGCTCGCCGACATGAGTTCGCGCGTTTCGCTTGTGAAGCCGCTTGGCACGTATCAGGTGGTGTTGCAGGCACAAGGAGCGACGTCGACGCTCGATCTCTCGACGCAAAAAGGCCCGCTGATGCTCGAGGGGCGCGGCTCGTTCTCGCGCGCGTCCGCGTCGTTCCAGGGCACTGCGAGCGCGACGCCGGATCAGCGCGACAATCTGGCGGGCCTCTTGAATCTGCTGGGCCGGCCGATTGGGCCGGGCACCGTCGCGCTGACGTTCATGCGCTGACGTTCATGGTTTGGGCGTGCGCCCGCCTGCGCGGGCGCGTATGCACTACTGCGGCTGGATGGCCGTAGCCGCAACCGCCGGCGCGGAAGCCGCGTCCGGTGCGGCCACGCTGCCCGTCTCGCGATCCATCTGCGAGGCATCCCAGCCGCCGCCCAGCGCCTTCACGAGCCCCACCGACGACACCATGCGCTGCCCGCCGATGCTCACGAGCTTCTGCTGCGCGGTGAAGGCCGTGGCCTGCGCGGACAGCACGTTCTGGAAATCGGTCGTGCCTGCTTTGTACTCGTTCGTCACGATCGCGAGCGCATGCTGCGCCGACTCCACCGCCTGCTGCTGCACGACGACCTCTTGCCCCAGGATGCGCTGCGAAGCGAGGTTGTCCTCCACGTCCTGGAACGCGGCCAGCACCGTTTGCCGGTAGGCGGCTACCTGCTGGTCGTAGGCGGCGCGCGCGGCCTCCGTCTGCGCTTTGCGCAGTCCGGCGTCGAAGATCGTGCCGGCAAGCGACGGCCCGAGTGTCCAGAAGCGCGACGGCATCTGCAACAGCTGCGACAGCACCGAGCTTTCGAAACCGCCGCTCGCGGAAAGCGTGAGCGTCGGGAAGTACGCCGCGATGGCGACGCCGATCTGCTCATTGGCTGACGCCGCCTTGCGCTCTGCCGAGGCGATGTCGGGCCGGCGCTCGAGCAACGCGGACGGCATGGCGAGCGGCACGGTGGGCGGAGTGGCGGCGAGCGGCAACGGCGGGATCGAGAACGTGGAGGCGGGCTGGCCGACCAGCACGGCGATCGCATGCTCGTCCTGGGCGCGCGCCACTCCGTTGTCGATCGCCGAAGCCTGGGCAGACTGCAGTTGGGTCTGCGCCTGGATCACGTCGGCGCGGCCCGCCACGCCCTGGGCGTACTGGTTTTGCGTGAGCTGCAGCGACTTCTGGTAAGCCACGACCGTGTCGTCGAGCAGCTTCTGTTGCGCGTCGAGCGAGCGCAACGTGAAGTAAGTCTGCGCAAGCGTGGCCTGCGCAGACAGACGCGCGTTCGCGAGATCGGCGGCGGCGCCCTGCTGACTCGCCTCCTGCGAGCTGACGGTGCGGCTGACCTTGCCCCAGAGGTCGGGTTCCCAGGTGGCGTCGAGCCCCAGGTTGACGTTGTTGTTGATGCTGCCGCTCGACAACCCGCCACTCGAGTTGGCCACGCGCGTGGGCGTGTACGAGCGCGTGCCCGAGAACGAGCCGCTGATCACCGGAAAGTACGCCGCGCGGGCCTCGCCCACGAGCGCACGCGCCTGGCGATAAGCGGCAGCGAATTGCGCGACTGTCTGGTTGCTGGTGTTGAGCTGATCCATCAGCGCATTGAGCTGCGCATCGTCGTAGATCAGCCACCAGGCGCCGCGGTCGGCAGTATCGGCGGGTTGCGCGACCTTCCAGCCTTCGGGCGCTTCCTTGAACGAAGCGGGCACGGCGGCGGCGGGCCGGTGATAGTCGGGGCCGACGGCGCAGCCAGTCAACTGGAAGGTGAGCGCGGCGGCTGCGCACAGCGCCAACGTGGAAAGCGGCGTGAGGGCGCTGCGCGCCACGGACCCGGCGGATCCAACGGAGGCGCCGGGACGGACGAAACGGCAAGGCATGCAAGGATTCCTGTCGATGCAACCGGCGCGCAGTCAGGTGGCCGGGCGCGCACGGGGTTGTCGCGTTGCGGCAATGGTAGCGCACGCGCTAGTCATTACACGGAATCCGAAAGCTTACGCGTTGGAAGGGTTGGCGGGTGTTACGGCGTGAGGCGCGCAGGTTACGCGTCGTTACGGCGGCGCTTCGGTGCGCGGCAGGCGAGCTGGCCGCCTTGGCACGCGGGTGCAGCCGTTCCCGCTGCTGCGTTGGCGGGCGTGGCCGGCGCGACAGCCCCGGCCCCTGCGGGTTCGGGCCGCGCGCGCCGACGCTGCGCCCATACCACGGCCACTACCGCGATCGAGCCGCCCGGCAATGCAAACATGGCCGCATACAACGCGAGCTTGCGCCCGCGCCCCCACCACGGACCCGCGCCAGCCTTCGCGAAAGCAAGGCGGGCGGTGTCGGTGACGGAGCGGCCAAGGCCGCCAAGCACGTTGATCAGGTAAAGCATGGTGCCCAAACGGGTGAACGTAGAAGAATGAAACTGGTTGCCTGTCATAATATTGACTATGCAATCAAATCACAACATACTTTGCAGCGCATCAATGCGACTGTTGTTTTTACGCGCCGATCACTGCAGCAGAGACGGTTGCGATCTGCTGACAGATTTATCTGCCTGAGCAGCGAAGTAACCCGTTATAATCCGCTCGTCTTTTTGAGATGCTGCAAAGCGAACTGCCATGAGCGACGATCCTTTCGTCCCGGCGAGGCTCGGCGTCGAGCCAAGTCTCGGCTATTACCTCTCGACAGCGCGCAATGTGCTGGCCGGGCGTATCGACCGTGCGGTTGCGCCGCTGGGACTGACATCGTCGCAAATCGGTGTGATCCTTTTATTGTGGTTCGAGCGCGCCAGCACGCCGAACGAGATGTCGCGCGCGCTCTCGTACGACACCGGCTCCATGACGCGCATGCTCGACCGGCTGGAGAAAAAGGGCTTTCTCGAGCGGCAGCGCAGCCAGGCGGACCGCCGTGTCGTGGAACTCGCGCTGACGGATCAGGGACGCGCGGCGGCGCAGCAATTGCCCGAACTGATCGCCGCGGAGATGTCCGAGCAGTTGCGCGGCTTCGCTCCCGAAGAAGTCGCGACGCTCGTTCATTTGCTGCAGCGCTTCATCGCCAATGACGGCTCGACCACGCCGCTATGCGGATCGATGGACGGCACCGGCAACGACGCAGAAGCGCCGGCGCAGGAAGACGGCGACTAAAACCGATGCACGATGCGCTGCGGCGCAGCATTGGCGTAGTTTGATCAAATCACTGTCTGGGCAGAAAGTGCACGGACACGAAATAGCAAGCTGGCATGCGCTGCGCCCGGAGTGCAGCAGCAACGCCCGACCCAACAAGGACACGGAACATGGCAGCTTCTCCCGCGGTGCCCGCGCAGGCCGAACCCGCACCGTTTTCCGGCGGTACGCTCGCGCTCCTCACTGTCGGGCTCGCGCTCGGGACCTTCATGGAGGTGCTGGACACCTCGATCGCCAACGTGGCGGTGCCGACCATCTCGGGCAACCTGGGTGTCGCCAACAGCGAAGGCACGTGGGTCATTTCGTCGTATTCGGTTGCCTCCGCGATTGCCGTGCCGCTCACCGGATGGCTCGCGCGCCGCGTGGGCGAAGTACGCCTCTTCACGCTCTCCGTCCTGCTGTTCACGGTGGCCTCGGCCGCGTGCGGCTTCGCGACGAACTTCGAGACGCTCATTGCATTCCGGCTCGTGCAAGGGCTCGTTTCCGGGCCGATGGTCCCGCTGTCGCAGACCATCCTCATGCGCTCCTACCCGCCTGCCAAACGCGGGCTCGCGCTCGGGCTCTGGGCGATGACCGTGATCGTTGCGCCCATCTTCGGACCGGTGATGGGCGGCTGGATCACCGATAACTACACGTGGCCGTGGATCTTCTATATCAACGTGCCGATTGGCCTTTTCTCTGGCATCTGCGCGTACCTGCTGCTGCGCGGACGCGAAACGAAAACGACGAAGCAGCGCATCGACGCCGTCGGGCTCGCGCTCCTCGTGATCGGCGTGTCGTGCCTGCAGATGATGCTCGACCTGGGCAAGGACCGCGACTGGTTCAACTCGACGTTCATCGTCACGCTCGCGATCATCGCGGTGGTTGCGCTCGCGTTCATGCTTGCGTGGGAGGCGACGGAAAAGGACCCCGTGGTCGATCTATCGCTTTTTCGCGACCGCAACTTCGCGCTCGGGGCGTTGATCATCTCGTTCGGCTTCATGGCTTTCTTCGGCTCGGTGGTGATCTTCCCGCTCTGGCTGCAGACGGTCATGGGCTATACCGCGGGCCTCGCGGGTCTGGCCACCGCGCCAGTGGGCCTGCTCGCGCTCGTGCTTTCACCGCTCATCGGGCGCAACATGCACCGGCTCGATCTGCGCATGGTCGCGAGCTTCGCGTTCGTCGTGTTCGCGCTCGTCTCGCTCTGGAACTCGACGTTCACACTCGATGTGCCGTTCAACCATGTGATCCTGCCGCGTCTCGTGCAGGGTATCGGCGTGGCCTGCTTCTTCGTGCCGATGACGACCATCACGCTCTCGAGCGTTCCCGACGAGCGGCTCGCGAGCGCCTCAGGCCTCTCGAACTTTCTGCGCACGCTTTCGGGCGCAATCGGCACGGCGGTGAGCACGACGTTCTGGGAAGACGCTGCGATTTATCACCATGCCGTGCTGTCCGAATCGGTGAGCCAGTATTCGCCGAACACCATCGCTTACAAGGACGCGCTCGCCAATCTCGGTTTCGCAGGTCAAAGCCTGACCGCCAAGCTCAACGATGTTGTGACAACTCAGGGCTACATGATGGCCACCAACGACTTCTTCCGCATTTCCTGCGTGATGTTTGTCGCGCTGGCCCTGCTTGTGTGGGTGACGAAGCCGAAAAAAGGCGCGGGACCGGCAATGGGTCATTGACGGTCCCGCGAAAGGCCGCCCGCGCGAAGCTGCGGGCGACCGGGTGCGCGTTGCGCGCTGCCTTACTGACGCTGAGTAATGCCGCTCGTTTCGATCTCGACGCGACGGTTCTTCGCGCGGCCCTCAGGCGTGGCGTTCGATGCGACGGGTTTCGCAAAGCCGTAACCGTGCACTTCATACTGACTGGCGTGCAGGCCATGCGACTGCAGATAGCTGCGCACCGTTTGCGCGCGGCGCAGCGAGAGGCGGTCGTTATAAGCCTTCGAACCAACCGAGTCGGTGTAGCCGCTGATCACGATTGCGCCGATGTTCACGCTGCTGCTTTCCGCGATGAACTGGTCGAGCGTCTCCTTGCCGCCGGGCAGCAGATCGGCCTTGTCGAACGCGAAGTTGGCGTCTGCGTTGAGCGTGATCGTGCGTGGTTGAACCTGCGGAGGCGGAGGCGGCGTTTGCACGACCGGCGCCGGCGGCGGGGCCGGCGGCTGCGGCGTCTGGCAGATGAACGTGATTTCGCGCGGATCGTCTTCCGGCTTGAACCCGGAAGCGGCGCGATCCACCGACGAGACGCGCAGCGGCGTCTTGGTGCCGCAGATCTCGTTGACCTTCGCCATGCAGGTCTTCGAGCTTTCGAGCAAGCCGAGGCACTGCACGCGGTACGCCTGCGAGCCGTTGGCGAGCGTGACGACGTCGAGATTGTGGGTGGGGCCTGAGGCGGTAGTGCAGCCTGCGGCGGCGACGATTACGGCAGCCGCGGCGCTGGCGGACAGAAGGCGCAGTTTCATTGTCGATTCGAGTTGTGGATGAGGATGAACGGCCCGAACCACGCAGGCCGAAGCCAGCCCAAGATACGGGCTCCCCAATCCCTCGCTCAATCAGACAATGCCTAAATCGGCAATAGACATCATTCGAAAATCGTTATCGCAAGTCGCCGCTCTGGGCGCGCGCCAGTACTAATCATGCCCGGCGCGGCCAGAGCCATATGCAGCAATCAATCAAACGATCAATCAAGCGGTCAATGCGCGCTCGAGGCCGGTTCGGCCACCGCTGCGCCACTCACGCCCGCCGTGTCGCCGCCTGCGCCCGTGGTCGTGTCGCCGGGAATGGGCGCATCGACGCCCGTGCGCACGTACTGCTTGAACGCCGCGCCCGCCGACCAAGGGTTGGGCTTGCAGCCGAGCGAGCTGTCGCAGTGCGCGGCGAAGCCGATCGTGGCTGTGCCGTCGGGGTTGGCGGACTTCGTGATTTCATAGGCGAGCAGACGCCGGCCGCCGCCCGGGCCCGACGTCTGGATCAGCGTGTCGGTCACGGTCTGCACTTCGTACTTCGAATGACTGCGCACCCAGCCTTCTGCACGTTGCCACCAGAGATCGCATTCCGCCTTGTTCGAGCAGGTGAGCGGCGCGGTCGCGATCTGCATGACGTCGGGATTGACCTGCCCGCGCGACGCGCAGGCCGCAGCCGTCGCGCACAGCAGGATCGCAAGAGTTCGTTTCATCGCGTGGATTCCTCCCAGAGTGAGCCGCATGACGCGCGACCCGTGCATTTTTGGTGTTTTGAGCTTCGTTCGCCCGGCGCGCGCGTCGTCCGCGCTGCCCGGTAACGCGGCGCCTACCCTGGTTGGACCGCATCTGCACGTTAGTGTTGCGAGCAAATGCGATGCCTGGGGCAAACTTCGACGGGATGTGCGCGCCGCGATGGCGCACTGGCCTGCGGCTCGGATGCCGGGCTCAGACGCTGAAGCGATTGAGCGTATAAGCGCGATACGCGGCGACGAACGCGTCGAACGATCCGACTTCGTCGCGCTCGAGTTGCGCCTGCTCTGCGAGCGATTCGCGCGCGAGCGTTTCAAACTCGGCCGTGGCCGCCGCGTCTAGCGGACGCGCAAGGAATTGCGCGGCGTGGCGCTCACTTTGAGCGAGTGCAAATTGCAGGAAGGACTGCTTGCTATCGCGCATGGTTTGCAGCACGCGCGCCGATGGCGTGAGCGACGGGTCGGCCAGCTTCGCGTGTTGTACCGCGAGCGAGCGCGTGTGTTCGTCGCTGCCGTGCGCCGCGTCGAGCACGGCGGCTGCGTGGCCGATCTTCTCGAACAGCGCTTCGGCCCACTCGTGCATCGGGACGTCCCGGCCGTCGCGCTTGAGCGCGAGACCCGGGCGGCGCCCTTCTTTCGTCACCAGGCCAAAGTTTTCGTTCGATTCGGCGTAGGCGTCGGCAGGCAGGAAAGGGCTTTCATCGAGTGCGCACGCGAGCAGGTAGGCGTCGAGAAACCGTGCGGTTTCGAGCGAGATGCCGATTGGCTCGAACGGATCGATGTCCATGCAGCGCACCTCGACGTACTGCACGCCACGCGCGGCGAGCGCATGCAGCGGCCGCTCGCCCGGATGCGTCACGCGCTTCGGGCGAATCGTCGAGTAGAACTCGTTCTCGATCTGCAGCACGTTTGTGTTGATCTGCACCCATTCGCCGTCGCGATGCGTGCCGATCGCCTCGTACGGCGGATACGGCTGGCTCACGGCCTGCGCGAGCGCGTCGAGATAGCCTGCGAGCGTGTCGTAGTCGGCGCGCAAGGCGGACTGGCCCGTCGTGTTCGAGTAGCCGAGATCGCTCATGCGCAGGCTCGTCGCGTACGGCAGATAGAGCGTGTCGGCGTCGAACGCTTCGAGCGTGTGCTCGCGGCCGCGCAGGAAGCGCGCGTCGAGCGCGGGCGAAGCGCCGAACAGGTACATGAGCAGCCAGTTCGTGCGGCGGAAATTGCGGATCAGCGCGAGGTAGCGTTCGGACTGATAGTCGGTGGGCGACGCCGTGGACTGATGATGCGCATGCAGCACGCGCCACACTTCGTCGCTCAGCGAATAGTTGTAGTGGATGCCGGCGATGCACTGCATCGTGCGCCCGTACCGCAGCGCGAGACCCATGCGGTACACGTACTTCAGGCGGCCGATGTTCGAGCTGCCATAGCGCGCGATGGGAATGCCGTCATCGGTGTCGGGCAAGAGGCCCGGCATCGATTCGTTCCAGAGCATTTCGCCGTCACGCGCGAGTACGGCGTAGACGTAGCGATGCAACTCGTCGAGCTTCGCGAGCGTAATCGACGCATCGGGCTCGGCGGACGTGATGATCTCGATCAACGCTTCCGAATAGTCGGTGGTCAGCGACGGATGCGTGAGCGCCGAACCGAGCGCAGCAGCGTGCGGCGTCATCGCGAGACGGCCATCGCGCGTCACGCGCAGGCTCTCCTTTTCGATGCCGCGCAGACCGCGCGTGAGCGCGCCGCGATGTGGCCCGTCGCCCAGCACGGAAAGGCGCTGCGCGAGAACGTCGTTCGTGCGTGTTGAGATCGTGTCTGGCATTGGGGCAAGTCGGGCTCGGGCCGGCAGCGCCATGCTGCGAGCGCTCGCCGGCCGGGATTCTTATCGGTAGCGGGCACTTTAACATCTCGCCGAAAGACCTGCTTGGGCCTGCCTCGGGCGGGGTTTTGGCCCGTCGGCACGTAGCTCCCCGGGGCGCGATGCCAGGCTCCTTGCGCAGCCTCCCGCTGCCCTAGCCTCCGCGCGCCGCGCCCGCTCGATCGGCGATTTCGTTCCACAAATGCATGGCGGCGTACGCGCGCCAGGGGCTCCAGGTGTCGGTGCGGGTGCGCTGTTGGGTCGCGCGCACGAGCACCGGGTCGCGCGCCGCGATGGCCTGCATGAGCACGAGATCGGTCGCGGGCCACGCGTTCGCGTCGCGCCACGCGCGCATCGCGACGTATTCCACGGTCCACGGGCCGATGCCAGGCAACGCGAGCAGCGCGGCGCGCATCGCGTCGAGGTCGGCGGGCGCTGGCGCGATAGCGTCGATTTGTCTGTTTTGACGCTTGCTTCGCGGCTTGTTCTGATCGTTCTCTGTGTAGTCGCGTTCGATGATCACCGCGCCGCTCGCCACGGCCTGCGCGAAGCCCTGCAGCGCGGCCACCCGCTTGCCCGGCATGCCGATGCCCGCGAGATCCGCGGCGGCGAGCGCGGCGGGCGTGGGAAAGCGCCACGCCGTGCGCGCGTGCGTGTGCTCGTCGATGCGCTTGCCCACGCGTTCGACGAGGCGCCCGACGATCGTCGTCGCCGCTTTCACGCTGACTTGCTGTCCGACGATCGCGCGCACCACGAGCTCGAAGCCCGACCACGCGCCGGGTACGCGAAGCCCCGGCACGGCGGCGACGAGCGGCGCAAGCCACGGATCGCTGCGCAAATGCGCGGCGATTGCGGCGGGATCGGCGTGCAGGTCGAACATGCGCGAGAGCGGCGCGGCGAGCGCCGCCGCGTGTGCGCTCACGGGCCCATCGATCTGCACGACGAGGCAATGCTTGCGCGCGTGACGGCGCACGGCGAGCGTGCCGCTCGCGCCATTGAAGTCGATCGCGCGCAGCCAGGCGCCGTCCTCCACCGCTTCGACGCCCGGCGTTGCGCGGCCGCTGAAAAAGCGCAGAACGCGTGGCCAGTCATAGGGCGCGCGAAACGGCAGTTCGAGTGTGGCGCTTTGTGTTTGCGCCTTGGTTTTTGCTTCGGATTGTGGGGCGATGACGCTCAAGCGGCGGTCTCCGGCGTTTTGGCGCGGTTCGAGGTCGAACGGTTGTCTTTCGCGCTTTTTGTTCCCCGTGTTGCTCCTTGCGATGCGCGGATCTCGCCGCCGCGCGATTCAGCGTCGATCAGCGCCGCCTTGCGCTCGAGCCCCCAACGATAACCCGCGAGCGAGCCGCCCTTCTGCACGACGCGATGGCATGGAATCGCCAGCGCCACCGGATTCGACGCGCACGCGCTCGCCACGGCACGCACCGCGCGTGGCGCGCCGAGCGTTTCGGCAATCTGCGTGTAGCTGCGCGTCTCGCCGTAGGGAATGTGCTGAAGCGCGTCCCACACGCGCTGCTGGAACGCCGTCGCGGCGATGTCGAGCGGCAGATCGAAACGCTCGCGCCGGCCGTGCAGATAGGCGTCGATCTGCGCTGCGAATGGCGCGACCGCGGCCTTGTCCTCAATGCACTGCGCGTTGGCGAAATCGGCCGTGAGCGCGGCGGTGAGCGTCGCGGCATCGTCACCGAACGCGATCCGGCAAATGCCCTTTTCCGTTGCCGCGACGAGCACGAAGCCGATCGGCGTGGGCGTGGCGGCGTAGTGAATGGTCAATCCCGCGCCCTTGCGACGATACGCTGAAGGCGCCATGCCCAGCTCGCCCGGAACGCTGTGATAGAGCCGCGACGACGAGCCGAAGCCGGCGTCCGCGCTTGCGCGCGTGACGTCGGCGCCCTCGCCCAGCGCGTCGCGCAGCACGGCCCCGCGTCGCGCCGCCTGATATTGGCGCGGCGAGACGCCCAGCACGCGCTTGAAGAGGCGCTGCAGGTGAAACGGGCTGAGATGCACGGCTTCGCCCAACTGCGCGAGCGTGAGCCGTTCTTGCGGGTCGGCGTCGAGCGCTGCGCAGGCGCGCCGCACGATTTCCAGCTCGCGCGGCAGGCCACCCGGGCGGCAGCGTTTGCATTCGCGATAGCCGGCGGCGCGTGCATCGTCGGCCTCGACGAAGAATTCGATGTTCTCGCGCCGCGGCAGCCGCGACGCGCACGACGGGCGGCAGAACACGCCGGTCGTGCGCACGGCATAGAAGAATGCGCCGTCGGCGTGGGCATCGCGCGACGTGACGGCTTGCCAGCGGTCGGCGTCGTTCGTCCACTCGCTGTCTGGCGTGTCCTTGGGTTTTGCGGGTTTCATCGCTGGTTTCATTTCAGGAACGGCGCTCATTTGAGGGCTCCTCGAAGTGCCTGTCTGTATGCCCTTACTCTAACTTCGCATACGGACGATGGCGCGCCGGATCTTGCGCTGTCATTGCGGTCGGCATACGCCATGAGAGCGCCTTTATCGGGTATTTATCTGGCACTTTTATGACCTTCGGTGAATCCCTGGTGGCGCGTTGCAGTTTCCCGTGCGACAAATTGGCAACTTTGCGGGTTTTCCCTTAAAAAGTTGTTGCGTCGCGTCAGCCGACTCGGTATAGTGGTTCCTGTCTCCTCCATGTCTCCTCCTGATATGGATTAAGCCCGCTCACAGCAGCGGGCTTTTTTTCGTCCAGCGTTTCTCTACGCCCACCCGCTATTTTCCGCCGATTGCTATTCGCGAGGCTCGCGGAAATGCGCGCGTTCTGCGCAGCCATGCGTCCACAGGTTCATCATGGAAGCCCTGCACGACCGCGAGGACACCATGCGGATCCAGATTCGTGAGATCGATCACGTCGTCATTCGAACGGCCGATACGGCCGCCATGACGCGTTTCTATTGCGAAGTGCTCGGTTGCGAGCCGGAGCGTGAACAGCGCGATCTCGGGCTCGTGCAGTTGCGCGCGGGACGCTCGCTCATCGATCTCGTGGCGATCGGCGCCCCGCTCGACCGGGGCGCCGGCGCGGCGCCTGCGGGCGCGAGCGGCAACATGGATCATCTTTGTCTGCGCGTGGAACCGTTCGACGCCGAGGCGCTCACGTCACATCTCACGCAGTATGGAGCGCGCCCCGGCAATGCCGTCGAGCGCTATGGGGCGGAGGGTTTGGGGCCGTCGCTGTATCTGTTCGATCCGGAAGGCAACATGGTGGAGCTCAAGGGGCCGCCGCACGCCTGAACGCGCGCAGCCTGCGTTCACACGCTGCTTTCACACGTTTTCGGGCGCCTTGAACACGCTCCATTCGACTGCCACGGGCTCAGCACTAGCACTGCCGATCCATGCTGCGCCGTCCTGCACCGTGCATTGCAGGCGCATGGTGCGCTCGGCCAGCGCGCCGAGTGACGCGGCAACGCCCTCGCCCAGCGACCAGACCGTGACGTTGCGCAGGCGCTCGACCTTGTTGCGCACGCCTTGCCACCAGATGTCGGAGGTGCGGCCGCCGTAGGCAATCACGACGACCTCGCCCGCGCGGCCGCTCGCCTTGGCAATGCGGCGCTCGTCGGGCTGACCGACTTCGATCCAGGTCTCGATCGCGCCGGTGTAGTCCTTGCACCAGAGGTCGGGCTCGTCCGTATCGGAGAGGCCCTTGCAGAACTCGAGCCGCTCGCCCGCAAAGAGCGCAAACGCGGCGATGCGGACCATCATGCGGTCGTCGGTTTCAGACGGATGGCGCGCGATCGTGAGCGCATGGTCGGCGTAATAGTGCCGATCCATGTCCGCGATCTGCAGTTCTGCCTTGTAGATGGTCGATTTGAGTGCCATACCGAATTCCGGGCGCGCGAAAGCCGCACATGATAGCGAAGTTTCCAGCAAGCCACGTGCCGGTCGAGTAGACGCGCAGCGCGCGACGGCGCATTCCGGATAGTCTGAGCAGAAGATGACGGGGGTTTGACAGCGGCGCGCGGCGCGTTGCATCACGTCACGGCAGCGTACCCGGCAAACACGATGGCCCGGCGCACGTGCGTCGGGCCATGATGCGAGGGGCGCGTTGACACCTCATGAGTATCTTCCGGATGCGACTCCCACGTCTCGTGGGTTAGCGCAATGTCCGGCAGATGGAAATGCGGACTTACTGCTTGATGAAGCGGTCGGTGGTCCAGAGGCCTTGCTCGTCGGTGTTCGCCGCATTGACGAATTCGACGTCATGACCCACCACCTGTACGACGCGGAACGATTGGTTGTCGGGCGTGGACAGACACTGGAATCCAGTGAAGTACTCTTGCATCTGCTGACGCTCGCCGGCCTGCTCGTGCAGCGCGACGGCGTCGAGCTTGTCCTTCGAGAGGCAACCATAGGAACCCGGCTTGAGCTGCACCGTTTGCTGCGGCTTGACGCCGACATCCTGAGCCTGAGCCGCAAAGGCGCAAGCAAGGCTGGCCGCCACGACGGCGATACCGGATAGCATTTTCATTTTTGCCTCCTGCGGGTTATTACTCAGGTTAGCTATGTATTTAACTCTCATGCCGCACCCGCATCGTTAAACATAGAAAACTGTGGAAAGACTGCAAGGCCGACTTGTGTGCGCTTGCAACAGTCGCGGATGGTTGCAGCATGGTGTCGGGCGACGTGATGACAGTCAGCTTGACCCAGCAGGGCGTCCAGCAGCACACCGAAGCTTTCATTACAAAGCCCCATGCCTTATCCAACAAGGCGCAGCCGGTTATAGCCGGAATAGGACATTCGAGTTTGTTTTGATTTAAACGGTTTAGTAGATGCCCGAACTGACAATGACGCGGCGCACCTAAAATGACATGCGCGCCAATTGGAAGCTGGCGCATTAATGGATTGGTGACAGAATAAAAACGATGCCAGGGCGCTCCTGAAGCTATCGAAAAGAAGCCGCACGCCACGCTTGCGTAGCGCAAAAGTTCGTGGATAAATCGGGCTTCCCAAAGGAGGAACCCCATGACTTTCGCTCACTGGCTGCCGTTCGCGATTGCGTCGGCCATTCTCGTTGCCATTCCCGGCCCCACCGTGCTGCTCGTCGTTTCCTATGCGCTTGGCCACGGCCGCCGCTACGCGCTCGCAACCACGGCTGGTGTCGCGCTCGGCGACTTCACGGCAATGACCGCTTCCATGCTCGGGCTCGGCGTGGTCCTGGCGGCCTCCGCCACGCTGTTCACGGCGCTGAAATGGGTTGGCGCGGCCTACCTGGTCTACCTCGGCGTGAAGCTCTGGCGCGCACCCGTTGGCGAAGACGACGCACCGGACACGTCCGAGACGCGCACTGGCCGCATCTTTGCGCATGCATACGCGGTCACCGCGCTCAACCCGAAGAGCATCATTTTCTTCGTCGCCTTCGTGCCGCAGTTCATCGACCCGCATACGGCCATGACGCCGCAGATCGTCGTGTTCGAAGCCACCTTCCTCGCGCTCGCGACGTTCAACGCATTCGCCTATGCGCTGCTCGCCGCGGCCGCGCGCAAGGTCGTGCGCAGCCAGCGCGTGCAGCGGGCGATCAATCGAACCGGGGGTACGCTGCTCATCGGTGCTGGGCTCTTTGCTGCCGCGTGGAGGAAGTCGACGGCATAGACGCCTCGTTTGGCTCGATGGCGACCGTGGCGCGGGCCACGTTCAGAGGCCCGCGAACCGGGTACGCGGGCTGCGCAGCGTGGCTTGTGATGGTTGGCGAACATTGTTTTGAAGCTTCGGTGCGCGCCTGATGTGCAAACTGTCGCGTCCCGGCTACAATGCAGTTGCAAACCGCTTGACAAGCAGGAGGTAATCGTGATCGAACACGTAATACTGGGCGCGTTTCTGGTGATCCCCCTCGTCATTGTCGTCTTCTTGTTTTCCGATGAGATTCTCGAAGAGCACCGACAGCGTGTCGAAGCGGGAGACGGACATCACATGGACTGGCGTCATCCGTTACGCAGCTTCCTGCATCACTGAGCGGGAGCACGTATCGCGCGGATGAACGCGCCGAAGCACAGGGGTGGCACTCGTGGAATTCGAGTTCTCCTGGATGGCGTACTTCGTCGCATTGTTCGTGCTGATGGTGCTATCCATCGCGCTCACCCTTCTCTGTCCGTCTGCCGGGCAGCGCGGTAGCACACCGCGCTCACGCGAGGCAGACGCGCACGACGGCGAGCACGCACGCTGACGGGATTCGCTCCCGGTCAGCGCGCGCTGCCAACCATCATCTTCACGTAATTCGTCGTTACCACTTGCAGCACCTGTATCCAGCAATCAAGCTGACAATCGGTCGCATGTTTTCAAAGGTTCTCAGGGAGAACGACATGCGAAAGATGGCGGCCGTTTTGGTGCTGGCGGGGTGCGCGGTGGCGGCAGGCCCCGCGAGCGCACACGATCACGGCGGTGATGTGGTGGGTGCGCTGGTTGGCGGCGCGTTGATTGGCGCCGCGGTGGGCGCCGTGCTGAACAGCGGCCCGGCGGTAGCCTACCCGGCTCAACCGGTCTATGTGCAGCCCGCGCCAGTCTATGCGCAGCCGGCGCCGGTTTATGCCGCCGCTCCGGCCGGCGCGGCGTGCTACGACCAGTATTCGGGCCGCTATGTGTCCTGCGCGCCGGCGCAGCCTGCGCCGCCGCCGCAATACGACGACGGCTACGCGCAGCCCGGCTATGGACAACAGCCGGTTTATGCCCAGCCCGGCGCCGGCTGGTAACTCATGCAGCGGCGCGCTTCACGCGGGTAGTTCTTCGTACCTAGCCCGTCTGCTCGACGGGCGTCACGCTCAGGTTAAGCCGCTGAGTCAGGCGGATCACACCGATATCCACGACGCGATCAATGCGCGAAACGTCGAAGAGACGCTGCAACGTGTCGATACCGTCCACCGGCACGCCGTCGATCGTCACGATCGTGTCGTCCACGCGCAGGCCGCCGAGCGCAGCGGGACTGCCCTTGACGATCTCCATCACGCGCACGCCGGTCGTCGCGCTCAGGTCGAAATAACGCTGCACCCTGCGCGCGACCGGCACCGTGGTGCCGGCAATGCCGATATAGGCGCGGCGCACCCGGCCGTGCGCGAAGAGCTGCGTGATGACCCACTTTGCCGTGTCGATGGCCGTGGCGAAGCAGATGGCTTGCGCACCTGGAATGATCGCCGTATTCACGCCGATCACCTGACCTGCCGAATTGATGAGTGGTCCGCCCGAGTTGCCCGGATTGAGCGCGGCGTCAGTCTGGATCACGTCGTAGATCATGCGGCCGGACTCGGAGCGCAGCGAGCGGCCGAGCGCCGACACGACGCCCGCCGTCACCGTTTGCGCGAGGCCCAGCGGGCTGCCCACGGCGATCGCGATCTGCCCGACGCGCAGGCCCGCTGAATCGCCCAGCTGCGCGTGCGGCAGCGCCTCCGGCGCGCCGATACGTAACACGGCGAGGTCCGTGCTCGGGTCGTCGCCGACGAGGTCGGCGCTCTGCGTCGAACCGTCCGCGAGCGTCACGCTGAGCTTGCTTGCTCCATGCACCACGTGGCTATTCGTCAGCAAGTACCCGTCCGGCGTGAACAGGAAGCCCGAGCCGCTGCCGCCGCGTGCGGGAGCTTGCCCGGATGCGCGGCGCTCGACGGCTATGTGCGCGACGGCTGGCTGCACGCGCTCCAGCGCGCCGATCACCGTGCGCGAATAGGCATCGAGGAGCGCGCCGTCGTCGATGCCGGGACGCTGGCTCGCGCCGTCGGGAGGGACGCCGCGAGCCAGATCGTCAATGAAGGAAGGTCGTCTGCCCACGATCTGAATCTCCGAAAAAAGTGGGCTTTACATGCAGGGGGCGTGCGATGTTTTCAAGAGTGCGAGCGAGGTCGGCCAAAACGTTAAGGATTATTAAATCAGGGCGCAAGTCGCTGCTGCGCCCGGAACGGGCCGTGAGAATGGCGAGGCGGCGGCAACCCCTCGGCGCCGCGTAGGATGCCTAATGGCAAGCTCTTGACCGCGGCCCCTGCCGCGGTTTTTTTTCCGTCTGCCGGTCCCTCGCAAGCCGCCCCGGAAAAGAAAAAAGCCCGCTTGCGCGGGCTAATCCATGCTCGGGTGACATGGCGAGGTTAATCGGGAATTCGCGGCGCGGAACGCTCGCGGAGCAAAGTCGTGAACCGGTAAATCATGCGGCCAGCGCTTCTCGCGCCTTTGTGCCGATGGCAGCCTGGCGCGCTTCGAGCGCGACCATGAGCGCGTCGACCGTACGGAACTGGGATTGTGTGATCTGGGCGAGGTCAAGCAACGCCGAGAGGCGCTCGTACCAGTAATTGAATGAAAAGACTGCCGGCGTCGTGCCAGCGGATAACGAGGGCGCCATTGCGCGCGTGATATGCGCGATCTCGTCGTCGATGAATCTCATGGCTGCCCCCGTGTACTGGTCCAACGTCTTGTGAAACCGTGTCTCGCCACTTTAGTTCGGCGGCGGCGCGTGTACAGCTATCACATCGGATAGGTCAAGTTCAAAGGTCAGACGTCAACCTTTCAAGGGGCTTGTTACGGTCCCCTTAATGTCGCCAGCCGTGCCCGTAATAGCCGCCCACGCCAACCCCAATATCCACCGACGGCGCCGCATAGTAGCCCGGCGCATAGCCATAGCCATAGCCATAGGCTGGCGCAGGAGCGTACGCGTACGGCGGCGCCACCACACAACCCGTGAGGCCGGCCGACAAGGCAACCAGAGCAATCGCGCAGAAGAGTGTTTTCATAGTCGTTCTCCTATGCCACCGATTGTCGACGAGCCGCGTCGAGGCAAGGGTTTGGAAAAGCAACGATGTGTGTCCGCAAATTACAGCCGACCGCTACGGACGCTGTGCCTTTATGGAGGGAGAGAGAAGCTGTTAGCGAGCGGGAGAGACGCGCCGCCCGCTAAAGAATGGCCTGCTAGCGAATTTCTGAATGAATCGCACTACGAATTAAATGATGTTGCAGTTAGCTCGTAGTGCGCAGAAGTGAGGCTGAACAAGCTTTGCTTTTGAGCGCGTCGCCAGCTTGCATGACGGTCGCCGGAAAAAGCGCCCAGGCCCTAAGGCCTGAGCGAAGCCGTCGCGTCAACGACGGCGGAGGTATTCACTTAGGTATGCGAAGCGCTTGCAGTGGATCATGGCAAGCGTTTCAGCGATATTTCCTTGTTACGGATGGTTATACATCGCGTTCCAGTCGGATTTGGGCACCGCCGGGCGGCTCGCATCCGAGTTGCCGGTTGCCGTGCCGCCATAGCCGCTCGTTGCGCCGTTCGCGGCCGCCACCTTGGCTTCGGCGGCGAGAAGATCGTCGGGGTAGTGCGGGTCGGCCCCTGCGCCCGGACGCCAGCCCGCTTTCTCGAGCTGCACGAGCTCGGCGCGCACCTGAGCGCGGGTAACGGGCGCATTCGATTGCGCGAACGATGCCACCGGGACGACGAGGGCAACGGTAACGGCTACGGCCTGGATCAGGGACTTCATGCTAACTACCTCCTTTGGCTTTTGGTTCGGTGCGACAACATGTCTGCATCCGATGAGCGAAAGTCTAGGAGGATTGCCGCCGAGGGTTAACCCTCGCGCCTCGAACGGATTGTTCCAGGCGACGGAAGAATGGGGTGGAACGCTGCTCGATTCCGGGTTACTTCCCGATACAAAACCGGCTGAAGATCACGCCCAGCAGGTCATCGGACGTGAATTCGCCGGTAATCGAATTCAGCGACTCCTGCGCGAGGCGCAGTTCCTCAGCGAACAGATCGAGCAATTGCGAATTCTGGTCGGCGTGCGCTGCCGCATGCGCAAGATGCTCGCGCGCAGCGCGCAGCGCGATGAGATGCCGCTCGCGTGCGAGATAGACGCTCTGCGCGTCCGCCTGCCAGCCCGCTATGCGCAGCAACTCGGCGCGCAGCAGCCCGACACCGTCGCCCTGTTTCGCAGAAAGACGCAACTCGCAGACATCACTGCCGTTGACTGCGCGACGCTGCGCCACTTCGGGCGCCACGCCGGTCAGGTCGGTCTTGTTGAGCACGCGGACAACCGGCACACTGGCAGGAAAGCGCGCGGCGATCACTTCGTCTTCGGCGTTCATGCCCGAGCGCGCATCGAGCAGATGAAGCACCACATCGGCGCGGCCGATTTCGTTCCATGTGCGCTCGATGCCGATCTTCTCGACTTCGTCCTCCGTGTCGCGCAAACCCGCCGTGTCGATCACATGCAGCGGAATGCCTTCGACCTGGATCGTTTGGGAAATCTTGTCACGCGTTGTGCCGGCAACGGGCGTTACGATCGCGAGTTCCGCGCCGGCCAGCGCGTTCAACAGCGACGACTTGCCCACGTTGGGCTGTCCCGCGAGCACGACCGAAAGTCCTTCGCGCAGCAGTGCACCCTGACGAGCCTCGGAGAGCACGTGGTCGAGTTGCTCGCGAATGCGCGCGAGCTTGCCGCGTGCGTCTGCGGCCTCCAGGAAATCGATCTCTTCTTCGGGGAAATCCAGCGTCGCCTCAACGAGCATGCGCAGTGTGACGACGTCGTCCACCAGCGCGTGGATGTCCCGCGAGAACGCGCCGTCGAGGGAGCGGCCGGCCGAGCGCGCCGCCGCTTCCGTACTTGCCTCGATCAGGTCGGCCACGGCTTCCGCCTGGGCCAGATCGAGTTTGTCGTTGAGGAACGCGCGCCGCGTAAATTCGCCGGGCTCGGCAAGACGTAGTCCGAACTCGCGGCCGGCCTCGATGCAGCGCTGCAAAACGAGTTGCAGCACGATCGGGCCGCCGTGCCCCTGGAGTTCGAGCACGTGCTCGCCGGTGTACGAATGCGGCGCGGGGAACGACAACGCGATACCCCGGTCGAGCACGGTGCCGGCCCCGTCGAGGAAGGGCACGTAGCTCGCGTGGCGCGCAACCAGATTCTGGCCGGTGAGGGCCTGCATCAGCGCAGCGGTCGCCGCCGCGCCAGCGCGGCCGGCCGAAACGCGCACGACACCGATCCCGCCGCGTCCGGGCGCAGTAGCGATGGCGACGATGGGATCGGAATCGGTGGCGAGCATGATGGGCGTGGACCGTGGAGCAGGGCTGGAATCAGGATTGAGTGCGGGGACGACTACGGTCGCATGAGCACTCTCAAAACGCGAGGCATTGTAACGCGCCAGACAAAGCGTTTTCCGGCTGGGGACGTGACTGAGACTCGTCTCGTTTTATCTTAAATTAGATAAGATTGGTCTTAGCGGATTCTGTCAGAATTTGGATAATACAGGCGCCAGATCTCGCTAACCCGTTGCTCACAAGGGAATTTGCGAGGATCTCGACCGAAGTCATAAGGTGGCCAGAAGCAGGCGAATTATCTCTTACGTGCGCTAAATATAGCCCAACTGGTTGACATCTTCGCCAATTTCGGGCTGCACAATCTGGCCCATGCCGACATCCGATGAAAAAGCTGCCTTTGCCGAACGTCTCAAGTTCGCCATGAAGCGCGCGCCCGAAAAGCTGCGCGGCAGTACCGACCTGGCCAACCGGTTCAACCTGCGCCATCACGGCGAGCATCCGGTTTCGCCGCAAACCGCTCACAAGTGGCTGAGCGGCCGCACGATTCCCACGCACGACAAGCTGGAAACGCTGGCGAAGTGGTTCGACGTGGATATCCACTGGCTGCACTACGGTCCGCCGGGCAGCGCGGGCTCAGCCGTGCCGCGGCCGCGCAAGCCTGATGAAAAATATCCGGTTTCCGAGGAAACGCTCGAACTGGCCTCGAAGATCGAGTCGCTCAGCGCCCATCACCGCTATCTCGTGCAGGAACTGGTCGCCCAATTCTACGGCGACGCGGAGAAGAACTAACGCGCGCATACGAACGCTGCGCTCTGCGGCGTCAAGCAAATGGCGATCCAATCATGCAAAAAGCCGTCCGGTTCACACCGGACGGCTTTTTTTCGAGCCTTGATTCAAGTGGCGGCGTCACTGCCGCCCCTGCACTCAGGCTGCCTTCTTCTTGTTTTTACCCATCATGCGCGTGATGTAGTACTGCTGCGCGATCGAGAGCACGTTGTTCACGACGTAGTACAGCACGAGGCCCGCCGGGAAGAAGAAGAACATGACCGAGAACGCGATCGGCATGAACATCATCATCTTGGCCTGGACCGGATCCGGCGGCGTCGGGTTCAGCTTCGTCTGCACGAACATCGAGACGGCCATCAGCACCGGCAGGATGAAGAACGGATCCTGCTGTGAAAGGTCGTGAATCCAGAGAATCCACGGCGCGCCGCGCATTTCCACCGACGAGAGCAGCACCCAGTACAGCGAGATGAACACCGGAATCTGGATCACCACCGGCAGACAGCCGCCGAACGGATTCACCTTCTCGGTCTTGTAGAGCTCCATGAGCGCCGCGTTCATCTTCTGCGGGTCGCTCTTGAAGCGCTCGCGCAGCGCCTGCATGCGCGGCGTGATTTCCTTCATGCGCGCCATCGACTTGTAGCTGGCGGCGGAGAGCGGGAAGAACACAGCCTTGATGAGCAGCGTGAGCAGCACGATCGACCAGCCCCAGTTGCCCACGTAGCTGTGGATCTTCTCGAGCAGCCAGAAGAGCGGCTTGGCGATGATCGTCACCCAGCCGTAGTCCTTCACGAGTTCCAGACCCGGCGCGATGCCCTCGAGCATGCGCTCTTCCTGCGGACCCGCAAAGAGGCGTGCCTGCACGTTGTCCGTCGCACCGGGTGCGATCGTACCGAGCGGCTGCTTCACACCCACACGGTAGAGCGAGTTATCGAACTTCTCGACGTAGATGCTGCGTTTGGCGCCTTGCTGCGGAATCCACGCGGTCGCGAAGTAGTGCTGCACCATCGCGATCCAGCCGTTGTCGGCCTGGGTCACGAAGTCGGCCTTGTTCTTGTCGATGTCGCCGAACGTGATCTTCTGGAAGTGATGCTCGTTCGAGTACACAGCCGGGCCGATGAAGGTGTGCGAGAAGCGTGGCGTTTCGACCGGCTCGCTGTCACGCACGATTTCCATGTAGAGCGTCGGCGAAACGGGCGCGCCGCTGACGTTCTGCACCTTCCAGTCCACGCCGATCACGTAGCTGCCGCGTGTGAACGTGTAGGTCTTGGTGACCTTCACGCCGCCTTTCTCGGGCGACTGAAGCGCGATCTGGAAGGTGTTGGCGTCGCCGGTCAGCTCGCGCGGGCCATCGACTGCCGTGAACACGTCGTTGTGGTTCGGGAAGTCGCCGCCGAGCAGGCCGGTGCGCGCCAGGTACGTGTGGTCGTTCGTGTGGTCGAAGAGCGTGATGTACTGGTCGGGACCCTTGCCGTCGGCGCTTTCCTTCACGAGCGACAGCTTCACGAGCGTACCGCCGCGCGTGTCGATCACGCCGTCGTAGACGTCGGTGCGGAAATGGACGAGTTGTGCTGCGGCTGCAGCCGGCTGGGCGGTGTTCGTCGGCGCCTGGCCCGCGGCGGCGGCGGCCGTCGGCAGGTCGGACGCGCCGTTGGCGGCGCTAGCGGGCGCGGGGCCGCTGGCGGCGGTCTGCGTCTGAGTTTGCGTCGCGTTCGGGAAGAACATCGACTGGCGTCCATGGTCGCGCTGCCAGTTGTCGTACAGCATGACAGCTGACATGAAGAAGATGACCCATAGGACGGTGCGTTTGATATCCATGCGTTGTCTCAGTGTCGATGGAATGGCGCGTCAGCGCTTTTTCGGAGATGCAGGCGGGACGAGATCGATGCCGCCCGCCGAAAACGGATGGCAGCGGCATAGCCGCCGCGCGGCGAGGTAAGTCCCACGCGCGGCGCCATGATACTGGATTGCCTCGCGTGCGTAATCCGAACAGGAAGGATAAAAACGGCACCGGCTGCCGAGGAGGGGACTCACGGCAAGCTTGTAGAAACGCAGCAGTGCGATCAATACCGTTTGCATGGCGTTGCGGCCTGACTGCGCCGCGCTCGATGACGAACCACGTGCCGCTTGCGCGGCGTCTACGTCGGATATGCCGGACTCGCGCGCCCCGCTCATGATGTGCGGGAACTGCCGTGGTCCGGCGGCAGATCTTTACCGGCCTGGGCACGCGCCGGTTCCCCCGCAGGTTCCCCACTTGGTGCCGTGGCCTGCGTCGCGCAAGGGGTGCGCGCAGATGCCGCAGGCGCAGCGATGCCACGCCGCGTGACTTCGCGCGCGGCTTTTTCGAGCAGCGTCTCGATCTCGCCGCGGCACAAAGCTTTGAGCCCCGGTGAAGACGCGCCCGGCAGCGCCTTGCGGTCGAACTTCGTATGCAGGCGCAGCAGCAGGTCGAAACCCTCGAACTGCGCACGGCGCACACGAAACGCTTCGCGGGCAATACGGCGCACCAGGTTGCGCGTGACCGCGCGCGGTGCGTACTTCTTGCCGATCACGAGTCCGAGCCGCGCCTCGTTGCCGGTGGGCCGGCCGTACACGACGAAGTGCTCGGTGCGGCGCCAGGGACGCAAACGAAAAACGGATGAGAACTCATCCGTTTTCAGTAGCCTTGCGGCTTTCGGAAAAGCGGCTTGCGTTCGCGACGGCATGACGCCCCGATCAGTTACCGGGTTCGTCCTGTTCGCCGTGCTCGCGAGCGGGCCGCTACCCGTGATTTCGCTGATAGCGATGCTGCCCGACTTAGACGGCGAGGCGCTTGCGACCCTTCGCACGGCGTGCGTTGATCACTTTGCGGCCACCAGCGGTCTTCATGCGCACGCGGAAACCGTGGGTACGCTTGCGACGGGTAACGGAAGGTTGGAAAGTACGTTTCATGTTGCTCTCACTGTTGAGTTTTGACCGCGGCGAGCATCGCGGAAAAAGGCAATGGCCGGTGGTACTAGGGATTGGTTTTCGAGGAACCCGCTATTTAAGCCGGTTTTTCGTTGGCCGTCAATAGGTTAGGCGATCGAACCTTCTGGCCCCGGCACATCGCACCCAGGTTGACTACTGTAAGGGCACGAACGAGCGTGCGTTGATCCGTCCCTGTGGATAACTTCCTGGCGAGGGGATTTCGGCGTTAGAATCTCGCCTATCCCAAGAATCCTGCATGCCGCTCCGGCCCGCCTGCTTGCCGCAAGACCCTTGCCGCGCGGGCTTCCGGAGCAATTGCCGTCGCCTCGTCAGGGCCTCGTTCGCGTGTGTGCGACAAGAGCGAAGCGACAGCAATGCATGCAAACAAAACGACCACAGCAACTCGATGAACGAATTCTGGCAACACTGTTCCGCACTACTGGAGCGTGAGCTAACGCCCCAGCAGTACGTGACGTGGATTAAACCGTTGGCCCCGGTTGCCTTCGATGCTGCGGCGAACACGCTGCAGATAGCCGCTCCCAACCGTTTCAAGCTCGATTGGGTCAAGAGCCAGTTCTCGGGCCGGATCACCGATCTGGCGCGCGACTTCTGGCAGACCCCGGTCGACGTGCAGTTCGTCCTCGACCCGAAGGCGGGCATGCGTGCGCCTCATGTCGCGCCCGCTGCCGCGCCTCGTGCGCCTCTGGGTGGCGCGCCTGCGCCGGCTGTTGTCGCCGCCGCGCCGCAACCGGCCGCCGTGACTGGCGGTACGGGCCTCGCCGGCATGGTGCACGCCGCCTCGGCCGCCGCCGCGCATGCCACCGCTGAAGACGCCGCCGATCTCGATCTGCCCAGCCTCGACGCCAACGAAGCCGCCGCCGGCCGCCGCACCTGGCGCCCGGGCCAGGGCGCGGCCGCGGCTGCCTCGAGCGGCGAACCCGACCCGACCTACGAGCGCTCGAAGCTCAACCCGGTGCTCACGTTCGACAATTTCGTCACCGGCAAGGCAAACCAGCTCGCACGCGCCGCCGCCATTCAG